>URBG01000013.1 GCA_900546055.1 uncultured Mycoplasmatota bacterium
AGAATGGATATACACCAGGTGAGCAAGTAGCATCAGAACAATTAACATCAAACCTCGTAACATCAGGAGATGGATTATATGAAGACACATATGAACCAGGAAGATATGTGTATAAAGGCGCTAATCCTAATAACTATATAACTTTCAATAATGAAGAGTGGCGAATAATATCAGTAGAAGCTGACGGTACATTAAAGATAATAAAGAATGCGAGTATAGGAAATATGGCTTTTGATACAACCAACTCGGATAATTGGACACGCCCATCTACTTTGAATACTTATTTAAATAATGATTACTATAATGCATTGAATTCAAATGCACAAAATCAAATTCAAAGTTATGACTTTAGCCTTGGTTCTGTAATGGATGGGAATGCAGATTTAGCAGGTCAAATAGCGGATGAAAAAAAGATAAAATGGACAGGTAAAATTGGATTGATTAGTGCAAGTGATTATTTGAGAGCAAACACAAATATGGAACAATGTGGGAATATGTACTTGGATTACAACGATTATCATACTAATGGTATATGTAAAATGACTAATTATTTGTTTGAGTCTGATGTTTCTTATTGGACTATTTCTCCATCTGCCCGTGATACCAATATTATGATCACCGTTCATTCTAATGGCAGTTTTTGGGGACATTTACCAAATAAAATTTTTGCTGTTTACCCAGTCCTCTATCTAAAATCAGATATTACTCTATCTGGAGAGGGAACAAAGGCTAACCCTTATATAATTAAATAAAAAGTGTTGAAAATTAAAATTTCACACTTTTTATTTGATTTATAATATTTAGTATTTGTTCTTTACTTTCATCAAAGAACTCTAAACGAAAATTTGTAATACCAAGTTCTTTTAGAGTATTTATATTTTTTAATAGATTAATTTTTTCATGATGCATAATATGGGTTTGACAATTCTTGGTAATGATAGGAAACAATTTGTTTTGATTATTTTTAAGATAGTATTTATCATTTTTACAGTTATGGCATCCGTCATTAGTTTTAGTGATGCAATGATTCATAACCATTAGTTCAATAGTCCCATAAACTATAACTTCGAGATTATTACTATAGGTAGCAATATTTTTAATATCTGTTAAACTCATCTCTGGTGAGAGGGTTATAGTTTTGATGTTTTGATTATTTAAAAATTTTGAACTGTAACTATTTATTATATTTAAAGTGTAATCGGCTTGACAATTATTATTTTTTGAATATTTATAAACATCACCTAGATTAGTGAGTAGTAAATTTTCATTATTAAAGTCTTGAAGATTCGTACTTGTGCGGTTAGTTTTATAGTAAATATTTTCATTTTTATACTTTGAGTATAGTTGATAATTATCAGTATAGATGGTATCGACTTTATTTAAAATGGTAGTTAATTGTTCTTCATTTGTTATATAAGCGTTAATATTTATTTTTTGATTACATTTTATTTGTTCTTTTGTTATGTTAATTTCTGGTAATTGGCGATTAATTTTTATTTTTTTGTTGATAAGTTTTTCTGTTAGGGTTCTTCTAAGGTCATTTAATTCTTTTATTGAAATAAAAATATTGGAATCCATGGTTATAGATATTTTATTAGCTGTAAAGGGAGTATTACCAAGTTTAGAGATTTGTTTTTTTATTTGATCTTCGGGAATAGGACTAGTAATAGATTTTTCAACAATATTTCCTTGAATAAAGACAGTATTTTTTTGATCTTTAAAAGTTATAGATAATGGTTTGCCAATTAAAGCTTGGATATCAATATCAATTAGAAGTTTTTTTAATTCATATTTTTTCAAATTCTCTTGAAGATTATGGTCAATAGTTTTTAGAACAGTATCATTTGATTTTAAATTAATTTTATTGTCTAAATAAACGATATCATTATTATTTGCTCTATTAATTAAAAGGCCTTTTTCGTTATAAAGTTTATTGATTATCATGCCTTTATTACTTTCTTTGAAACGAATTCCATCGTTTTGATTTAAGTCATCAGTTAGTTTGATTTTTATTTGTTTATTAGTACTAATAACATTTCCAATTTTAATTCCTTGATGATTTGGACTTTCTTGGTTCATAAGTTCATGTTCTTTACTTTTAAATAGATGGCCATTTGTAAACTCGCGATTAAATAGTTTTTTAAGATTTTTATCGTAATCTTTATCTAAGGTAATATCATCAATTAAATTGCGATACATTTTAGTAACAAATCCAACATATTCGGGGCTTTTCATGCGGCCTTCAATTTTAAGGCTTTGAATGTTACTTTTTAATATTTCTTTAATATGTTTAGTTGTATTTAATTCTTTAGTACTTAAAAGAAAATTACCATTAGTTTTTACTATTTTATTATTTTTAATTAGAGTATAAGGTAGACGGCATGGACCAGCACATTCACCACGGTTACCGCTTCTACCACCGTTTAAACTGCTGAATAAGCAGCACCCGCTATAACAAATACAAAGCGCGCCATGAATGAAAACTTCTTTTTCAATATTGGTTTTTAATCCGTTTATTTGTTCTAGTGATAGTTCTCTAGCTAAAACGACTCTAGATACGCCTAATTCGTTATATAATTTTAAGGTATCGTCATTACAATTATTGCCCTGTGTAGAGGCGTGGATTTCTAAATTGGGGACAATTTTTCTAGCTAAAGACATCATCCCAATATCTTGCATGATAACAGCATCGACACCATTTAAATATAGAAATTTTAAATAACTGATAAAATCCTCAACTTCATTTTCATAAATTAAGGTATTTGTTGTTACATAAATTTTAACATCATATAGGTGGGCATAGTTAATTGCTTCAATTAATGATTTATTATCAAAATTATCTGCAAATTTTCGAGCTCCGAAGTTTTTTCCAGATATGTATATAGCATCAGCACCATTATGAATGGCAGCTTTTAAAGCGTCCATGTTTCCGGCAGGAGATAATAATTCAGGTTTTTGCATTTTTCTTCACCACTCATATTATAACGGAAAAAGCTTAATAAATAAAGCGTAATTTAGTCTTTATATTTTAAGAGGGGTGTGTTATTATATAAAAGGAGTGTGGTATAGTGACTTTAAAGAAGTTTACAATGATTGATGAGCCTTTTATATGTGAGGTGTGCGGAGAAAAGGTATCTCCTTTGGGTTATACTGCAAGAGATCATTGCCCTAAATGTTTATGTTCAAAGCATGTGGATATTAATCCAGGGGATAGGCAGGCTAATTGTGATGGTGTTTTAACACCGATTGCTATTGAAAACTTTAAAAAAACTTATAAAATAGTTTATAAATGTGAGAAGTGTGGTATGATTAAACGAAATGTTATGGCTAGTGATGATAATATGGATTTAATAATTAAAGTTATGAGTAATCCGATTAAACTTAATTAGAGCATATTTGAAAATAAAAAACAGCAATTTTGAAGTTGCTGTTTTAATAAACTTTATTATAATAATTTTTTAAGGCTTATAGTTATTCCGGCTAAACTAGTTAGCAAGATACAGATGATTTGATATAAATTATCGTTGGTTTTTGGATTTTCAATATTAGTAACTTCTTTTTCAGTTAAAATATTGGTTGTGGTAAAATATGTTGAACAATGATCAATATCAAATGTGATTATGCCGTTTTGGACAACTATTTTATCGTTGATTAATTCTATATTATTGGTTTGTTCATTGTAATAGTATAAATATAATATAGTTCCATCTTGATAGATATCACCAACATAAATATTTAAAGTTGCTATTCCAGGTAAAGCGCCATGATGTTTAAAGTTTAGGTATAAAGCATTTGATACTTTTTGCATATTTTCTAGTAGTTTATTTAGTTCAGTATTAGCAGTTATACTTTTGTTTAAATCTAAGCTTAGATTACTGGTATTGCTAATATTATTGCCTTGGAAACTCCATGAGTATAAAAGATTACCATTATTATCTTGTTTAGTAAATGTTAAAGTTTTATCGGTATTTTTTAAATTGTTAAATATATTTTCAGATACTTTGTTGTTGTCGTTATTAAAATTTACATCAATATTATTTTGGTTTTGGTCATTAATGGCATTGTTGATATCTTGTTCAATATTGGAATTTATATTATCTGTATTAGGAACAGAAACAGTAACTTTAATTTTTTTAGTGATACCATCAATGGTAACATTAATGTAAGTTGTTCCCACTCCTTTAGCTGTGATAACTCCATTTTGGGAAACAGTTACAATGTTTTCATCTTCACTAAGATAATTTGCTTCAGTTGAAGTAGCATTAGTTGGATTAATAGTTATTTCAATATTAGCAGTACTCCCTTTTTTAAGGTTAAAAATATCTTGGTTAAATGTAAAGTCAGTTACAGGAATGTGACGTTTGAAAATTTCACCAGTTTTTGTGCCATTTTCTTTATCTAATACAGATAGTGTATTATCATTTTCTATTAGTAAATAGTGATTTGCATTATAAGATGAAAGAGTAATCTCTTCTTTTACTAGATTCAAATTTTCATCATAATAGATACCTAAACTATAAGAATTATTAGAAGCTTTTTCATCTTTGTAAATAATTGTTCCATCGTTTTTAATGACAATTGTTTCATTTTTGTCATTTACAAATTTTCCAGCAAAACGCGTATAGTCGGTTGTTCCCTTGTATTCATCGGTATATAACTTAAAGAGTCTTTCGGTACCATTTGAACGTTTGAAAACAAATGATATTCCATCATAGTATCCATCGTTATTGGTAGTTAATTTACTAGCGGGAATTTTGAAGCTAGCTGTGTAAACTCCGTTAGCATCTTTTGTTAAAATAGGTGTGAAGTCATATTCTGAAACTACAGTGTTTGTTTGAACAGATACTGTAAATTTTGCGATATCAGGTGAAACGTTTCCATTTTTACCTAAAGTGACTTCGAAGTTAATAAAATCGTTATGAGATTCTGGGATACTCATTTTTTCTTTATAGTAGCCACCGACTTGTGTAGCTCCATAGTCATATCCTTCGGGAGTAAAAGTAGTGTAATTTGTTTTATCATCGAAGCTAGCTTTAACTTCTAAAGGAACCATTCCTTCAGCGTTAACACTTCCAATTCCTAAACATACAGCGATAGTTGCAACAAGTGCATATAATAAGTTTTTCATAAAACCCTCCTTTTTGCCATTATTTTAACACTAATAATGGCAAATTACAATTAAAAACTTAAAGAAAGTACTTAAAGGTAAAAATTGTAAAAAAATATATATGAAATTAAAACTTTAAAATTATATTGAGAAAAAGTCAACCAATTATATTTGCACAGTATTTACATAAAATTAAATAGTGATATAATATTGTTAGGAGGAATACTATGGATAAGAAAAAAACAAAAAAGAAAATAATTATTGCAGTGGCAGTTGTTGTTTTAGTAATAGCTGCAGCTATAGGATATATGATTGTTAAGGATTTGAAACAGGAAGATATTTTGCGCGATGAAATTGCAGAATTATCTAAAAAGGATATCATGACAGCTCGTTATAATACGCCAATAAAAACAAATGGTGATTATGCGGTGGTTGAAAAAACGATTAAAGAATACTTGGATGATTATAGTACTACTTTAAAAAGTGTATTGGATATTATGGAAGATAAGCAGTTAGCAAATTTATTATCAGCTGATAATTATAAAAGCGACGGACCAGATTTTGTAAAGTCAAAGGAGTATTTAACGAAGACTAAAAATTCTTTTAATGAAAAGTTAACAAAATTAACTAAAATGACTAGTGAAAAAGAAATTATGAAGAAGATCAAAAGCCAAAAATTAAACAGTTATTATATTGATTTATATGAAGAATTAATGCTTCGTGGAGTAGCTGAATCTGATTTCAAAGAATCACAAGATGAATTAAAAACAGCTAGTGAGAAAATTAATAATTTATTAGATACACAAAGTAAAATTATTGATTTATTAATTAGCTCTAAGGGAACATGGTCAGTCGAAGGTGATAAGGTAGTATTCCAAAATACTGATACATTGAATAAATATAATGAACTAATTGGTCAATTATCAAAATAAAACATCAATCGATGTTTTTTTCTTGCATTATTTTTTCTAAAGCAATAGCAACGCCATCATCATTATTGCTATAAGTTATGTATTTAGCATGGGTTTTAACGATGTTATTAGCATTAGCCATAGCGTAACTATCATTAGCGCTATTGATCATTGAAAGGTCGTTATAATCGTTACCAATAGCAATTGTATTTTTTATAGGAATGTTTAATTTATCAGCTAAGATTTTAAGCATATTTCCTTTAGAAGCTCCTTGATTAACGATACTGAACCAAGGAGTTTGATTATAGGTTGATTCTCTGATGATTTTTATGTTTGACATTTTCTTAATATAGCTTTTAAGCTTTTTTAATTTATTATTTTGACTTATAAACATAACTTGTTTAATATTTTGGTTAATTATAGTTTTAAAATCATTAATTATTGTTTGATAATTATTTTCTTTGGGATAGTTTATATATTCATAATTGCCTTTGGCAATTTTAATTTTAATTTTTAGTTTCGATGCGTAATTACAAATTTGTAAAAGTTCTTTGATTGGAAGATAACTTCCATAAACAATTAGATTATTGAAGGTGTTATAAATTTCAGCGCCGTTAGAAGTAATAATATAATTACTGCTGTGAATTTGATTTTTAACTTTTATAACGCTGTATCTTGCTCGTCCAGAGGCTAGAACTACTATATGGCCTTGATTAGTAATTTTTTCTATAGCTTTAATAGTTTTGGGGCTAACGACATTTTTATCGTTTTCCAAAGTTCCGTCAATATCAATCAAAATTAAATATTTCAAACTATCCTTCCTCTCATTTTTATATTATATGTTTTTTCTGCTTAGACGTTTGTGTTTAGTTAAATATAAGGTTTCGTGTTATAATAAAGATAAGGATGTGATTGTAAGTGAAAAAAGTTCATATTATTAAAACGAGCAGATTTAGACAAACCGTAATTAGGCTTTATTTTCCGTTTGAAGATAGAGGCGAGGAATCTTTGATTAGAATGATCCTTAGCAAGCTAATGTCAAGGTATTCGGCTAAATATCCAACAGTGGAAAGTTTAAATAAAGCTTTAATTGAAAATTATATTTATGATATTAAATATGGATATTTTTTCAAAGGTCATCAGGCTTTTATGCGAGTTACAATGTTTGTACCTGAAGAAAAATATTTGGGGGAAGAAGTATTTGAAAATGCTTGTAAGTTTTTATTTGATGTTGTTTATAATCCAAAATTAAAAGATGGATTATTTGATGCGGAAGATTTTGAAAGAGAAAAGAGACTTAAAAAAATTGGCTTCGAAGATGATATTAAAAATATAGATGGATATTCTAGTATGCGTGTTTATGAAGAACTTGATCCTGATTTTTTAGGATATTCACCTTTAAGTCATCCAGAAGTTTTTGATATTACAACTTTAGAAGCGGTAAGTGATTTTTATATAAAACACATCGAAACAAAATCACCATATGTTTTTGTTTTAGGTAATATTGATGAAGATAAGGTTAACAAAGTTATAGGAGATTGTTTAGATAAAAATAAACCTTATGAAAAATTTAATCATTCTTTAACGCATCCTTTGAAGATTAATAAAAAGGTCAAGGAAATAAATGAAAAAGGGCCTTTCAATCAATCGATGCTTAAAATGGTATATAAAATTGATAATATGCGAAGAGAAGATGAAGATTTGTTAGGATTGTTAGTTGATTTACTTAGTTTAGGGACCACTGGTATTTTATTTAAAAAGGTGCGAGAGGAAAGAGGCTTAGTTTATTCAGTAAATTCTTCATATTCAATGGATAGTGGAATTTTAATTATTTCTGCTAAAATTAGTCGCCATAACAAGGAAGCGGCAATTTTGGCAATTAAAGATTCTATAGATAGTATTAATGGCGATTTGCTTGAAGATAGTTTAATAAAGGTTAAAAAATCAATGGCGCTTGATTTAGAGTATGACAAAGATTCTAAAATGGCAATTATTAATGATGAAACAGATGTTTATTTTGGTTTAGGTACTTCATTTGCTGAAGATTATAAAAGGTGCTTGGCAATTATGCCTTTGGATATAGTTAATTTTGTTAAAAGATTGAATTTGGATCTGATTTATTTTTTAGAAGGTGAAAAAGAATGAACGAATTAGTAGAAAAACATATAATGGATAATGGCCTTGAGGTTTATTTCTATAGTGATAAAACTAAACATACGGCAAATGCTTCTCTATATATATCTTACGGTGGACGTGATAAGGATTTTATTACTAATGGTAAAAGGTATCATTTGGAAGACGGGATGGCTCATTTATTGGAACATTTAGTTTGTGAGCATTCTTATTATGGAAATCTAGGGCACTTATATGGTGATAAAAATATGCCATTTAATGCAAGAACGGCATATGAGGATACTTGTTATTATTTTAAAACAACGAACGAGTTAGAGTATGGAATTGAGAAGTTGTTGTTGGCAGTTAATAAAGCTAGTTTTTCAAATGATGATATATTGATAACTAAAAAACCCATTTATGAAGAGATAAGGGAATGTCTTGATTCGGAAGGACGCTTAGTTTCTTGTGAGATTCAAAAGAATTTATTTTGTAATAGTGATTATATTTCAGGTATTGGGGCGATAGAGGCAGTTAAAAAATTTGATAAGGAATTAATTGATATTTGTTATAATACTTTTTATCAGCCAAAAAATGAAAAGTTATTTATTTCCGGGGCTTTTGATACAAAGAAAATTTTATCTTTAGTAAAGAAGGTTTGTAAAAAATTAGAAAATAAAAATGACTTTGAGAAAATCATGATTCCTGATGTAGCTCAGGTTAAGGAAGAATCTAGCGAAATAATTTTACCAGTGGCGATGCCTTCTGAGTATGTTGTTTATAAAATAGATATTAAGGAATGGAGTGCTTATAAAAAATATACTGCTTGTTTTTATTTAGATTATTTTTTACGGATGAATTTTGGGGGGACTTCTAAATTGCATGATGAATTATTAAATAAAGAAATAATTTATGGCAGAATAGGATTTGGATGGTTTATTCAAGATGATTTTATTGTTGTTAAAGTTTCTGCTGTTACTGATAAGCTTTTAGAATTTAAGGAAATAGTTTGTAATGTTTTAGAAGGTAATTATATTCTTGATGCAGAGTGGTTTGAACTTTATAAAAAGGACGCTAAAATGAGCATTCTAAAGCGATTTGAAAGTCATAGCAGTGTTTTAGGTAACTTTCATTATAATAAAGACTGTTCAGGTTTAGAAAAAATAGATGAAGTTTCTGATATAAATAAATTTAATTTTGATGAATTTAAGAATTTTATAGATCAGCTTAGCCTTAGGCATAAAACGGTAATTACTGTTGTCGATGAAAAATAAAAATATAGTTAAAAGTGAATTTCTATTTTAGAAATTTATTTTTTTATATGAGAACAATGTATTTTTGAGGTGAGTATTTTTCATAATGTAATAAAAATTAGAAAGTTAAAGTGTGATATAATATATATATCAGTTTGTAAAGGGGGAAATTAATGACAGTTAGGAAGATAAAAATTATAGACAATGATAAAATTAGAAGTGAAATAGATAAACTATACGAAAAGCAAGAACAAATAACATTGGCTAAATGGTCACTTGAAATAGCGAAGCATATTATTGAAATAACTAATTTTGATATTAGTAAATACCCTGAGATTCAAGATGGTTTTGCTATAAATGAACAATGGCAAAATGGTAAAGTTAGGATGTATGATGTTCGGCAAATTGGGTTTAAAATTCATAAAATAACAAGAGAACAGACAAATGAAATAACGAAAAATACAATCCGGGTTATAGGACAGGCTGTTGCGAGTGGTCATATGAGGGAACATTCTATGGTTACAAGTGATTATGCTTTAAAAGTTATTAATATTCTTTATAATAATGATATTAATAAGATATCAGAGGAGAGAGTTTGGCAATTAAAAAAATTAATCGAGCTATCTAATAATTTATAATTTGTATTTAAATAACAAAAGACGTAATAATTGATTTTTTGCTTAAGATATGTTAAACTCATTAAGCAAAGGAGAAGATTTATGTCTTTTATTGATGTTCAACCTTTTTCAGATAATAGCGGTTTGTTAGTAGATAATTTAGTGTCTTTGGAAAGAAGAGTGACTAACTATAAAACTGTGCATATATCGTATTTAAGAAAAGCATGCTTTAGTTGCTCGGGATTGGAATATGTGCCATTTAAAACTAAAAGATTAAGTTATGCTTTACTTGAGGAAGTTGAAGAAGTAGTAAAGAGTGACTATTATAAACCAGTTGCTAGTTATTATTATAGATTACCTGGTGGCCTTATATTAAACAATGAATTAATTGAAGCTTTTGCTAAAGAACCTAATTTAACTTTTATGAATAGCTTTATTAATTTACCATCCTCTTTGGCGGTTGTTGGTCAGTCGAGAATTCCAGCCAAAACTTTAACGACTGAGGACTTAGAAAAATATAATGATGATAATTCATTAGGTGTATCTGAATTTATTGATGAATTAAATCAAAGTACTAGAGATGTTAGTAGTTATTTATCTGGTATTAGTAAAGGTTTTGTTAAAAAAAGAGGAACTATTTAATGAATATCCCGTTTTAGGGATTTTTTTTTGTTTTGGGGTTGTAACTTTTACTATTTGTGATATAATTTTATTAGTAACCATTACTAATAAGAAAAGAGGGATATTTTTGCGGAATACGAGACAAAAAGATCTAATTTTGGAAATTATCAATAATAGTTATTCGCATCCATCGGCTAGTGAAGTGCATGAAAAGTGTTTAGAAGAGATGCCTAATATTAGTTTAGGAACTGTTTACCGCAATCTTAATTTACTAGCAGACTTAGGAATGATAAGAAGGATTAAAATGGATGATAATATTGACCGCTTTGACCGCAATGATGAACACGCTCATTTTATTTGTTCTAAGTGTTTAAAAATTATTGATGTTCATGGAGATTTTTTAAACGAAAATATCTTGATTGGTAATAATAAAGTAATGGATTACGAGATTAATTTTAAAGGTATTTGTGAAGAATGCCAAAAGAAAGAAGGAGAGATTTAAATGGAATTAAAAGGAAGTAAAACTGAAGCAAACTTATTAACTGCTTTTGCAGGAGAAAGCCAAGCTAGAAACAAATATACTTATTTTGCATCAACTGCTAAAAGTGAAGGTTATCAACAAATTGGAGCTATTTTTGAGGAAACTGCTAATAATGAAAAAGAACATGCTAAAATGTGGTTAAAATTATTATTTGGTGGTGAAATTAAAGATAGTTTAAAAGTTGATACTAAAGAAGCTTTGAAATTAGCAGCTGAAGGTGAAAACTATGAATGGACAGACATGTATGCTGAATTTGCTAAAACAGCAAAAGAAGAAGGCTTCGATTATATTGCTTACTTATTTGAAGAAGTAGCTAAAATTGAAAAATCTCATGAAGAGAGATATTTACAATTATTAGAATCTGTTAAAGATGAAACTGTATTTAAGAAAGAAGCTCCAAAAATGTGGGTTTGCCGTAATTGCGGACACATTCATTATGGAGAAGAAGCACCAGCTATTTGTCCAGTTTGTGCACATCCAAAAGCTTATTTTGAATTAAAGGCTGAAAATTATTAATGAGCAAATATAAATGCAAATTATGTGGTCATATTTATGATGAAGCTGTGGAAAAAGTAAGGTTTGAGGATTTACCTGATGATTGGAAATGCCCAATGTGTGGAGCTCCTAAATATTTATTTGAAAAATTGGTAGAAGAGGAAAGCCCACTGGTAAAAGAAGAACTTAAGGTTCTTAAGGAAAATACTTCAGAAAATAAATTAGAAAATTATTTAAAAGACTATGAGCGTGATAATGATTCAGTAGAAGGCTATATGAAAGATATTCATGAAATGGCGAAAACTGGCGAAATGATTATATCAGCGATGGGTACTAATTTAAAAATGCCTAATTTTGATGATGTTTTAGTAATGGGCGCGCAGCTTAATCCAATGCCTCTTATGGAGGAAGAAGATGTTAATTTACAAACAGTAATTGGAAAGAAGGCTAAACAACCTTTAGTTATTGAAAGTCCAATTATTATTTCACATATGTCATTCGGGGCTTTGTCAAAGGAAGCTAAAGAAGCTTTAGCGCTTGGTAGTTGTAATGTTAAAACAGCTACATCAAGTGGTGAAGGTGGTATTTTACCAGAAGAGTTTGATAAGGCTTATAAATATATTTTCGAATACGTACCTAATAAATATAGTGTAACTGATGAAAACTTGAAAAAAGTTGATGCGATTGAAATTAAAATTGGTCAAGGGACTAAGCCAGGTATGGGGGGAATGCTGCCAGGAGCTAAAGTAACCGAAAAGATTGCTGAAGTTCGTGGTAAGAAACCTCATCAGGATATTATTAGTCCATCTAAATTTGAAGAAATTAATTCAAAAGAGGATTTGAAGGATTTAGTTTCTAGTTTACGTGAAAAATCTGAAGGTAGGCCAATTGGTATTAAGCTTGCTGCTGGAAGAATCGAGGATGATTTAGAAGTTGCTTGTTTTGCAGAGCCAGATTTTATTACGATTGATGGTCGCGGCGGAGCAACAGGAGCTAGTCCAAAATTTATTAGGGACGCAACTTCAGTGCCAACTATTTATGCTTTACATAGAGCGCGTAAATATCTAGATAAGCATAATCAGGATATTGATTTAATTATTACAGGTGGTTTACGAACTTCAGCAGATTTTGCTAAGGCTTTAGCAATGGGAGCTGATGCGGTAGCGATTGCAACAGCAGCTATGATGGCTATTGCTTGTCAGCAGTACCGTATTTGTAATAGCGGAATGTGTCCAGTTGGTGTGGCAACACAAGATAATAAATTGATTAGTCGTTTAAACGTTCAAAATAGCGCGAAAAGACTGGAAAATTACCTTAATGTTGTTGGCGAAGAGTTAAGAGTTTTTGGGCGAATTACAGGGCACAATGATGTTCATGATCTTAATTTGAATGACATTAGAACTGTAAACCGTGAAATATCAAAATATACAGATATTAAGCATGTGTAAAGTAGACGTAATTGTCTACTTTTTGTTTATTTAAATGTTTAGTGTTATAATTGTTTTGGGTGGATGTGGAGGCTCTTGATAGCCTTTTTCCTACAGATATTTAATAAAAGAATGAAATGTTTATAAATATAGGAGGTAATTATGAAAGCAATTGTTTATCAAAGTAATACTGGGCATACGGAAAAGTATGCGGAACTATTAAGTAGTGATTTAAACATTCCCTTTTATTCATTGGATGAGGCAAAGGGTAAATTAGCTAAAAATGATGAAATAATATTTTTAGGTTGGATTTTTGCGACGAAGATTAAGGGATTAAATAAAGCTTTAAAAAGATATGCGGTTAGGTGCTGCGGTGCTGTTGGGGTATATCTAGCAAGTGATAGTTATGTTGAAGATTTAAAAAAAGCTAATAATGCTGATATTCCTATTTTCTATATGCGTGGTGGCATTAATTATGACAAGTTAAAGGGGCTTTATAAAAAAATGTTTCAAATGGTCGGTAAAGCAATGGAAAAGGATAATTCAAAGGATGTTGAGATGATGCTACTTTTTAAGAACGGTGCTAATTATGTAAATGAGGATAATTTAAAACCATTAATAGATTATATAAATAAGGTCTAAGACAAAAGAAAGCATAAAAAATCGGGTATAACATTTTTTAATAATGTATTATGGAATTACGAGCGAGGAAGGGGATAAATTATGGGATGGATGGAAAGTATTAGTGAAGCTATTACTTATATTGAAAAAAATTTAACTGAAGATTTGACGGTTGATGATATTGCGAAACATGTGTGTATTTCTCCGTTTTATTTTCAAAGAGGATTTGCGATGCTTTGCGGATTTACAGTTGCCGAGTATATTCGAAAACGTCGACTTTCTCTTGCTGGTAATGATTTGATCTATTCAGAGCAGAAAATCATAGATATAGCGCTAAAATATGGTTATGATTCTCCAGATAGTTTCACAAAAGCTTTTTTACGATTTCATAATGTTACTCCAACCGCGGTTCGTAAAGAAGGTGCGTTAGTTAAATCTTTTGCGCCTTTGAAAGTAAAATTTTCATTGAAAGGTGGTTATACTATGGATTACAAAATTATTGATAAGGATGCTTTTACGGTGATGGGACTTTCAAGAACTTTTAAGTATGAAAGTGCGGCAGTAGATGTGCCTAAACTTTGGCAAGAATATTTTAATTCTGGGAAAGATAGAGTTGTATGTGGACTTTACGGAATTAATATGGATTTAGAGATGGGTGGTAATGAATTTAGTTATATGATTGCAGATAACTATATTCCTACTTTAGAAGTGCCAGAAGGTTTTATTACAAGGGTTATTCCAAAACACACTTGGGCAGTATTTCCTTGTGTTGGTCCTTCTGCTAAAACTATTCAAGAAATAAATGAAAAGATTTTTACAGAATGGTTACCAAATAATAAAAATTATGAAATTGCTGAAGGGTACAATATTGAAATGTATGAAGACCCTACAAAATATCCAAATGGTGTTGAAGATGAAAACTATTATGGTGAAATCTGGATTCCCGTTAGAAAAAAATAATTTTATTAAAAAGGATTAGTTTGTAGGAAACTAATCTTTTTGTTTGTAAATTATTAAATAATATGTTAAAATTAGTTTTAGAAGAAACAGGTGATAAAATGGTAATCAATAAGGAATTTAACAATGTATATATTTTAAGTTATGTTTTAGATTGATTACTATTTTTCTATTAATTTTTTTAATTGCATTAGTAAACACTTTCTTAAACATAATTTTGGAGAGTGTTTTTGTATGCGCGATTTGGAGGTGATAACATGAGAATAATTGGTTTATGAGTATGGCATAAGCTTTAATTATGCCAAGAAGGAGGCATAATATGTTAGAAATAAAAGGTTTAAACATATCTATAGAAAATAGATATATAATTAAGAATTTTTCCTTGAATTTAAATAAAGGTGATAAACTTGCAATTATTGGGGAAGAAGGTAATGGCAAGTCAACAGTTTTAAAAGCAATACTTGGTATATGTCAATATGCTAATATAAGTGGTGTGATTAATTTAAAAGGTAGCAAGATTGGCTATTTAGAACAATCGATGAATGAAGAAAATTTAAATAAAAAAGTTTATGATTTTTTATTTAAAGATGATTGTGAATATTATGACAAGATTAAAAGTTTATATAAGTATTTAGATTTACTTTATTTGCATGACCAATTGTTAGAACAATGGATAGGTTCTTTATCAGGTGGTGAAAAAGTTAAGGTAGGTATATTAAAACTGTTGTTAGATGAAAATGATATTCTATTTTTAGATGAACCAACTAATGATTTGGATATTGAAACGTTGGAATGGTTAGAAACTTTTATTAAAAGTTTTGATATGGCTATTATTTACGTATCGCATGATGAAGCTTTATTATCAAAAAGCGCTAATATGATTTTACATTTGGAGCAGATTAAAAATAAAACTGACTGTAGGCATACACTTATGAAGATTGATTATGATACATATGTTAATCAGCGGATTGATGCAATTAATAAACAAGTACAGGTAGCTAAGGCGGAGAAAAGGGATTTTAATAAAAGGGAAAGTAAATTAAAACAGGTAATGCAAAAAGTGGAGTATCAGCAAAATACGATAACGAGAGCTGATCCTCATGGTGCAAGACTTTTGAAGAAAAAAATTCATGCTTTGAAAACACAGGAGAGAAAGCTAAATAATTTAGAAGTTACTGTCCCCAAAGATGTGGAGGAAAGGATTAATTTCTTTTTTGAAAATGTGGAAATACCAAAGTTTAAGAAAATAATCAGTTTGGATATTCCGGAACTTAAAATTGGGGAAAAAGTATTATCAAGGAATATTAAGCTTGATGTAATTGGTAATGTTCATTTATGTATTGTTGGTAGAAATGGAGTAGGAAAGTCTACTTTGATAAAAATTATCTATGAAGAGTTAAATATTAGAGATGATATAGTTGTTGGTTATATGCCACAGGATTATGATGATATTTTAAACGGGTACGATAATGTTTTGGACTTTGTAGTTCCTAGTAAAGACAAAGAAGAAATTACTAAAGCTAGAATGTATTTAGGAAATATGAATTTTACTAGAAAAGAAATGACAGAGAAAATTAAAGATTTAAGTAATGGAACTAAGGCTAAACTCTTCTTAATGAAATTAGTAATAGATAAGTGTAATGTTTTAATTTTAGATGAACCTACGCGTAATGTTAGTCCACTATCGAATCCTGTTATTAGACAAGTATTAAAGGATTTTAATGGTACGATTATTAGTGTGTCCCATGATAGAAGGTACATTGATGAAGTGATAGATACTTTATATGTTTTGACTAGTGATGGTTTAATCAGAAAGTAAGTAACTTAGGTTTGATAGGCAAATATAGAGGGTATCAATGTTGTGCTGTATGTTTTCGAAGTTTTATTGATATAGTCTTGTGTGAAGAATATAATCAGCCAATGAGATGATTAAGCTATTTAAATTAATTAGAAAATGTATTTAAAAAATATTGAGAGATGATATTAAACATTATTGTTTTTATCATCTTTTTTTAATAATATTAAGTATAAATTTTCTTCTTTTTTTAGGAGAATTTCTTTGTATGTCTTCCAAGTTGACTACGGGAGATTTTGGGCATAAAAAAACTCAAGAACGAACTTGAGTTAATTGCATATGGAGCGGGTGAGGAGAATCGAACTCCCGTAGTCAGCTTGGAAGGCTGGAATTCTACCATTGAACTACACCCGCAAATTAGTAGGCACTTATAATTATACTTAAGTATATGAATTTTGTCAATAAAATTTTCATACTTTTTTATGATTTGCGGGTGTAGTGGTAGAATTCCAGTTTTATGTTTCATTATCGTTTGCTAGATGGTTATTTCTCATAGACATTATTTCAATGATATCATCTGATAAATGATACCATTTTATTTGAATGTAATTTCTTGAATACTCATATTTTGGATTATAGTTTAGGCATCTATTCATTGGCTGGTAAAACAAAGATCCAAAGGCAAGCCCAGTTTTTTTAATGGTTTTGTTACTTAAAACTATTTTTGTGATTTCTTCTTTTGTAATCCAAATAAAATCATCAATAACTCCATAAATTAGTGCATCGATTGAAACATTATTGTTGTTTCCAATTAATACAAAACGGTTGACCGCAGCTTTAATAATGTTTTCCTGGTTAAAATATTTGTTTATATTGTCAAGTTTATCTTGGTGGAATTTTTTGTATTCTTCAGAACTTATGCGTTTTTTTCCAGTGCCGTTTGTCGTTCCATCACCATAATGGTATTTTAATATTTCTTCAATGACATCTTCTTTTATTTTGTTACTTTTAAGAAATTTTATAAAGTCATTAATTGGTTCAATATGAACAGAATTTTTAACCCCTTTTTTAATACTAACCCCTTTAGTTATATTGTTAATTGTAATATAGATATCAGCTTTTTGAAGGTTTGAATTTAATTTACAATTTATTATTTCTTCTCCTTTTAGATTACTATATAAAGTGGTTATTAAATCTTGAAAAAGGGGATTTAATTTGTTTACTTTGCGATTATTTAAATAAGTGACAAATTCACTTTCATTTTGAAATCCATTTATTTTTTTGTTGAATGGCATTTTTCACCTCCTTATTATTAATTATACGAGGTCAAAAGTCTATTTCCTTTTTTAAACAAAAAATTATTTATTCATTTGTACTTTAATCCATTTCATAATAACGTTAACTATGTATTTTTGCTCAGTTGGTGTTAATTCTTTATTAGATTTTATCTTATGCCACTTATATAAACAACTGCGGCAGCATGTTGCTGTTGCATGCTGAGCAATAAATACAGGGTGTCCCTTCATTGGGGTTTGCTTACCATCATTTGGTATTTCTTTAGGTGCTAATCTTTTACTAATAAAATCATTGGCGTGGTTTTCAATGGTTTTTAGCCCCTTATCGTTTATATATTTTAGTTCATTTTCCTTTAAGATAAAACGGCTTCTAAAAGTTGATTTAGATAATTTATCTAAAATATTCTTTATTGTATTTTCATTCATAATATCACCTTTAGCTTTATTATACACTTCGGCTGTTAAAATTTCTATAGATGATAATTCTATTCTAAAAGTGGTATTTCCTACATATAATTAATTATAAAAAATAAAGGAGGAAATAATAATGGAAACACTAAAAGTAAGGGCGAAGTCTAACCCTAATTCAGTTGCTGGGGCACTTGCGAACGTATTTAGAGAAAAAGGGACTGTAGAAATTCAGGCGATAGGGGCTGGAGCTTTAAATCAAGCGATTAAAGCAGTAGCAATTGCGCGTGGCTTTGTTGCACCAAGTGGCAAAAATTTAATTTGTATACCAGCGTTTACTGATATCGTTATCGATGGCGAGGAAAGAACAGCCATTAAACTAATTGTTGAGTCTAGATAAGCACTTAGGTGCTTTTTTTCTTGCTTTATCGCGGAATAAGCGTTATAATTTTTGTGTGAGATATTAGGAGGAACTTGTATGGATAGCAATTTAAAAAGAAGTATAATTTTAGAACATTATCAAAATCCTAAAAATAAGGGTTTAATTGATGATGATACTTATATAAAAGTCAATATGAATAATGAAAGTTGTATTGATGAAGTTAATTTACAAGTTAAATTGGAAGACGGAGTTATTCGAGATATTAGATTTGACGGTGAAGCTTGTGCAATGTGTGTTAGTTCTTCTTCTATTATGGTGGAGACTTTAATTGGCAAAACTATTGAAGAGGCTAAGATAATTTTAAGTAATTTTTTAAATATGATTGCAGAGAAGGAGTATGATGCCGAGATACTTGAAAGCGCGGTTGTTTATGACGGTACTTATAAACAACCTAATCGAAAAAAATGTGTTTTACTTTCATGGTGGGGTATGGAAAAGGTATTGGATGAAAATTAGGTTTAATTTGTATATTAGGGTGATACGAGGTATACTATAACTGTAAAACGCATTTGAAGTAAGTGGGGGACACTATGGTAAAGAAAATATGGAACCTTATTAAGTATGGAAATTATAATAATGATTCTTATAAGGAATATAAAGATGATGTTATAGAAACTAATCATCAACTTTTGGGAGTTTTTGCTTTTGGGGGAACGATTTTAAATTTTTTGCTTTTTTTAGTTTCTTTTTATTTAGAATCAATTAGTAGTTCTATGTATCTTTATTTGTTTGCTTTGGTATTTTCTTTATTAATACTTTGGATAAATAAAATTGTTTATAAATATATGCCTAAGTGGACAACGTTTTTGTCTTATACTTACGCGGCTTTTTTGTTTATAATTTATATGATCGTTGGTGTAAATCATAATATAAATTCGACGGCAGCAATTATATGTGGTTTTTATGTTTTATTTCCTATATTTTTTGTTGATAAACCATATCGCTATGCAATATTTGTTTTATTTTTAACTGGTATATTCTTTATTGATACTTTTGTGGTTAAAGATATTGATTATGCGCTTTTAGATTTCCTTAACTGTAGTGTTTTCGCATTAATTAGTATTTTATTATTGTATTATCTTTACAATGTGAGAATGCTTAATTTGGTAAATAAACGAAAGGTTATGGAGGAACGTGATACTGACTATTTAACAGGATTAAAGAATAGAATGGCAATTGAAACTTATATTAGTTCTAATTTAAATGAGTGTAAACGAAGTATTATATTCTTTGTTGATTTAGATGATTTTAAATTGGTTAATGATAAATATGGACATGCGATGGGTGATAAAGTTTTAATTGAGGTAGCTCAAGTTATTGAAAGGATTTTTAGTGGTTATGAATATGCGCGTTTAGGCGGTGATGAGTTTGTCATTTATGCAGAAGGTGTGAATGACGAAAAATGGGCTAAGGAAAGTGCCTCTTTACTTATTAAGGAAATTAGCAATATTAAAATATCTGGTAAACGTAATATTGTTGGATCTAGTATTGGAATTGTCTTTTCTAATAGTTGCGGTGAATATAGTACTTTCTTTGATAGAGTTGACAGTGCGATGTATGAGGCAAAAAAGGATGGAAAAAACTGCTACCGAGTTTACCGGGACTTATAATTGAAAATTTATGATAACTAGAGAATTAACAAAATTCTCTTTTTATTTTGTTTTAATTTTAGTATAATGATTATAGGTGACTAAAATGAAGAAAGAATTAGGACTAAGTGAAGATAAAATAAAAGAAATTTCTAAAATTAAAGGTGAACCAAAATGGATGACTGATTTTCGTTTAGAGGCTTATAAAGCTTTTAAAGAGATACCTAATCCTAATTTTGGTCCAGAACTTAAAATTGATTTTGATGAAATTAATTATTATAAAAAAGTTTCAAATAAAGTGGAAAACGATTGGCAAAATGTTGCTTGTAATATAAAAAATACTTTTGATAAAGTTGGACTTATTGATGCTGAGGAGAAATACTTAGATGGTATTGGTGCTCAGTATGAAAGCGAAGTTGTTTATCATAATATGATAAAAGAATTAGAGGATAAGAATGTTATATTTTGTAGTACTGATGATGCGTTACGCGATCATCCAGAACTGTTTAAAAAGTATTTTAATAAACTTGTTAAGTATGATGAGAATAAATATACAGCTTTAAATGGTGCGGTATGGAGTGGTGGAACATTCATTTATATTCCGCCACATACGACAATCGATAGGCCACTTCAGAGCTATTTCCGAATAGATACTAGGAATATGGGACAATTTGAAAGAACGATAATTATTGTTGATGATGATAGTCATGTTCATTATATGGAAGGATGTACGGCAACTTATCATTTGGCTGATTCGCTTCATGCGGCAGTGGTGGAAATATATGTTGGTAAAAAAGCTTCTTGTAGATATACAACAATTCAAAACTGGGCTGATAATATATATAATTTAGTAACTAAAAGAGCTGAAGTTTTAGATAATGGTCTTATGGAATGGATCGATGGAAATATTGGTTCAAAAATAAATATGAAATATCCGGCTTGTATTTTAAAAGGTGATGGCGCTACTGGTAACTGTATATCAATTGCCGTGGCGACGCAAAATCAAATTCAAGATGCTGGAGCGAAGATGATTCATTTATCGCCAAATACTTACAGTAATATTATTAGTAAGTCAATTGCGGCATCTGGTGGGGATGCGAGTTATCGTGGAACGGTTTACATTGGTAAAAATGCGGAAAACTCGAAAAGTACGATTAAATGTGATACAATTATATTAGACGATGAGTCAAAGAGTGATACAATTCCCAAAAATGTTGTTTGTAATAATTCATCGTATTTGGAACATGAGGCCGCGGTGTCAAAATTGGATGAGGATAAATTATTTTACTTAATGAGCCGAGGACTTGATGAGGAAAAAGCGCAAGAGTTATTAATTATGGGATTTATTGAGGAATTTAGGGAAAGCTTACCGATGGAATATGCGGTTGAATTAAATGCTTTACTTAAAAACTATTTTTAGGAGGATATGAAGATGGAAGAAAGTAAAAAGGGAAAGAACAATAAGGGGAAAATTATTTTTGTTGTTATTATTTTGGTGATAGTTTTAGGGGCTGTAGTAGGTTTTATATTATTTGATAAAGCTAATACTGAAAAAATGAATAAGGCGATGGAAACACCGGCTTTAGATTATTTTGATAAGTATATGAGTGCAAATACTGGGGCATCAGCTTATAAAGTTACTTTAGGAATGCTTAAGAAGGCTAATAAAGAAGGCGAAAATTATGACTTGAAGGCTTTAGATAAATGCTCAGATGAGAAAACAACAGCAACAATCAACATTGATTATTCAAATGGCAAGGTGACAGGAACAACGGTTAAATTAGACTGTAAAAAGTTTTAATTATTTATTTTTAAATACTGTTCGGGATAGAATAGTATTTTTTTTCTAAGATAAACGAAAATTTTATAATTGTTAACGGGTTGCAAATAACCTGTTTTTTTTGTTTGTGTTATTTTATTAACTTCTGTATATTGTTAGCAGAAAGGAGGCATAATGTTAAATCAGACGGTTTTGGTCGGGAGGCTTGTTAATGATCCAGAATTATTTGAAACAGAATCTGGGAAGAAACTTACACGTATTACTTTAGCGGTACCTCGAACTTATAAAAATGTAAATGGGGAATATGATACGGATTTTATTGGCTGTAAATTATGGCAAGGAGTTGCACAAAGTACTAGTGAATATTGTAAACGTGGAGACCTTGTAGGTGTTAAAGGTCGTTTACAGACAAGTAATTATGAAACAGAAGATGGGATTAAATATGTTACTGAAGTAATTGCTGAAAAAGTTACATTCCTTTCAGGAAAAAGTAATGCTTAAATAAGATTTTTCTTTAAAAACAAGGTTGGGTATAAACTGTGCTATAATATAGGCGGAGGTGTTTATTAATGGATTTAGGTCAAATTGCAATAATAGTATTTATTTTTGTTTTAGCAACAGTGATTGGGTGGGCCGCACAAAGATATTATTCTTTTTATAAAAGAGAACATCTTACTTGTCCAAAATGTGGATATCAATTTAAACCGCCAGTATTAAAAATGATATTTTCGCTTAATTATGTTGATGGTAAATATATTAAGTGTCCAAAATGTAATAAACGTGAATACTGTGATGTTTTTAAAGATGAAGAAAGTAAAAGCAAGGATTAATCATTATCCTTGCTTTTATATTCGTTATAAAATATTTTATCAGGGGTTGTATTAAATACGGCGGCTATTTGAACTGCCATACTGTATGATAGGCGTCTTTTTTTGTTTTCAATTTGCCAATAGAACGGTTTACTGATCTTTAGTTTATCGGCCATTTCTTTACACGTATAATTATTTTTTTCCCTTAAACTTCTTAATTCGTTCATTTTCGACCTCCTATTTATATTATATATTAACTAGAAGTTAAAATCAATAAAAAAGATAACCTAAAGTTAATTTTGTGTTACTAACCGTTGTATGTTGTTATAATTTGGTTAACGAGAGGATAACGGGTGAACGATATGATTGGTGAAAGGTTAAAGCAAGCACGACTAGCTGCGGGTATAACTCAGAAGGTTGTTGGTCTTGAAGTTGGAGTGACAGCTTCGCAAATATCGCAAATTGAAAAAGGTAAAAAATTTCCAAGTTTAGATGTATTTCTAAAAATGGCTGATCTTTTCAATGTTGCGCCTGAATATATTTTAGGTCGGGATACGGGTGTCACTAGTGACAACACAGATTATATTGTTCACATTGCCAGTAAGGATTTAGAAATTTTGAGTACGATTAAAGAGTACGAGAATTTATATAAACTTTTATCCTCAGATAGAATGCAAGATGTTATTGCTTCTTGGAGCCGTAGGCTTTAATTAACTACAAGTGAATGTTTTAAGTTTCCTTGTTTCTTCTTGTTATAATTTGGTTAACGAGGAGATAACGGGGTGATTTTATGAGTAATGTAAGTGGTGAAAAGATTTATAATGCGAGAAAGGCTTTGGGCCTATCACAAGAAGCTTTAGCTAAAAGAATTGGAGTCTCAAAGGTGGCTGTGTGTTGGTACGAAAGTGGAGACAGAACTCCAACTCTTGATAATTTTTTGAGATTAGCTGACGAACTTAATTTAACTTTGGATGAATTGGTCGGTAGAGAAGTTAGTGTAGTAAGTTCTGGGGAGGAACCTTATAGTGTCAAGGTAGCAAAAAAAGATATTGAGATTATCAATGAATTAAAAACTAAAAAGAGCCTTTATAAAAAATTATATGACGACCCTAAAAGAACGGTTGAGTTAATTGATCGTAGAATGAAATAATTTTTACATAATTTGTCATGTATTTAAAAATATTTTATATAAAAACTAGTCAATTTTCAAATTGACTTATTTTTATGGATGATTATGATATAATTATAATAGGTGATGATATGGATATATTAGAAATTATCGATAAGAAGGAAAAGGGCGGGGAGCTTAATAAAGCTGAAATTGATTATGCTGTTATGGGATACGTCAATGGAGAAATTCCCGATTATCAGATAAGTGTTTTATTAGAAGTAATTGATATGAATGGAATGAGTGATAAGGAAATTATCGATTTAACTGATGTTATGTTAAATAGTGGTGATAAATTAGAGTTCGGTTTCGAAAGTATTGATAAGCATTCTACTGGTGGTGTTGGTGATAAGACGACAATTGTTTTAGCGCCTTTAGTTGCGGCTTTGGGAGTTAAAGTGGCAAAGATGAGTGGACGTGGTTTAGGACATACTGGAGGAACGATTGATAAATTACAATCGATATCAGGTTTTCAAACTGAAATGTCGCTAGTTGATGTTGAAAAGCAAGTTGAAGAAATAGGCGTTGCCTTAGTTGGCCAAATGGGAAATTTATGTCCAGCGGATAAAAAAATATATGCTTTAAGGGATGCAACAGGAACGGTTATGTCGATTCCATTAATTGCGTCTAGTATTATGAGCAAAAAACTAGCTAGTGGAGCTTCTAAAATTGTTATTGATTTGAAAGTTGGTAATGGCGCTTTAGTAACAACAATGGAAGAGGCGAAGGAACTTGCGCGCATTATGGTTAAAATTGGGCATTTAAATGGCAAGGAAACTATATGTGTTTTAACTAATATGGATGAACCATTGGGCTATGCGGTTGGTAATGCTGTAGAAATTTTAGAAAGTATTGATACATTAAAAGGTCATGGGCCAAATGATTTAAATGAATTAGTGATTAATTTAGGTTCTATTATGCTTTCTTTGGAAAAGGATATTCCAATGGAGGAAGCAATTGAATACGTGGAAAATGCTTTAGAAAGCGGTATTGGCTATGATAAATTTGTAGAACTTGTTAAATATCAACATGGTGATATTAATGATATTAAGGTGGCTGAAAAGGTTACAGAAATTAAGGCGCCAGTGGATGGTTATATTAAATCTATTAATGCTTTAGGCATTGGTGAACTTGCACGTAAGTTAGGTGCTGGTCGTCATAAAAAAGAAGATGATATTGATCCAACTGTTGGTTTGGTTTTGCACAAAAAAGTAGCTGATAAAGTTTCAAAAGATGATAGTTTAATTAGTGTTTACTATAATGAAAAAGAAATTAGCGAAGAAGATATCCTTAATTGTTTTGAATTTAGTGATATCGAGGTTGCTAAACCAACGTTAATATATGAAATAATAAAGTAGAGGATAGATTTATGAGTGAAGAATTTATTAAAGGTAAGTTATTAGAGTTAACAAAGAATTCAAAGAGTTTGTATTATAAATATCCAGTGGCGGCAATTATCGAATGTAAAGATGGAAAACTATATGCTGGAGTTAATGTAGAAACGTCTTCACCAGCGGCTGGAATTTGTGCGGAGCGTAATGCTTTATATAGTGCAATTACATCAGGATATAAAAAAGGTGATTTTAAGAGGCTTCATTTGTTAGCCGCTTCAGGTGAGGTAGTATACCCGTGCTTTATATGTCGGCAAGCTTTGTACGATTATTGCGATCATAATATGCCAATTACAATTTATGATGCCGATGAGGATAAAGTTGTTTATTCTTCATTAACTGAACTTTGTATCCATGGGTTCAGTGATGATGATTTAGTATAGCTAAGCGCTATACTTTTTAAACGCAAAGAGAATAGGTGATAGATTGAAACAGTTTAAGGCAGCATATTATGGATTTTTGGTTGGAGATGCGATGGGAGTTCCTTTGGAATCAACGGAACGGAATATTTTAATCGAACATCCTGTGACTAAGATGCTTGGATATGGCGGTTATGATGTACCGGCTGGTGCTTGGTCAGATGATAGTTCAATGATGATTGCAACAATCGATTCAATTTCGGCATGTAGTGGTATTGATTATAATGATATGATGGATAAATTTTCAGAGTGGATAAATTTTTCTAAATATACGTCAGTTGGCTTAGTGTTTGGAGCTGGGCGAACTACTTTAAAAGCAATTATGCGTTATCAGGAAGGTATGATGCCTTTAGAAGCAGGGCTTGAAGGAATTAACTATAATGGTAATGGTTCTTTAATGAGAATAATGCCGGTTGCCTTTTATGCATATGTTAAGGGGCTTACGGAAAATGAAATAATTGATTTGGTATGTGATGTTTCGTCATTAACTCATGCACATGAAATAAGTTGTTTGGGTTGTTATATATATGTTAGATACGTAATGTTTTTATTGGATGGCTTTGATAAAATGGTTTGTTATGAAATAATTAAGAAACTTGATTATTCGGCTTTTTCTGATGAGAGTATTAGAGCTTATCGAAGATTATTATTTGACGATATTGCAAATTATTCAATTGAGGCGATATCATCTTCAGGCTATGTTGTCGATACTTTAGAGGCTGTTATTTGGTGTATTAATAACACTGACAGTTATAAGCAGGCAGTTATTGGGGCAATTAATTTAGGCGATGATACTGACACAGTTGGAGCTTTAACAGGTGCTTTAGCAGGAATTATTTACGGATATGGTGATATTCCTAAAAAGTGGATTAATAAACTTCAAAAAAGTGATTATTTAAAATTGATATATACTTCGTTTGTAAAAACAATGGCTAATTTAAAATAGTCATTTTTTTATGATTTAATTTAGCTTGAAAATATTGACAATAAGATAGGGAGTAGGGTTTATGCAGAAATTATTATGTAATGTAACTTTTGTCAGCAGTAAAATTAATAAGATATTAAAACTGTTTTGTCAATATTTGTTAATATTTAGTATTTTTACTTTGATGCCATCAATTGCTCATGCAGAGTGTAGTTATGAAAGGGAGGCCGAACTTTCGAGAATCGCTGCGAATGTTGGATTTAGTTATAACTATGAAATGGTAAGTGGTTATCCCAAGTTTACAGTTAATATAACAAATATTAGTGATGATATATATGTTATTGATAGTCAAGGTAATATTTTTTCACATAATAAAGAGTTTAATCCAAAATATTCACATGGAAAGAAGATAACGTATGATATTTATTCTAATGATAATAACTGTAAAAGTGAAAAAATACTAACCACTTATGTCAGTTTACCTTTTTTTAATCAATATTCTATGTTACCAGAATGCAAAGAATATGCTGAGTTTAATCTATGTTCTTTATGGTATAACACAGCTTCATATACGGAAGAAGAATTTTATGATGAGTTAGAAAAATATAAGGTTTCTTCAAGTCATAAGGAAGAAAGTGAAGAAAAAACGCTTTTTGAAAGATTGAAGGAAGTATTTATGGAAAAGACTAATTTCGTATATTTGATTTTAAGTATTGTAGGAATAGTTATGCTAATTGGGATTTATGTTGTAAAGAAGGTGCGCAAATGAAAAGAAGTAAATTATTATTTGTTTTTGTTATAGTGTTTTTAATAGGTATATCTATTTTAAATATTGAAAAAACTGAAGCGGCAACAGGGATTACTGGTAGTAGAGATTCAAGTGCTAGTGTATGGGTATCACCTGATGGTAAAAACGAAATGCCTGGGGGACGAAATGCTTGGAAAGAAGGCGTTTTAACGATTGATGGTAGAGTTGCTTATTGTGCTGATTTTAGTAAACATTTTAAAGCTAATATTAGATTATCTTCTAAAAGTGCTTTACAGTTTTTACAAGATGAAACAGGCATTTCTAAAGCTACAGCTCAGGAATTATTAATGAAGATTGCCTTATATGATGATTATTTAAAAAGTAGGGAAGATTTGAATGTCGAACAAAAGTATTTCTTTGGTCAGGCTTTAATATGGACGGCTTTAGATGAGTATTTTAATTGGGAGCCAAATGTCTTTTGGATTGAAGCATGGAATAATCCATCTTTATTTCCATGTAAAACGATTGGTGATGTGTGTATGAATACCAATACTGCATTTGAGTTTGGCATTAATAGTGGAGCAGCGGAGTATTATAATGCCAATAAAAAGAAATATAAGGGTGTTGGAACTGTGTGGGCCAATGGTATTAATCAGCCTTTGATAGAGCTTGGCGTTGAAAAGGTAGCTAATTATTATTATGGTATTGATGCCGCTTGTGAAAATTGTACAAGTACTTTACCAATAGATAAAGGAAGCTATATAATTCAAGACACAACTAATTGGGAGGCAATCAAAGAAAGCACGGAAAGTGAAAATAGTAATGTTAAAAGGCATTTTAAAAAAGCTGACGATATTTTTTGCCGCGAAGAATACAAGGTTAGTTTTCCAAATGCAACTAAAAATGTAAGTGTGCAAAATGGAAGTTATTTTACGGTAGGTTTAATTTCCCCTCAAGATCTTCATCCTAATTTTGCGCCGATTGAAGTTACAAGAGTGATGCAATGTCAAAGTAAAAGTGGAAATACTACTAGGCTGCAGAATTTTTATGATGTTAATACTTTAAAGTCAGCTGGAAGCGTAACTATTCATTATGTTGAGGGTAAAAGTATTGATAGTATGGTTTCAATTGGCGGTGATAATAGTAGTTATAATAGTAATAGTAAAACATATAGAATTGATAATGGATCAGTAAGTAGTAGGCCAAATGGAAAAGATTATACAATTAAATTAAATGGTTCTGGTGGGAACTCTAATAATACAATTAGGGAAGACAAAGGTGAGGTTAAAAAGACGATAAGTAATGGGATGCTAATTATGAGTTTGACTTCAGAGTATTTGCTTCCAGAGAATTTATATCGTTATATAGCTAAGAATATTGAATCACAGTTTGAAAAACCAACAGAAAATTTAGATAGTTATGATGATGCTAAAGTACCAAATTTTCCAGTATCTTTGAAAAAGAAAAATGAAAAATTGACTGATATGTCGGCGTTTGTTAAATTGACTTATGATTTTCCAACGGATAATAGTTATATGAAAAATGCATGGAATGCTTCAACACAAGCTGAATATTTTGGGAAAGATGGGGTGAACAAAGACAACAATATTTATAACACTAGTGTCCAAGGAGAAAATGAAAAATATACAGCATGCGCTAAATTGTATGGTCTTGGGACTTCGGAATATAGTAAGTGCAAAAATGACCGAAAATCGGATAGTAAATTAGGAAATTGTAAAAAAGTAAATAGTGATGAATATGTTTGTCCTATAAAAACTTATACTGAGTGTGTGAAAAAAGCGGGTAAATGTTATGTTGACAATGTTGAAACGGACTGTGCGGCAGTTAATGCTGGTCAGTGTGTTCCAAAGCTTAAGGAATATTGCGAACCTATTACTGCAACGGAATGTCAAATTATTGAAAATGGTCAGGTTGTGGAGACGGGCAGTTGTTATAAGTATGAAAATAAGTATGGGAACAGGTGCAAGGGTAAGCGTAATGAAAAATGTATAAGTTATGATGATTATAAAACTTGTGAGATTCATAGATTAAATCTCGCAACTGGCCAATGGTATTTAGCTGAGGGACCAAACAAAAATTGTAAAGCTTATACTAAGAATTATGGTCATTGCAAACAAGGAATTACTGAAGAGTGCCCAGATGGTGCTTGTCCGGAGAGTATGGAGGTTATCTATCGCCCAATTGCTTTAACTTTTCCTTTTCCTGGAATGAGTGGTATTGGTCGTAATTCAGGATCAAATTGGTGTTCAATAGATGAGACTGGAAATAAGCAGTGTACCAAAGATACGAGTAAAGTTATTGATTCAGTAATAAATGATAATCGTAATACCTCAGATGAATCAGTTTATAATAAAGAGCCAATTTATGTTTTTGATTTGGATGGTGATACGATTAAGCAAATTAAAGATTATAATAAAAGCAAATCATATAGTGATTTTGATTTATCCTGTGATGAGGATGGAATTGCCTGTATAAGTGAGTTTGTTAAAACTTATGTGACTTCAGGCGTTTGTAAGGGTTCTGGTCATGATGATTTTTATACTTGTAAGTATGGTCTTAATAATTCTTAGTGATATTATTAAAGTTGACTTGGTAAATAAAATAATTTATAATACTTTAAATATGGAGTGTATTGTATGTTAGAGTTACCAAAAAACACAAAATTTAGTGATCTTGATGAAATAAGTCGAAGAGAAATTTTGGATAGTCTTTTAGACTATAAAATTCCATTTAGGGATAGTCATGAACTTGCCCCTGACTTGCGTTTTGGAATTGAAATAGAAGTGGCGAGCCCTAATTTTATTTCAAAAATGCGTAAATGTAATGACATACTTTATTATACAACACCAGAACGTGTACCATTATTTGCATACGATTGCGATAAATGGATTTTAACTACAGATACTAGTTTAGGAGGGCGTGGCGGAGAAATAGATTCACCTATTTTATCTGGTACAAAAGCCGATTGGCAAAATATAAAATCAATGCTTTTATATATTAAAAAAAGGGTTAAATATGCAAAAGTTGATGATTTTTGTGCTTCACATGTACATTATGATGCTAACTTCTTTAATAATGATCCAGTAGCTTTGTTATCATTCATGGTGTTGCTTGCAGAAAATGAAGATATTCTTACAAGATTTTACAATGGTGAGTTTATTAATCTTAGATATGCCGCTTCGCAATATTCGCCAGCATTTGCGCCACTTTTGTGTAGAAGACTATCTAAGCTAGATATTTCAAGTTATGATGGACTTTTGAATTCTTTGTATGCCGAGGATGATTCTTGTGACCATTCTTTTAGCTTTTATAGAATGTATCTATATTCGCAAGGCGAAAGAATTATTAATACTTTTGAAAATAGAATTCCTAACGGAACTTTAGAAGCGGCTGTTATTGTTAATAATATTATGGTAACTAGTGGACTTATGGAATATGCGAGGAATGGTAATTATGATTATGAAAGATCTTTGTTTGAACTTGTAAAAAATGGGCCAGTAAATCGGGACGATAACAGATTAGATTTGGATAGGGCTTTTTATGTAGCGGATTTTTTGCCCAATAATGAATGTAAATTAGATTTTTTAAGGCAATATGTTAAAGATGGATCGGAAACCTCTGGTCCAATTTTAAAAAAATCTTTAGATTTTTTCTAGAGATTTTTTATTGGTTGTTTGTAGTTATGATATAATTAGTATGGAGTGGTAGTATGGCAATAACTAAGACAAATTTTATAAATTATAGTCGATGTCCAAGATATGTAGCATTAGATGATTTAAAGACTGAAAAATTACAAAGTATGGTGACTTTAGAGGAGTACAAAAAAGAAGAAGAGGAAGAATATATTAGAGAAATTCTCGGCGATATGTATGACGGTGAGGAAGATTTAATTGAGGTTAAAAATGACCATTTGGAAGTCATGTTACCATATTATAATCAAGTTGAGTTATTAGCAGGTGCTTTGGCTCCTAAATATTTTTCTGGAACTTTTAAATATTCTAAAGCAACTTTAGAACAAGAAAGTTTTGATTGTTTAATTGATAATATTCGTTATTTGTGCTATGTCGATATTTATAATGAAAATGAAAAGGCGTTTAATATTATTGAAGCAAAGGCGACAACAACGAAAAAGTATTTAGATTTAGGGGTTAAAGTTAAAGATCAAAATGGTTATGTTAAAACTAATTCTATTTTTGCTAAAGATAGTAGTGGTATATATCACTTGCTTGAGGATTTAAATGTTAATATTGAGGATTATATGCCTTTAAAGAAGTACGAAATACAAAGGGCTAAATTATTTGATAAACTTAGTGCATCGGGGCATTATGTTTATGATTTGGCTGTTCAAAGGTATATCATCGAAAATGATTTAAAGGCTAATGGTGAGGTGCATAAACTCGATGATGTTAAATATTATTTAGCTGTTTTAAATGGCGAGTATATTTTTAATGGAAAATATGATTGCGGGGAACCAGTATATGAGACCGATGAAAATGGCAATGAGATAGTTTCATTTATTGATATGACTAGCGTTACTAAGGACTATATGGATATGATTGATTTGGAGCGTAAACGTGTTCAGGGATATATCGAAAATTTAAAAGTTGATCCTTGTCCGTTAGGAGAGTTTTGTGAAATAAAGAAAACGACGAAGTGTAAATATAAAAAAGTTTGTTTTAGTATTTTACCTGACAAGAATTCAATTATGGCTTATTTAGATGGTCATCATGGTTTTAAAGATAGTAGTGGCAAAAAGTATGGGCGTTTTGATTTAATTAATGATGGTAAAGTAGGGATGCTTGATGTTCCACTAGAACTTTTAAATAGAAGGAAAAATGTTATTCAAAGGGAAGTTGTTGAATCACAAGAACCTTATTTTGACAAAGAAAAAATAATTGATGGGCTTAAACAGATCGAGTATCCAATTTATCATTTAGATTTTGAAACGTTTCCATGTCCATTACCAAGGTATGCGGGTGAACGTTGTTATACACAGTCGGTATTTCAGTTTTCTTTGCACATCGAAAAAGCGCCTGGAGTCTGTGATAAAGATAATGATCATTTTGAATATTTGGCTAAAGACCATGGTGATCACCGTGAGGAATTAGTTAAAAAACTTTGCGAGTGGATTGGTGAGACTGGGACAGTTTTAGTTTATAATGAATCTTTTGAGAAAACTAGGCTTAAGGAATTAGCGTTTATTTTTCCTGAGTATAAGGATAAACTTATGCACATTAGAAGTATGATTTTTGATTTGATGAATTTGGTTAAGACTAAGTCATCGATGTATGAAGAACTTGGCTATGAAAAAGATAGAGCGTCGATGTTTAATTATTATCATAGTGATATGAATGGTTCTTTTTCGATAAAAAAGATATTGCCACTGTTTTCAGATCTAACATATCAAGGAATGGAAATTGGAAATGGGGTTGAAGCTTTAGTCACTTATGCAAGGTTTCCAAAGATGGATGAGAAAGACTATAAACATAAATATCAGAAATTAGTCGAGTATTGTAAGCAAGATACTTGGGCAATGGTTTGTGTTTTGGAAGGCTTAAGAAGTTGTGTTAAATAATGTAAAATTTTGACATATTAGTTGTATTTAAAGACCAATTGTTATATTATCAATAGTAGGAGAGTGATACGTAATGTTATATCCTTCAATTGATAAATTACTAGGACAGGTTGGTTCTAAATACTTGCTTGTTAATATTGTTGCAAAAAGATCTAAAGAAATGGAAGAAACACGCCATTATCAGATGAAAGAAAATGAATATAAGTCAAATAAAGATTTAGGAAGATCTCTTGAAGAAATATCTAAAAATTTGATTCACATTAAAGAACGATAGTTCTTTTTTTGTTGCGATTAAAACAAATGTTTGCTATAATATATTTGGTGATAAGATGAAGATTGAAAAAATAAAAAAAAGTGGTTCTAAATATAAAATTACTTTGGATAATGGAGAGGTTATAAGTACTTTTGATGATGTTATACTAGAAAATAATTTGTTATTTGACAAAAATATTGACAGTAGTTTACTGAATAAAATAAATACGGATACAACTTATTATGAAATTTATAATAAAGCGCTTAGGATGATTAGCCGAAGGTTGCGTAGTGAACACGAGATTAGAGAATATCTTGATAAGACAATGGTAGATATAAATGATAAAGAAAAAATAATTGATAATTTAAAAAGAATTGGACTTATTAATGATTATAATTTTGCTAAAGCATATACCAATGATAAAATCAATTTGTCTTTAGATGGCCCATTTAAAATAGCTAAAGACTTGGAATCACATAATATAGATTCATCTATAATTGATGAAATGATTGATATACCTTCGGAGGTTATCGATGAAAGATTAGATAAAATTATTAGTAAAAAAGTTAAAGCTAATAAAAAGTATTCTGGTTTTGTTTTGAAACAAAAATTAACAATATATCTGGTTAATTTAGGCTATGGTAGATCTGATATTAATAGACATTTATCTTTAATTACTTTGGATAATGGACTTATGTTTAAAGAAATGGAAAAGTTTTATAAGAAATATGCTTTGAAATATAGTGGCGATGAGCTTTATTTAAAGCTTAGAAATAAACTTTATAGTAAAGGTTATAGTTTAGAAGAGATCAACGAATATATAAATAAAAAACAGTTCTAATTTGAACTGTTTTCATTTGTACTTTTTGCTAAAGCTTCTTTTGTTGCTTCGTTATATGATTTTTTAATATCATTATCGTTAATTTTCATGTTGTATTTTTTACGAAGTTCTACAAGTGCTTCTGTTTGAAGAGTATCATCGTTTTTGATTTTTTCGTTTACTAATTTATCGATGATATCATCTTTAACTGCATTTAATTTTGGCTTTTCTTTTTGACTTATACGATAAATAATATGGTATCCATATTCAGATTTTACTGGTTCTTTAGTGTAAGATTTATCTTTTAATTTTGTAGTAGCATCCCAGAATTCATCAACGACTTCTCCATAAGTTACAGTTAATTTACCGCCCTTTGAAGCAGTTCCCTTGTCATCTGAATTTTCTTTTGCTAATTTTTCGAAATCTTCACCTTTGTCTAATTTTTTAATTATTTTTTCGGCTTTTTCTTTGGCTTTCTTTTCAGCGGCTTCTTTTTCTTCATCTGACATATTATCGTTTACATCAGCTGAAATTAAGATATGTTTAGCTTCAATATCACCAAATACTTTGTCTTCATAGTATTTTTCAATTTCTGAATCAGTAAGTTTACCTTTTACATAGTTTTCAGTAATTGTTTGCTTTTTATAGTCTAAAATTAAAGCTTCTTTGAAGGCGTCTTCATCTTTATAACCAGCTTGAGTTAAAGCTTCATTAAAGTCTTTACCATAACTCTTATATGATGATTTATAAGATTCGATTTGTGATTCGGCATATGTTTTAGCGTCCTCATCTGTTTCAACTTCTTTATTTACGATATATTCGTCAATCATATTTATTAAAGTTGTTTCGCCACCTTGTGCTTTTAATTTTTCATATAAGTCTTCAGCGGTGTATTCTTTTCCATCGATTGAAGCAACAACCTCTTTTCCATCTTTCAAGGTTGGAGTTTTTCCGCATCCTACTAATCCGATAACTAGCACGCATACTCCTAAAGTTAATAATGTTTTTTTCACGTTTGCTCTTCCTTTCATGTGTATGGATATCTTTCATACATAATAATAATAGCAAATTTCCTAATAAAAAACAATATTTTTTCATTATTTTTGATATTAGTACTCACACAAATCCATGTTTTCCATAAAATAATGTGAAAAGACAAAAAGGAGGATGATTTATATGTGTAACACAGGATCAAGTGCAGCTGCAATCGTTTTAGTATTATTTATTCTTTTAATAATCATACTTGGGGCTTGGATCTAAGCCTCTAGAAGGGGGTAATTATGGCTTGCAATAATGAAAAACCATGTGGAAACCAATGCGGTAACCCATGTGGAGACCAATGCGGTCAAAGAACTAATAGCTGTGGATATCTAATTATATTAGTACTATATATCTTACTTGCTATTTTACTAGGTTCTTGTATTTATTATTAAAAAAAAGAAGTCCATGGACTTCTTTTTTGATGAATTAGTTTGTTACTGTGTTTGCATTGCTTATTTCTTCAATTATTAGTTGTTTCAATTTATTTGCATTTTTATTTTTAAAATTTTTATTGATGATAATATATAATCCTATATTTGGTATATTGTTATGTTTAATTGGTTTATAAATACATTTTTCTTTATTTATAAATTCTTTTGGCATTATTCCAAGCCCAAATTCTTGATTAACTAGTTCATATATTTGAGAGTAACTATCGACTATGATATATTTGGAATTTTTATAGTTTTGGGGGAATAAATTTTTAATAATGCTTATGTCATTAGAAATAATTTTTATATTATCAATGTTAGTTGGATAGGTTCTTGTATTAGTACTAAATAGGCAAATGTTTAGATTGAAAAGTTTGGTTGTCTCTATATATTGATTATGGCTTTGCTCATTAACTATCTGGAGAATGGCGATATCTATCTTTCCACAAGTAACATCATCAATTAAGTATTGAGTTTTTTGTTCTTTAATTTCTGCATTAACATTATTTCTATTTAAAAGTTTTTTTAGAGGTTTGGTTAAATATTTTTGAATGATAATATCGTTAATGCCGATTATTATATTTTCAGATTTATAGGTAGCATGAGATGAAATTTCATTTTCAGCTATTAATAATTGTTCAATTGCTGGTTTAATTTGATTATAAAATTGCTTTCCTTCGTTTGTTAATTTAGTACCTTTTGTATTTCTGATGAATAATGTGACATTTAGTTGTTCCTCAAGATTTTTAATGCTTTTTGTAATTGCTGGCTGCGATGTGTAAAGTTTTTTTGCAGCATCTGTTATTGTTTCAGAGTTGGCTACTACAAAAAATATTTTATATAATTCATAATTAATATCCATTATTAAGTCCTCCTTATAATTACCTATATTCTATCACGGGTGACTTTATTTTGTAAAGATGAATAAAACTTGACGAATAAAGAGGGATGGATTATCTTTATAACAGACATAAAACTTAGACAAAGGCAGAGAATACAAGTAATGATAGAGACAGTAGTATCCTTAGGACTGCCTGCCGGTGAGCGGCTTCTTGTAAAGAAGAATGTGTTAAAACCAATGGTGATAACAGGCAGTGAAAAAAGAGTATGTATTGTAACCGGCACCCACGGTGATGAACTGGAGGGGCAGTTTGTCTGTTATGAATTAAACAGACGGATTGAAGAACATTTGGAATATTTAAAGGGAATCGTAGAAATTTATCCTGCGTTAAATCCTCTGGGAGTAAATTCGATCACCAGAGGTGTTCCGGGATTTGATCTTGATATGAACCGTGTAT
>URBG01000014.1 GCA_900546055.1 uncultured Mycoplasmatota bacterium
TTTCTCTTTTTACTTTTGTTCATTTTATCTCTCCCACTATACAAAACAAATATATACTTCCCTATTTTATCTTATCTTTATTATATATGAGATTTCAAATTTAAACAAGCTATTAATACTATTTAGCTAAAATAAAAAAAGAGAAATTAATCTCTTGGTTTAAATATAAGTGATAGATAAAAGGCTAATATAATTGCGGCACAAATACCTGCTGAAGTTAAATCAAATGTTCCTACAAGCAGTCCCATAATTCCATCATTTTGATAGCCCATTATTGCTCCATGAGTAAGCATATGTCCAAAGCTTGTAATTGGCACAAGTGCTCCTCCACCAGCCCATAAAACTAGTTTGTCATAAATATCGAAAACATCTAAGAACGCCCCCAAAACTACAAATATAACCGTAATATGACCTGGCGTTAATTTAGTATTATCTAAAATTAACTGTCCAAGCATACACACTAACCCGGCAAATAAAAATGCATTTAAATAAATCATCTTACCGCCTCCAAACTAATCGCATGCGCTACAGCTGGAATTGTTAACTTTTGATTAGCCATCGTCTGACTCATTAAAGCTCCAGTTGCTACTACTAAAACTTTCTTTAATTTTTTAGCTCGCATTTGATCCAAGATATATCCATATGTTACAAGTGGCGCACATGCCGGTCCACTAGCTCCAGCATACACTGGTTGTCTTTCTAAACTATATAACATCGTTCCTGTATCGTTATATTTATCTAAACTAATTCCATATTCAGTTTGCATATATTCTTTTAGTATTTCTTTACCGTAAATTCCTAGATCTCCAGTTAATACTAAATCGTAATAATCAATATTTCTTCCAGTATCCATTAAATGTTTATAAATAGTATCAGCTGCAGCTGGCGCCATAACAGCCCCCATATTAAACACATCATTAATTTCTGAATCAATGACTGTTCCAATTGTCGAACTGTCTATTTTAATATTGCTTTTTTTAGAAGATAGTAATGCTACTGCACTACCGGTTGAAGTAAAAGTTGTCGTTTTTGGTTTAGGCCCTCCATACTCAACTGGATATCTAAATTGTTTTTCTGCGCCATTGTTATGTGAAGAAGTTGCACATAACACTTTATCAGCCATCCCACCTTCAACTAAATTCGCACCAGTGGCCAAGCCTAAAGTACTAGTAGCACATGCTGCATAAACCCCCATAAATGATGATGGCATATTAGCCGCAGCATAATTAGAAGCCGTTAACTGATTTAATAAATCTCCAGAAATAAACATATCAATATCAAAACGTGTCATTCCCGCTTTGCCAAGTAGAATATCCACTGCATCGCTAATTGATTTACTTTCTGCTTGTTCCCAAGTAGGTGCGTTAAAATATAAGTCGTCATAGCTCCTGTCAAAATACTTGCTAAGTGGTCCTTTAGCTTCGTAGGGCCCGGTGACTGTTGCCGTTTCATTAAGATATACATTATTATATTTAAAAGTCACCTATATCACCCCCAATACCATTCTAATTAAACAAAAGGTCCATGCACTGACGACTCCAAATATGACCACCGCCCCAGATAATTTAAGCATATTTGCGCCTATTCCAGTTACTAAACCTTCCTTACGATATTCTAATGCTGCACTCATTGTCGCATGGGCAAATCCGGTAATTGGAATAATCAATCCGCATTTAGCGAAATTAACCCACTTATCAAAGAAGCCTAAACTTGTAAATAAACAGCTCAAGAATATAAGTGTTACCAACATACAAACTGTTGCTTCTTTTGACGGAATAGTTAAATAATAAGAATAAAAATCAATTAAACCTTGACCAACAATTCCCATAATTCCCCCAGTTATAAAAGCAATAATAGCATTGTATAAAACATCTTCTTTTGGTGTATGCTTGTCCACCATACTTTTATATTTGTTCTTTTCCATAATATTCCTCCTACGTTTATTATGGAAATGAATTTATTTTTTTATACAAAAATAGTTGAACTAGTCAACTATTTCATCATATTTTTTACTGGCATAATCAAAATTTGCCTTATCCCAGAAATTATTGATATAACTATCTCGATCATTTTTATATTGTAAATAATAAGCATGTTCCCACAAATCAATTGTAAATAACGGTATTAAATTATAAGAAATAGGCGTTTCCTGATTTACTAAATTTACAATTGTTAAATCCCCACGACTATTACTAACTAAAAAAGTATACCCAGACCCAACTAAATGTTTAGCCCTATCAATAAAATCTTTACGAAAATTCTCAAAATTACCATACTGCGCATTTATTTTATATAGTAATTTTCCACTTGGATTACTTTTTACAGGATTTAAACTATACCAATACAAATTATGATTTAATACCCCACCAGTATTGTACAAAATATCTCCACGAAGTGGTAAAGGAAATTCATCGATATGATTTGGAATTTCTTCCAAACTATAATTACCTTTATAGTTAGCCTTTTCTAACGCTGCATTCAATTTATTTACATAGCCCCTATGATGCTTGTCATAATGAATTGTCACTACTTCCTCATCAATATCTGGCTCTAACCCATTATATGGATACGGTAATGTCATTAAACTATACATATTATCCCCTCCAATAAATTATATTTGTTAAAAACAAAAAAAGAAGATATAAAATCTTCTTAAGCACATGTTGCACTTTTTGTATATACATATTTATATTTAGATCCATTCCAAGTAACTTTCACCGCTCCAGTAAAGTATTGAAAGTTCTCTTCAGCATCAGTACTTCCACTTCTATACTTTGGGTTTTCGATTGATTTGTTAGCTAGAAGTCCCTCTGTTTGTAATTTACTTACAGAAATGCATTTAGTAGCATTTAAAACCTGTGCGGGCAATTCTAAAGAATTATTTGACATATATGTCTTAGCTGAATCCTCAATTAACTCTATTTGCTCTTTATATGCTTTGTCCTTTGAATCATTAATTACTGTATTAATAGTTGGTACTGCAATTAATGCAATAATTCCAAGTAATGTAATAACCATAATTAATTCAATTAACGTAAATCCTTTTTTCATATGTTTCACCTATTTTAATTATAGGTAAATTTATAACAAAAGTCAATGAACACTTGATCTAAGTTTTGAAAGTACTCGTCCTTCACGTCTAGAAACATCAACCTGTGTTGTTCCAAGACTATCCGCAATTTGTGATTGTGTCATATCTTCATAATATCTACTGATCATAATTGTTCTTTCTGGCTCTCCTAAGCTTTCAAGTTCGGTCTTCAAATAAAGAAGATCATCAATATCAACATCAGGACTACTTATTACTTCATGCATCATCATATTTGTATCACCTACATTATCATCAATACTTTGTGTCCTAACCGATGAATTTAAAGCTTCGGCCAAATAATATTCATCAATATCCAAGTACTCACTAAGTTCTACATCTGTTGGTTCTCTCATAAGTGATTGGGATAGCATATCTCTTGCTTTTTCCACCGATCCCCTGAGCCTACTAATATCTCGACTAACCTTAACAGGTTTATCTTCTCTAACTAACGCCTTCATCTCACCAATAATATAAGAATAAATATAGGTTGAAAATTTTGCTCCTTTATTTGGATCATAATTTTGAGCCCCCTTCATAATTCCTATACATCCGGCTTGATATAAATCCTCTATACTTCCATAACCACTAAAGTAACTAGCTGTTTTGTATATTAATCCTTCGTTTTCTAAAATTGTTGCTGCTATGTCTGGCATATATCCTCCTATGAATTGATTAAATTAACAGCTGCAAGTTCATCACTAACTATCTTTACTCTTTCAAAAAGATAATTACTATCTTCAAGCAGCTTTTTATTATCACCAATACAAATGAGAGTTTGACCTTTGTTGTTTTTGCAAATTTTAAAACTATTAATTAAGGCACTTTCTCCATATTTGTCCATGTATTCTAAATCGTTAATATTAAATACAATATTTTTAATTCCCACTCGTTTTAAAAACTTAACAACTTCGCTGTTAAGTTTAGAAGTATTACGCCGATCTAATTTCCCCTTAAGTCTTACAAACAGTATTCCTCTAATTGGTTGCATATCTATCTCTAACATATCCTCACCCTTTTTTACTTTAGCACATCATTTTTTTCTTTTATATAGTTTCGACAAAACTAGAATTATTATGCCGAAGACTATTAAAAAAGGCCCAATAAAATACCAAATAGGTACCTTTTCTTCGGCAATTTTTTCACTTCTTAAAGGACTATTAAAAACCTTATAAGAAGAATCATAATTATCTATAACTTCTGATTCTATAGTTCTATCTTCTAAAACACTAACCAAATTAGAAACCTTAGGCTCATAAGTCTCACTATTTGATAATAACTTATCGTTAGAATCGATTTTATCGATAATGCTTCTCGTCCTTTTAGCATAATAATCCTTGTATTTTATTTCATCTTTGTATATATATTCGCCAGTTCCATTAACTAAATATTCTGGATAATATTCCTTTTCTATTTTATAACTTTGATACATAATATCCCTATATCGATAAACATTAACTTTATCCACAAAGCTAATAAACTTGCTAGGCTCAAAATTTTCAAAAGAATAATAGTCATCATAACTTAAAGGCCTAAATGCATTACAATATAATACTGCTCCACTATTTCCTGGAATTGAGGAAGATATTTTTTGATAGGTTTTACTATCCGAACCTAAAGACAATTCAAAACTATAATTATCCGAAGAAAGACCTAACCCCTTAACCTTAATTTCCAAATCAGCAAGCCCAACCTTTCTTTGCAGTTTAAAGCCCACCGTATCGCCATGCTTTATAAAAGGTAACTCATTTCCCAATTCGGTAATTTCATAATCAACATACTCACCCTTATATAAAAATATAAAATTATCCAAATAAATATCACCATTAATAGCTGTTAATGTTATATAGTCAATTGGTCCTGCTGCCTTGTAATGATTAATCATCTTAGACTCTATTTCCTTTGATGGCGCCTCTAAAGGTTCCTCTATACTATACTCACTATATTCACTATACGCAAAATTGTCCTTATCTAAATATGGATAATCAGCCCTAGTTTCACCTTCCTTTAAATAAGGACCCATTACCTTATTCAGCTTATAAAATTGATATCTCCTTTCTATTTTAACATCCGTTAAATCATCATTTTCTATTACCTTATCAGTATAATCACTAAATTCTGAGTACCCACTATATTCCAAAGCTTGAACTCCAGTTATATAAAAACAAAGTAAAATACAAAACAATATTTTTTTCATACTCCTCTCCTTTCTACTTGTATCATACCTTGCGAATAAAAAATTTCCTTCTTTTTTTGAAAATTTATGAATTTTCCAAATTAAAGATATTTTTGCAAGAAAAAAGTTAAATCTTAAGATTTAACTTTTGTATTTGGTGGGATTCTTTGTTTAAATAGAGTTAATACTTTTTCCTTTTTTTGACTTTTAATTTCAGGATCTGGCGTTATCCAGGTTTGAAGTTCAATGGCTGCCATTCTTATATTGTAATATTTTTCTTTTAATTCTTGAATTTCCTTTAATCTCTTAAGTATATCTAATTCAGACATTTATCTTCTATCAGTTACTATAATTTGCCAAAAATTCCTTTATATCAAAATATTCTGGTTTATAGTTGTTCTCTGGTAATTCTAATGATTTGTTTTCTTTTACTATTGCACCCATCCCATCTACTGGTGTTTGGATTATTTTATCAACATTTGCAAACAAATTAGGTTTCCCATAAACATCTTTTATAATATTCAAATCCCTAGTTGCCATATAAATTTTCATATTATCACTACGCATATCAATCATAAAATTTAAACTAGTAATATAAGGAATAGTTTCAAGATTATCTAAAACAAAATTAAATTTAACTTTTTCAAACATTACTAAACTAAATATCTGTTCAATTAGTATATTCGCAATCACATTAATAACATTATTGTCTTCTCTAGCTATAACAAAAATTGCTGTTTTTTCTTTACCAACATTTGCAATATCAAAATCAGTATGACTGAGTAAACTCATAAGTTTCTCACGTAAACAATAAGGTTTAATCTTTTGCTTAGCCACTGACATAATACTTTCTCTAGTTTCATTAGGCGCATATAATGTTCCAGATGTACAAACATATATTGGATCATTAACTTCTAAACTTTCTAAATACTTATGACATTTATCATCGCGACTAATTCCCGCAACATCAACCGCCACATTCAAACTACCAATATTAACTTTATCCTCTGGCGCTTCACGGAATAAAAGTAAACTTAAACCTGTAAATAAATCAGAGGTTGTATTTATCCAAAAAGGATCCCCCTGATGATCATCTTTAACAATCTCATAAGTTACCTTTTCAAGCAATTCAAAAGCTTTATCCGTAGCACCTTTCTTATAATAATAAAGTGGCAAAGTATAAGGATTATATCCATGACTATGTTCAGAATCTTGTAAATTTACCACAACAACATTATAGCCATTATCTTTAAATTCTTGACTAAAACTCTCATAATATTCGCCCTTACTATCCAACATTAAAACATTTTCACCAGCTTTAATCATTCCCTCTACTTCGTTAAACAAAACTCCTTTTGTCTTTAACGTGTCTGCTTTTCCATTCACTAAAATTGTTTTTCCCATTTTCTTTCCTCCTAATCTTTCTTAAGTACTTTAGTAGACTTAACTTCCTTTGGTTTTGAATCAAGGCCAAAACGCATTTTATCTAATTCTTTAATTTTATCGTCCAAATTATCTCTAGCCTGCATTAATTCTTCTTTTTTACTTAAAATTACACTTTCCGTGATATTATTAAGATTTTCCTTGATTTCTTCTAATGAAAAGCCTAAATCTTTAAGTTTCATTATCAATTGAAATTCTTCTAGTCGTTTCTCGCTATAATACCGATACCCTGTAAATAAGTCAATATCATCAGGTTTAAATAAATCAATATTATCATAAAAGCGAAGTGTTCTTATAGATGCACCTGATAATTTGGCAAATTCTCCAATTTTATACATTTTCGCCTCCCCTCACAATCATCATAACACTCTACTACTATAGAGAGTCAATACAAATTATAAAAATTATGTTATTTTAGCATTTTATTTACTTTATCAATAAGTGCATTAATAACCACCACATCTTCAAGTTTATTAATCGAAAAAGTTTTTGAACCTGCATAGTTTAGAGAAGCACCACAATGATATATTGATTTTCCATCTAAAATAATATATCTATCATGAAAAACGCTACTATAAATAACACTTAAATTATGGTATTGTTTATTATATTTATCAATATCAATTGATTTTAGTATACCACTATTCTTAGTTATTAAAAATACTTTAACACTAAGTTTTGATATCATGTCTAGAACATTTTTATCTGCGTAACTATCAATTATTATCACCTCTTTAAAAGCATTGTTTAAAATATCAATTATTTTTGAATAAGCGTCATATATCTGCCCTTCAAAATATATTTCTTCAGTAAAACCTTTACTTTCAAACTGTTGAAAAGTATCCTTAAGCGCCTTTATATCTTGGTCATGCTCTAAAACTAAATTATTTATATATTTTTGTTCTATTAAATTATTTGAAATATATTTCCTCATAGAAACAAAAGCATCCATAATCATAATACTAATACATACGGCAGTTTTAGACTTTAAAACTGTTGCAAGCATGGCGACACCTTATTCAGTAAAAACTCGTGGATTCTTATATTTACCACCTCTAGTTTCAATTTTTTGGTCGAAAATTTCGACCAAAAGAGTTTTACTTTCTTCATCAGTTAACCGCCATGAAAATCTATCTGGAAACTTATTCCTATTGTTTTTAACCGCTTCATTTATTCTTTTAGTCTCAATTAAATAAAGTTTAGCTAAATCGCTATCCAACATTACTTGTTTTCCTCTTATCTCATATATCATGCTTTCTATTTTGCCATCAACAATTTGCATCATATCACCTCTACTATAATCATACCCTACCAAACAAAAATCTCCTTCTTACAAAATAAAAGAACCAATGGTTAATCCATTAGTTCTTGTTCTAAAGCCTCTAGAGGTTCATCTCTTAAAAGCTCATTTTCTAAACTGTAATCTACTTCACGATATTGTTTCGCACCTGTACCAGCAGGAATTAATTTACCAATGATAACATTTTCTTTTAATCCATTTAAGTAATCAACTTTTCCATGAACAGCTGCATCAGTTAAGATACGTGTTGTTTCTTGGAATGAAGCTGCTGACAAGAACGAATCAGTCTCAAGTGAAGCCTTAGTGATACCAAGTAATACTGGTTTACCAGTAGATGGTCTCTTACCTTCTAAAATTAAGCGTTTATTTTCATCAGTGAAATGATTAATATCCACCATTGTACCTGGTAAGAATAATGAATCACCTGAATCGATAATCTTAATTTTTGAAATCATACGTTTCGCAATAACTTCAACGTGCTTATCACTAACCTCAACACCTTGAGAACGATAAACTCTTTGAATTTCAAATAGAATATATTGTTGAACCGTAATTGGATCAGTAACCACTAATAATTCTTTAGGATTAACTGCTCCCTTAGTAAGCTTTTCACCAGCTTTAACTTCTTGACCAATTTCACAAGTAACATCAACACCATAGTTAGTAGAATGTTCTCTTGTTTCAACATCATTTTTAACATAGATTTTAAAGTGTCCACCTTCATCAACAATCTTAGTAACTACACCATTGATTTCAGAAATAGTTGCTTTACCTTTCGGATTACGTGCTTCGAAGATTTCTTGAACACGAGGAAGACCTTGTGTAATATCTTCTCCACCAGCAACTCCACCAGTATTGAAGTTTTTCATGGTAAGTTGGGTACCAGGTTCACCAATTGATTGAGCAGCCATAATACCAACAGCTTCCCCAATTTCAACTTCAAATCCCGTAGCTAAATTACGACCATAACATTTTTTACAAACACCATGTTCAGTTCGACAAGTAAGAATACTTCTAATTGGAACTTTAGTAATTCCGGCCTTAACAATTTTTTCAGCAATTGCTTCAGTAATATAAGTATCTTTCTCATACATAACTTCTTTAGTTTCTGGATGAACAATTTTCTTATTTGTATATCTACCAGTAATACGCTCTTCTAAAGATTCAATTAACGTACCATCTGTATTTAAAATCTTTTCAACAACTACGCCTTGGTCAGTTCCACAATCGTCTTCTTTAACAATAACGTCTTGTACTACATCAACCAAACGACGAGTTAAATATCCAGCATCCGCTGTCTTAAGGGCCGTATCAACTGCTCCTTTACGAGTACCATGGGTAGATGTAAAGAACTCAGATACTGTCACACCTTCACTGAATGATGAAAGGATAGGAATTTCAACATAGTCACCAGTTGGCTTGTTCATGATACCACGCATACCAGCTAATTGACCATATTCTTTAATAGATCCACGGGCCTTAGAATCAATCATCATACTGATTGAAGCCTCAGGATTATTCTTAAGCCAATTTTCCAAATCATCGTATACATCGTCTTTAGCTTTAAACCAAGTGTCGATAACACGATCATATCTTTCCTTATCAGTTATTAAACCACGTTTAAATTGTTTATTAATTGCGTCAACTTTCGCTTGCGCTTTTTCTACAACTTCCGGTTTAACTTTACTTTCCTCAACATCGGCAATTGAGAAACTAATACCAGATAAAGTTGAATATTTAAATCCTAAATCCTTAATCGCATCAAGCATCACTGAAGTTTCAGTTGTTTGATATCTCTTATAGATTTGAGCAATTAAGTTACCTAAAGCGCTCTTGTTTAAAGCCTTAGTTACTGGCATATTCTTAATTTCTTCTGGAATGTTTTTACCTTTGTCGATAAAGTATTTAGCAGGTGTTACATTTTTAACATTCTCATCACTTCCATCATTAACATATTGGAAAGTATCTGGGAAAACATCATTAAAGATTAATTTACCAGGTGTTGTCACTAAATACTTATCCATGTATTTATCTGGGAAGATTTTATGTTTAAATGAGCTTACACGTAAAGCAATACGTGTATGAAGTGTAATTTCACCTCTTTGGTAAGCCATAATTGCATCATTACTGTTTTTAAAGACTCTACCTTCGCCTTCTTCTCCTGCTTTTTCTAAAGTTAAATAATAGTTACCAAGTACCATATCTTGTGAAGGAGTTGTAATAGGTGCCCCGTTCTTAGGTGACAAGATATTATTAGCACCAAGCATCAATATTCTTGCTTCTGCTTGTGCTTCTTCACTAATTGGGACGTGAACTGCCATTTGGTCTCCATCGAAGTCCGCATTAAATGCTGTACACACAAGTGGATGAAGTCTAATAGCCTTACCATCGATTAACTTTGGCTCAAATGCTTGAATACCAAGTCTATGTAAGGTTGGTGCACGGTTAAGTAGAACTGGATGTTCTTTGATTTTTTCCTCAACAATATCCCATACTCTTTCATCCTGATTTTCAATCATTCTTTTAGCTGCTTTAATGTTACTAGCAATCTCTTTTGTTACTAGTCCATTAATAACGTGTGGTTTAAATAATTCTAAAGCCATCTCTTTTGGAATACCGCATTCGTACATCTTAAGTGATGGACCAACAACGATAACTGAACGCGCTGAATAGTCAACACGCTTACCAAGTAAGTTTTGACGGAAACGACCTTGTTTACCTTTAAGCATACTTGATAAAGATTTTAATGGCCTATTACCTGGACCGGTAATATTTTTACCACGACGTCCATTATCAAATAACGCATCAACAGCTTCTTGAAGCATACGTTTTTCATTTTGAATAATGATTGATGGTGCGTTCAAATCAATTAATTTTTTAAGACGATTATTACGATTAATAACACGACGATATAAATCATTTAAATCTGAAGTTGCAAAACGTCCACCATCTAGTTGAATCATCGGACGAAGTTCAGGTGGAATAACTGGAAGTGCATCTAAAATCATCCACTCTGGCTTATTACCTGATTCTAAGAAAGCATCTAACACATCTAATCTTTTAATTAAACGAATACGTTTTTGACTAGTTGAATCTTTGATACCATCGATATCTTTTTTTATTTCTTCAACTTCTTTAGCTAGGTCTACTTGCTTTAAAAGCTCTTTAATAGCTTCCGCACCCATTCCTACTCTAAAAGTTGTTCCATATTTTTCCATATAAGCACGATATTCTTTATCACTTATAGTTTGCTTTTTCTCAAGTGGTGTTTCACCCGGATCTAAAACAACATAAGAAACAAAGTAAAGTACTTCTTCAAGTTCTCTAGGTGACATATCAAGTACAAGTCCCATACGTGAAGGAACACCTTTAAAGAACCAAATGTGAGACACTGGAGTAGCAAGCTCAATATGTCCCATACGTTCACGACGTACTTTCGCACGAGTTACCTCTACTCCACATCTATCACAAATAATATTTTTATATCTTAATCTTTTATATTTTCCGCAGGCACATTCGAAATCCTTAGTTGGACCGAATATTTTTTCGCAGAAAAGGCCATCACGTTCTGGTTTCAAGGTACGGTAGTTCATAGTTTCCGCTTTTTTAACCTCTCCGTAAGACCAAGAACGGATTTTTTCTGGTGAGGCAATGGCAATTCTTAAACCTTCAAAACTATTTGCGTCCATTATTTCTCATCCCCTTCCAGAATATCTTCTTCAGTTTCCTCTGAAGCCTCTAATTCATCAGCGAATATTTCTTCTTCTGACTCTTCATCTTCTAAATCATCTTCACCATCTAATTCTTCAGATAATGCATTATCTACAGGCTGCGCACTTTCTTTAGACTTCAAAATTTCGCTTTCTAAATCAGATTCTACAACATAGCTATCTTTTTCAGCTTCCTCTAATTCTTTAAGTTCAACAAATTCTCCGTCCTCATTAAGAACTGTAATGTCTAAACCTAAAGCTTGGAATTCTTTAATAACAACTCTAAATGATTCTGGTACACCTGATTTAGGTAATTCTTCACCCTTAACCAATGCTTCATATACCTTAACCCTACCAGTAACATCATCCGATTTAATAGTCATCATTTCTTGTAAGATGTTAGCAGCTCCATAAGCATATAAAGCCCAAACTTCCATCTCACCAAAACGTTGTCCACCAAATTGTGCTTTACCACCAAGTGGTTGTTGTGTAACTAATGAGTAAGGTCCTGTTGAACGCGCATGTAACTTATCGTCAACCATGTGGTCAAGTTTAACCATATACATAACTCCAACAGCTATACGATGATCAAAAGGAATTCCGGTACGACCATCATATAAAGTCATTTTACCGTCAGTTGGTAAATTAGCTTCATCTAAAGCATCGATAATTTCTTTACGTGTTGCACCATCAAATACTGGCGTTGCTACATGAACATTAAGTCCTTTAGCTGCCATACCTAAGTGTAACTCTAAGATTTGTCCGATATTCATACGTGATGGAACTCCAAGTGGGTTAAGTAAAACATCAACCGTACGTCCATCTTCCATATAAGGCATATCTTCCTCTGGTAACACTAATGAAATAACACCTTTGTTACCATGACGTCCTGCCATCTTATCTCCAACAGAAATCTTACGTTTTTGAACGATATAAACTCTAATTTTCTTACTAACACCAGCAGGTAATTCATCACCATTCTCCTTAGTTAAAATTTGAATGTCATGAACAATACCGCCACCACCGTGTTGAACTCTTAAAGATGTATCTCTAACTTCACGAGTTTTCTCACCAAAAATCGCATGTAATAATTTTTCTTCTGAAGTAAGTTCAGCCATACCTTTTGGTGTAACTTTACCTACTAAAATATCATCGTCTTTTACTTCCGTACCAATACGAATAATACCATTCTCATCTAAATTCTTACGAGCCTCTTCACTAACGTTTGGAATATCGCGAGTAAACTCTTCTGCACCAAGTTTTGTATCACGACATTCAATTTCATAGTCTTTAATATGAATTGAAGTATATGCATCATCCTTAACTAATCTTTCATTAAGAACAACCGCATCCTCATAATTGTATCCATCGAAGTTTACAAAAGCTACTGTAACATTCTTACCTAAAGCAAGTTCTCCTTGATCCGTACTTGGACCATCGGCAATAACCATACCCTTAGTAATTTTGTCACCTTTAGTAACAATTGGAATTTGATGATAACAAGTACCCATATTACTCATTTCGAAACCATCTAAATAATAAGTATCAGTTCCTTTAGCAGTTTTAACGATAATTTTACAAGCATCAACATAATCTACTACGCCATCAGCTTTAGCTAAAATAACTGCACCTGAATCACGAGCGGCAATTGCCTCAATACCAGTACCAACTAAAGGTGCTTCAGCTTTTAATAATGGAATTGCTTGACGTTGCATGTTTGCTCCCATTAAGGCACGTTTTCCATCGTCGTGCTCAAGGAATGGAATACCACTAGTCGTAATTGAAATTACTTGTTGTGGACTAACATCCATATAATCGATTTGATCTTTTGAAACCATCATTGTATCGGTGTGATAACGTACAGTTTCACGATCGTTAAGAATATTGCCTTTCTCATCAACTTTAATTGTTGCTGGCGCAATATAATAATCTAATTCTTCATCAGCTGTCATATAATGAATTTCGTCAGTTAATTTACTATTTTCTACCTTACGATAAGGTGTCATAATAAATCCATATTCATTAACCTTCGCATAACTTGCAAGTGAAGTTATAAGTCCAATATTTGGTCCTTCTGGAGATTCAACTGGACATAATCTACCATAATGTGATGGATTAACGTCACGAACTTCCATTCCGGCTCTATCACGAGAAAGTCCACCTGGTCCCAAAGAAGAAAGTCTTCTCTTGTTAGTAAGCTCTGCAATTGGATTAATTTGATCCATGAATTGTGAAAGTTGTGAACTTCCAAAGAATTCTTTAATAGCCGCTGTAAGTGGACGAATATTAATTAAGCTTTTTGGTGTAACTTCATTAATATCTTGTGTACTCATACGGTCTCTAATCATTCTCTCAATTCTACCAATACCAGTTCTGAATTGATTTTGTAAAAGTTCTCCAACTTGACGAACACGTCTGTTTGATAAATGGTCAATTTCATCAAAGTTTCCAATACCGTCTAATAAATTCAAATAGTAAGATACTGAAGCATAAATATCAGAAATTGTTAAACGTTTAATATCAGTATTTTGATCATTACCAATAATTCTAACAACTTTGTCTTTATCATTTTTTGAATAAACTTTAATTACTTGAACTTCATTATAAGTATCCAAATCAGAATTAATTAAAACTTCTCTTCTACCATAGCCAGCTTGAAGAATAGGTTTTAAAGTTTCTAATAATTCTTTAGTAACTACATCTCCATCTTTAGCAATAATTTTATTACCATCTTTAATATTTTCAGCTAATGTGCAACCTAATAAACGGTCAACCACACTTAACTTTTTATTAAATTTATAACGTCCAACTTTCGCTAAATCATAACGAAAAGCATCAAAGAATTTTGTGATTAATTGATTCTTCGCACTTTCTAAAGTTGAAGGTTCACCAGGACGTAATTTAGAATGGATATCAATTAATGCTTCATCAGTATTTTTATTAGTGTCTTTTTCGATTGTTTTAATAACATAATCATCTTCACCAAATAAATCTACGATATCAGCATCGCTAGATAGGCCAACCGCTCTAAGTAAAGTTGTAATTGGCACCTTACGAGTACGGTCAATTCTTACATAAATTACATCACGAGCATCAGTTTCATATTCAAGCCAAGTTCCTTTATTTGGAATAACTTGCGCTCCAACTGTAACCTTACCATTTTTCTTGTCTACTTCCTTACCAAAATAAACAGATGGTGATCTAACTAATTGAGATACGATTACTCTTTCAGCTCCATTGACAATAAATGATCCACTTTCGGTCATAATTGGCATGTCACCTAAATAAATTTCTTGTTCTTTAACTTCACCAGTTTCCACATTAAAAAGTCTAGCTTCAACTTTAAGTGGTGCGGCATAAGTTGCGTCTCTTTCCTTACACTGTTTAATTGTATATCTTGGTTCCTCAAAAGAGTATTCACCAAATTCTAACGACAAATTACCAGTGAAACTCTCCACTGGAAAAATATCATCAAAAACTTCTTGAATACCTTCGGTTAAAAACCACTCATATGATGTTTTTTGGATGTCTAACAAATTTGTAAGTTCAATTGCATTTTTTGTTTTTGCGTAGTTTCTTCTTTCACGCTTGTCATTGATTTTTTGTATTGTATAAGCCAATATTTCACCCCTATAAACTAGTTTTTTGGATTTTTCATATACCGAAGAAAAGTATACGTCGCCAATTTATAATTATAAATACTTTTAAGCAAATTGTCAACGTTTTTTAGCCTTAATTACATAAAAACCCTTATTTTTTTCTACTACCTCGGTTTCATACTTTAAAGTAAGGTCCCTTACTAATGATTTGGCCCCTTGGTCTTTATTGACTACTAACCACAGTTCTCCTTCAGGTTTTAAATAGTCATAAGCCCCCATTAAAATCTCATAGAGTATCTTTTTGCCCACTCTTATTGGTGGGTTAGTTATAATAAAATCGTATGTTTTTAAAACACCACTATAAATATTGCTTTTAAAAACATTTACTGTGACATTGTTTTCAATCGCATTTCGCCCAGCTAAACTTAAACTGCGTTCATTCACGTCGATCATATCAACATAAGCATCAGTATTCTTTGCTATGTAAATACCGATTGGCCCATAGCCACATCCAAAATCTAAAACATCGCCTTGAATTCTTTCGATGTCTAAATTTTCTAAAAGCGTTCTCGTCCCAAAGTCCAGAGCCCTTTTAGAAAACACCCCATTATCGACATAAAAAGAATATGTATCGTTTCCGATTTTTGTTTTAATTATTTTTTCTTCACTTTTAACATAATCATTTGTAAAATAATGAGACATTTTTTCTCCTTTTAATAAACGGCTAAAGCCCGCACTTATTTCTAAATGCAGGCTTACCCCTTATTTTTATTTAATTATTGTAATTCAACAGTAGCGCCAGCTTCTTCGAATTTAGCTTTTAATTCATTAGCTTCATCAACACTAACGTTTTCTTTGATGTTTCCACCATTGTCAGCTAAATCTTTAGCTTCTTTAAGTCCTAAACCAGTGATGTCACGAACTAATTTGATAACTGGAATTTTGTTTCCACCAGCACTTGTAAGTACTACGTTAACTGTGCTTGGTCCAGTAGCTTCTTCGGCAGCAGGTGCAGCAGCAACAGCTACAGCACTTGGATCAACACCAAATTCCTCCTTCATTGCATCTACTAATTCTTTAACTTCAAGAATAGTCATTTCTTTTAATCCACTGATAAATTCATCTTTTGTAAATTTTGCCATTATTTTTCTCCTCCTTAATTATTTTCACTTTCTAAATTTTGACTATGTAAGTCTAAACAAATTGATAAATCTCTAACTGTACCCATAAGTCCAGAAGCAAGCATTGTAAGTAATCCTTCTCTTGATGGGATAGTTGATAATTCTTTTAATTTTGCTTCGTCAGCAATTTCACCATCAACAATTCCGACTTTAAGAACTAAAGCTGGATGTTTTTTTGCAAAATCGCTTAACGCTTTGATTGGTGCAACTGCATCAGTACCAAAAGCTACCGCCTTAGGTCCTTCAAGTTCAGCTGCCAAATCAATTTTTAATGAGTCTAAAGCTCTTCTAACTAAAGTATTTTTATAAACCTTAAGTTCAGAACCGCTTTCTCTAAGAATTCTTCTTAAAGCATTAGTTTCCATAGCTGTAAGCCCTTGGTATTCAAAGAATACTACTGAAGAAGCATTACTAGCCTTTTCGCTAATCTCATTAATGGTTTCTTGTTTCTTATCTAAAATCTTTTGGTTAGCCATTTAGCACCTCCTCTTTATATTTTATAATTCCGTAAAAAAGCCCCATCATAGACAGGGCGAAAAGACTTAATTAAATAAGTTCCCTCGGTAGGAAATTAAGCATTAACTGCACCTACTGTCTACGGTATTATTTCAAAAACAAATTCATTATATCATAATGTAAATTATTTGTCAAAGCTATTAACATCAATTTTTATGCCAGGTCCCATTGTTGAAGCAATTGATATGTTTTTAACATATGTTCCTTTAACAACTGCAGGTTTTGACTTAATAATTAATGATACAAAGGCACTTAAATTTTCTAGTAAATCTTCTTCGCTAAAAGAAACTTTACCAATTAATACGTGTACATTACCATAAGAATCTGTACGGTATTCAACACGTCCTTTTTTAACTTCTTCAACCGCTTTAGCAGTATCTAAAGTAACAGTACCAGTTTTAGGGTTAGGCATTAAACCTTTAGGTCCTAAAATACGACCAATTTTACCTAGCGCTGGCATCATATCAGGTGTTGCGATCATTACGTCGAAATCAAACCAATTTTCTTTTTGGATTTTATCAAGCATATCTGTGTCGCCAACGTAATCAGCACCAGCATCTTTAGCTGCTTTAGCTGCTTCACCTTTAGCAATAACTAAAACTTTTTTAGTCTTACCAGTACCCTTAGGAAGAACTACAGCTCCTCTTAATTGTTGGTCAGCTTTTTTTGTATCTAAATTTAAACGCATTGCAAGTTCTACAGATGCATCGAAGCTAGCAATTGAAGTTTCTTTAACTAATTTAACTGCTTCTTCTTTAGTATATAATTTACCTTTTTCAACTTTTTCTAAAGCTTCTATATACTTTTTGCCTTTTTTCATTTTTTCTTACCTCCTTATGTGGTTCAAGTGGAAATCAGTTTGCGGACTCCTCCCACATAGGTTAAACCTATGTTTAATTTAAATTATCTTTCTACTTTAATTCCCATATTTAAAGCTGTACCCTCAACAATTTTCATTGCTTCTTCTACTGTGTAACAGTTTAAATCTGGAAGTTTTGTTTCAGCAATTTCTTTTAATTGGTCTTCAGTAATAGTTCCAACAGTCTCGTTTTTACCATTAACTGCGCCCTTCTTTATTTTACAAGCCTTCTTTAATAAGAATGCAGCTGGTGGAGTTTTAATTACAAAATCGAAAGTTCTATCTTCATAAATAGAAATCTCAACTGGTAAAATGTCACCCATCTTATCTTTAGTTGCATCATTATATTGACTGCAGAATTCTTGTAAGTTAATTCCCGCTGGTCCTAAAACCGTTCCAACTGGTGGTGCCGGATTTGCCTGTCCTGCTGGAATTTGTAACTTAATTTTCTTTGAAATATTTGCCACGAAAAACACCTCCTAATATATTTTTCCGCGTTGTGGTATAAATGCTCCACGCTCCCACTTATATATCTATATTTAAAATAATATAGCCTTATCATAATATCACATTTTAAAACAATTGTAAACCTTATGCTTTATTAATTTGTGATAATTCCAATTCGACGATTGTCTCTTGACCAAATAAATCTAAAGCAACCTCTAATTTTGCATTTTCTAAATCAATAGTTTTAACAGTACCATACATATTAGTAAAAGGTCCATCAACAACTTCAACTTTATCTCCAGCTGCAAGTTCATTAGCCATATCTAATCTGCTCATACCCATTGTTCCTAATATTCTGTCAACTTCTTGTGGTGTTAATGGGAATGGTTTTGCACCTTTTCCTGAAGACCCAATAAATCCGGTCACTCCTGGTGTATTACGAACAATAAACCAAGCTTCATCAGTCATGATCATCTCTACTAGTATATACCCAGGAAACATTTTTTTAACTTTTTCTTTGCCTTTATCATCAATTTCTTTTTGTTCAGGAACGACTACTCTTAAAATATAATCTTCCATTCCCATTGAATTAGCACGCATTTCTAATTTTTCTTTAACCTTATTCTCATGCCCAGAATAAGTGTTTACAACATACCATTCTTTTTGCATTATTTAAGTCCCTCCGCTAATGATCTAGCTCCAGCAATAATAAAGTCTGAAGCAACAAAGAAAGCAGCAAAGACAATGATACAAGCAAGTACTGCTACTGAATATTTAATCATATCCTTTTTCTTTGGCCATCTAACACGGCTCATTTCTTTTTTAACACCGGCAAAAAATTTCTTGATTTTCTGCATATTCTCACCTACTTTTAATATTATGTTTTTTCCAAATAAAAAACACCTTTTTTGTGTCCAAATACATATTATCAAGTATTTAGTCAAAAGTCAAGTGTTTTTATTGTTTTATCCTTCTTTTTTATTCGCATTATAATACTGCGTTGCATGTCTAACAACTAAAGGCCCAAAACTTTTTTGTTTTTCTTGTGGTGCCTCCTTTGGTTTTATTTCCTCGCACAAACCTTCTACTGTTTCAAGTCCACCAGCTAAACGTAATTTTTCTTCCAAAAGTGCATTTTCTTGGCTTTCAATATCATCTAGCTCAGCTTCCATTTCATTCTTCTTTTGTTTTGCCAAATCCAAATCATCTTGCCTAGGAATATCCAATTCTTTTTTCCTAGTAGCAATCAAATTAGGAATTTCTTCTTCTTTTTCACGCGCTTTAACTAGTTTACTTTGTATTTTGTCTAATCTTTCTTCAATAATTTTTTTTGCTTTTAAAACGGAAATTGACCCAAATGTTTTAGCGCTCATTTTCACCCCACAAAACCAAGAACCGGCAAATACTAACCCACCAGCAATTACAGGCGCAAGTGTACTTCCCAAAACAGAATACGGTTCAATTAAAACAAACGCAGACAGTCCGGCAATTACAGCTAAAAATGTCGCGATGAATGATGCAAGAGTAAAACTAACTGCCTCAAATTTAGAACTAGGAAAGTCATAAGAATAACGTCTTACTTTCTTTACGCCATTATCTATAAAATTATTTAAATCATAAAGATCTGCTCGCAAATCCCTTTCATCTATTTCTAAAGAAAATATTTCTTCAGCTATAGTTCTTTTTTGCTCTTTAATCTTGACAATTGTTGGGTCTTCATCAGCTGATTCGATTTCAGATGCGATTTGCTCAATTTTTTCAGTTTGAATAGATAATTCCTTTTTCAAAGTTTCCTTTTTAACTCTCGTATTTTCTAAATCTCTACTGACTAAAGCTAGCCTACCTTCTTTCCCCTTTTTAACTTTATTTAATCGTTCTAGTGGAACGCTTCCTTTTACTTCTGTCATTTAACTTCCCCCTGTTAAATTAATTTTAACATTTAACACGTGAAATTTCAAGAAAAAAAGAGAATACAAAATTTCTCTTAGTAAATTGCAAATAGTAACAGTAGAATAAAAACCCACAACGTTGGTCTCCAAAACCAAATACCGTGGGTCCAAATTCTGATCCCCTGCCAAATTATTATAAGTTGCTTTTACTTTATTAATTTATATATTATTACTTCACCAACACGATTTTCCAAAAAACTTCTTTTTTAATTACTTTTAGTATAAGTTCTTCCTGACATAACCGCTCTATTATAATCACTATACATATCAAAAGTTGTTTCTTGTACAAAACCATTATCAACTGTTACACATATTCCATTAATGCCATCATTCAAAATATGAACATTGTCATCACCGTCAGTATATATTTGAAACACCCCAAGTGAAGTTTCCTGTTCTTCCTCTAAGCAGCCCCAACAAACCTCATTATCCTTTGGTGAATTAATATCCACTTCAGACCACAAAGTCGCAGATGAAGTATCACCATCAACCATTTTTCTTTCAGAATCATAAGGATTATATGGAATTTTACCTTGATTTTTTAAACTTTCAAAAACATCTTCTTTATTTTCTACTCCAAAAGGAGCATATGGTTCAAAAACAAAATAAGAAACCCCATCTAGTCCATAAATAATTGCTGTATTAACTATTCCATCTTCTGTGTATCTAGGATAAACAACATCCACAAGTTCACCATTTTCAACCTTGACAAACTTCTCATCAGATGACATAAAATTAATTTCCTTAATTTCAGTAGAACCAGTCTCCTGTTTATTTGATTGACATCCTCCTAAAAGCAATGATGCTCCAGCTACTCCTAATAACCCAACAAACTCACGTCTACTCAATACTAATTTTTCCATTTTTATTTTTCCCCCCCTTGATTTGATTAATGAGTACACTACAACATATTCCCTATAATGTCAAATTCAAATTTAAGCAAAACAAGAAGAAAGCTTTATAAAAACCTTTATACTAAAAATGCAATCTTCTTTTTAATTCCTCAATCACTAAATCACCAGCAAATACAAACATCGTCATTAAAGCTATTAAATTCAAAAAGAAACAAATCACTGACGGGTAATAAACATTTACTATTCCAGTTAAACAAAAGATCACAGGTATTAAGCCTAAAATAATTGTTAATAAAAAGTAAAATATATATTCGGTAATATAAATTTTCATTACTTTAATAATAATAGCCATATCAATACTGCCAACTAAACAAATAATTGGAATAACATAAGTAAGCGACCAGCCATGCCTTCCTGTAAAATAATCCCAAAGTAAAGATAATATGGAAATTACTACAATTTGCCATAAAATTGTTTTAGGTACGTTTCTATGCCTATTTATTGCTACTCTAAGAATCAATATCAAACAAGCAAATCCTGCTACGACAAATATACTAAAATTCACTCCCGTTGGAACCATGACATCTATTAAAATACATATACTAGAAATTACCAACGAAATAAAAATTAACAATCTAAAAAATAAAGAATATTTTTTGTAAATTGTTGGCACGTAAGGAAAAACATTATCCGTTACTTCCCCTGCAACTAACCCCTGGCATAAAGGACATTTATCGTGTTTTCCAACAATTGATACTTTGCATTTATCACAATATTTCACCTTATTCCTCCTCAGTTAAATTAGTTGCAATCGTGACATTCAAACCAAGATCAGTTAAAATCCTAAAGAAATTACACATAACATTCGTACTAACAAATGCTGATGTAAAACCGATTGTCAGTTCGTCATTATATGAACATACACATAGTTGCTGCTTTAAAGTACTAGTAAAAACTGAAAAGCGTTTGATGTATGGACTAAATTCTGAAGGTAATGACACCTTACCAATGTTTGACAAACAGCCAGTTATATTAAGTTCTGTTATATATGAACTTGTTTTTAAAATAATATTTTTAATAAATAATGGTACAAATTTAACAATAAAATTATGTTCTAAGGCCGCAAACTTATTCATCTGCCCTTCAATATACTCAGTTTCTAATTCCTTAGCAAGTTGATCTTTCACCGACGAAATAATATCCTTTAAATCATGAGAATTATCTTTAAATGAATAAGGAATATTAATTACGCTAAAGAAATTTCTTGCAGTGGCCGATTCAAAGTATTTGCGTAAATTAACTGGAATAGTTACTACTAAAGGTTTCTTTTGATCTCTCAAGCTCATGTCTTCATAAACCGCAAGCATATAAACAGCTGTTAAAAAGCTTGTCATTGTCGCATCATACTTATGTGCTATTTTTAATACCTCGCTAGTTTTAAGATATCCTTCCATTACTCGAATATTACTATTAAGCCTTTCACCTTTAAACTGATAAGCAATCTTCGACGGTAAGGTTACTTTCTTTTTCTTCGAATCATAGTATTTATCAAAACTATCATCCGTCTTTTCCATATCAGTCGCATCATACTCTAAAGTTGGAATCTTTTTATCTTTAAAATATTTATCCGTTAAATAAAAATGAACTAAAACCTTTAAAAATTCCATCGCTCCCGTTCCGTCAGTAATCGCATGATAAACTTCCAAGTTTATTCTTTTTTTAAAATAAGATACTCTAAACAAAAGCGCTTTAGAATTATTATCATACAAAGCACTACATGGTGGTAAAACCTCTTCCGTAACTTTAGGTACCTCTTCTGTCGTTTCCAAGAAATACCAAAATACACCTTGTTTTAAAACAACCCTAAAACCAGGGAATAAAACGATCGTTTTTTCTAAAGCTCCCTGTAGACATATAGGTTCTACATTCTCATTAAGTTCACATGAAAAGCGAAAAACTTTTGGATCTCTTTTTGTACTAGTTGGCGGAAATATTTTTGCTACATTGTCCAAACGAAACCATTTACTTTTTTGCATTACTTTCACCGCCTTTTAAAAACGTATTGATATATTTATAACTTTCTTCTAGAGGGCCAGGAATTAAAGAAAGTGAGAAAAAGCCATGAATTGTATCTTTAATTTCATGAATTTCCACTTTATTATGATAATCTCTAAGTCGATATCCATACGCCTCACCTTCATCACGTAAAGGATCATGCTCAGCCGTAATAATCAAAGTGTCTGGTTGATTAGATAAATCATCAGCTAATAATGGTGCGAAATAAGGGCTATTAAAGTCTTCCTTATTTTGAATATAAAGTTCCATATATTCTCTTAATTTTTTAGCTGTTAAAACATAATCTTCGCCTTTTTCTCTAACTGAAATAAAAGGAGAATCTTTACTATGATCATTATAAGTCGCTGGATAAATCAATATTTGTCTTTGTGGATAAAATTCTTCCTTATCACGAGCCATCAACGATACTACGGCCGCTAGATTACCACCTGCTGAATCGCCAATCAACGTAATATTTTCTGAAGGGACTTTTAAAAGCGTATGATTTATAAATAAATCCTTAGCCACTGCATAACAATCTTCAACCGCTGCTGGATATGGAAATTCCGGCGCCAAACGATAATCCACCGAAACTACCACATGATCAGTTTGTTTAGCTAAAGTAACGCATGTCTTATTATAACTATCTAAAGTCCCAGTTACCCAGCCACCGCCATGAAAGAAAAGTAAAACTTTATCACTTTCCTTTTCTGGAAAAAAGACTCTAACTTTTATATTTTTTCCATCTACTTCGATTTCACTATCAACAGTTTTACTTAAAAACTGCAGATAAGGAAAATGAAAAATTTCTACAATTTTCCTTTGTAATTTATATGATTTAGTTAAATCAACATTTGCTGCCGAAATTACCTTTAATGCTTTTTTTACTATTTTTTTCATATTTTCACCATGCCTTAATTATATCACGTATTTATATAAACCCAAAAGAAAACATTTGTAATCTTGCAAATGTCTATAATTTTTTCAAAACTTCCATCTGTAATTCTTTCCCATTTAGAAGTTTTTCTCTATCAAGTCCGATTTCATCCGCTAAATGCCAAACTAAAAATTGTCTTTGATAACCAGTTGCCCACATAATCTCTAGAAACTTTTGAGTTGCTTCAACTTTATTATAATTATATTTTCCTCTAAGTTTTTCTAAATAACCTCTAACAAATAAATATGAAGAAATATAAGCTATATCAAATGAACAAGAACCATCTTTAATTTTATTACCATAAAAATCATTGTTTTTATCAAGTTCAATTAACTCATTAATAGTTAATATCTGATTTTCATCAAGCTCTTTAAGAAGCATTCTGTGTTCCTCAAATTTTTCTTCATATCCAAGTACATATAAAGGAAACGCTTCAGCAAAACCTTCACAAAAATAGCGACCCTTATTAAAAAACACACTCTGAACATTATGAGCAAGCTCATGAATATAATTAACTTTCCGAGAAATTGTTTTGGGAATTATCTTAAACACATTTTCACTTATCCCAAGCGCGGTTGAAAATCCATCAATATCATAAGAAGGCACTGGACGACCGCCACCACTAACATTAAATGGGAAATTTAATAATTCCATAAAATTTTCGTTAGGAACCACATAAATATAAAAAATAGGATTAGCTCTTCCTGGATATTTTATTTGAACACTTTTAATTTCGTTAACATATTCCTTTACACTTTCAATAGCTTCATCATATTCCCCATTTTCATAATTTTTAAATATTTCTTCAGACATTCTAATTTTCAAATTATCACTGACAACTACCAGTTTTGATGTTTTAACGTACTGCCCTAATTTATCTATCTTCATTTTATAAATCCTTACTTTCTAAATAAGTTCTAACCTTAGCTTTAATTCTCTGAAGCGCATTGTCAACTTTCTTAGGATCAACATCTAATACCTCCGCAATTTCCCTATAATTAAAACCACTTTTTTTCATGTCAAATACTTGCGATTCAAAATCAGTAAATTCCTGATTTAAACTATTGATAAGTTCTAATAAATTTTCATTATCGATGGCAATATCTTCTGGATTACTAGTTTTATCACCAATTATTTTATCTAAACTATTATTAAACTCCTCACTATCAATCGCTTCCATTGAAAGTGAATTATTTAAAATCTGATGTTTCAATCTACTAGCTGAAACAATCATACTAATCATTTTCGATTCAATACATTTTTTCGCATATGTAAAAAACAAAGTATCTTTATGTTCGCTATAAGTATTAATCGCCGTACTAAAACCAACCATTCCCTCTTGAACCAAATCGTTATAATCAAGTCCAATATTTTGATTAGCATTATAAAGTTTTTTCGCTAAACTACTAATTAAAGGACGATATTTTTCAAAAAGAAAATCAGTTACTTCCTCATTATCAGCAACATAACTAACCAATTCAAAATCATTTAAATCCTTATACTCCACGATTTCTCACCGCCTCATAAATAACTAAAGCCGCTGCCACTGAAGCATTCAAACTATTTACTTCACCTCGCATCGGAATTGACGCAATAAAGTCACAATTTTCTTCAGTTAGTCTGCTTAACCCTTTGCCTTCACTACCAATCACAATGACAATTTTTCCACTATAATCAATTTTCTTAAAATCAGTGCCTTCCATATCTGTGCCAATTACCCAGTAGCCTTTATCTTTTAATTCCTTTAAAGTATTAACAAGATTATTGACCATGGCAATCTTTACATTTTCTATAGCTCCAACACTAACTTTTATAACTGTGGCATTTACTCTAACTGATCTATCCTTAGGAATAATTAAACTTTTAATTCCAGCCGCTTCACAAGTTCGAATAATTGCTCCTAAATTATGAGGATCTTCCAAATGATCAAGCATAACAATTATTTCTTCCTCTAATACTTCGTCAAGAGATGCATAATCATAATCAGGGACCTCTAAAATAATGCCCTGATGATTACCACTTTGTAATCTATCTAAGTCATATTTAGTTACATAATTTATCTTAATATTTTTACTAGATATTTTATTTAGTAAATTTTTATCATTAAACTTTTCATAAATAAAAGCTTGTTTAATTTTTTCGCCTTTTAAAAGCGCTTCCTCTGCTACATTCTTACCATATATATACATTTAATCACCTACTATATAATTCATAATTTCTAAAATTCTATTTTTATTGTTGCTTAGTTCCAAGTATCCAATCAAAGCTTCTAAACCTGTTGCTCTTTTATAAGTAACAATATCCGTATTTTTAGGACTGCCATGACTCTTATGATTACGAGCTCTTTTAACCACTAAGACTTCTTCATCAGTTAAGAATTTATCATTAAACATTTTTTCTAAAAAATCACTTTGTGCTTTCGCGCTTACATATTTAACACTCTCTTTTTGTAAATCATTTACTTTACAAATTCCCTTATCAAGCAAATACTTTCTAATATAAACTTCATAAATTGCATCACCTAAATAAGCTAAAGCTAACGAATTATCTACCATTATTTCCACAATACTCCTCAATCAATTTAATATCTTTAAAATCCTTTTCTCTTCCTAAATCATGTTTAAATTTTAAAATCGCTTCAATATTTTGAATAGGGATACCATCTATCACATCAACTTTTTCTCTGTCAAAATAATTCAAACCAAAATCGAATATATCAAAAGAATATACATTAAACACTTGTCCATTAACTTCACTTGTATAACTACATTCGCAGTCATATTCTTTCAAAAGTCTATCGTATAAATTCTTAGAAACTGCCAAATCAATATCGTTTGCCTTATCCTTGATCCCGAGCAAAACCAAAGCTCCAGTCGATAAAACAATATATTCATCTTTAGCAAAACCATATTTATTCAAAATATCAACAATTTCCGCCTTATTCATTGGTCCCACCTATAAATTCATCATATCTATCAAAAGTAATTGGCTTAATATAACCGTTTTTAATATCACTCATAATTAAGCTCATCACTTTATCATAATCGATTTCTCCGCCTTTAATAAGACAACCGCGGCGCCTACCAATTTCTTCAAGGTCACACAAAATATCGTCATTTAATTCTTCGAGATTATAGCGTTCTTTTAAAAGCTTTGGATAATATTTTTCTAAAGTTCTTAAAACATACTCCACAACTTCAAAAAGTGGCAATATCTCTTCTCTAATAGCAGTAAAAGACGCTAGATTAAAAGCATTAGCTTCTTCTAGTTTAGGCCATAAAATTCCAGGTGAATCTAAAAGTTCAATATCATCGTTCACCCTTATCCAGCTTAAGCTTTTCGTAACTCCTGGTTTATTACCAATATTAACAACCTTTTTGCCAGCCAAACGATTAATCAAAGTACTTTTACCAACATTTGGAATGCCGACAACTAATACTCTTATTTTACGTTTTAGCATTCCCTTATCAGTTCTCTTTTGATTAAAATCTTCCATAACCTGTTCGGTTAGCTCAATTAAAGGTTTTATATTAGTATTACCCTCTAAGTTCATTTTAATTACTTTATAGCCCTTTTCCTCATAATATTTAACCCATTTATTGGTCTCTTCAAGATCACATAAATCAATCTTACTTAAAATCATAATTTTAGGCTTATCTTTTGTATATTCCTCAATATCAATAATCTTTGATGAAAGAGGCATTCTAGCATCAACCACTTCATAAACCATATCAATTAAATTAATCTGTTCTTTAATCAATCTTTTTGTTTTAGCCATATGCCCTGGATACCAATTTATGTTTGTAGTATTTTGTCGATTATTATTGTCCATCGTTATTTCCTCCTTGATTAACATGCTCGTTTTTATTTTCAATATATTCTAAGACGCTTCTATGTTGCTTTATTATTGATACAAAATTTGGCTTAAATTGATCTAAATAATCCATGATTAAATCTGCATATTCATCAATATTTTTATCATTAACTACATCTTTTAAATATTTAATAATTCCTTTTTTAGTATTTATTTTCTCTACATAAAAAGCCAATAAATTAGTTGATCCTATTTTTTCTTTTGCTGCTGAAACTATCGAGTATAAATTTTCCCTTGACATATCATACTTAGGTTTATACCCTCCCGCTCTAGAAAATAATATCAACATGCATCCAACAAAAAGTTTGTCTGTTCCATTGTTTGGAAATGTTTTGTCTGTAAACTCAATTAGACTTTCTATGTTACCTTTTTCATAGTCATCGTATAATTCCATTAAAATCCTATTTATCATATTTTACCTACTTTATCTATATTGTTGTCTATCTTATCCCCTAGTTAATTCATTTACTCAAGGAAATAATACCAAAACCCTATATATCTATATCTGTATACTTTTCTTCATTTATAAGTCTTTTTATTTTAGCCATTTGCCTTTTCATTGAATCCATCAATTTTGAATCACATATTATTCTATCATAGGATAAAACAGTATTTTCAACATAATCGTAATAAAATTGAATATTATCGTTTTTTAAAACTTTAGTCCAATGTAAAATTATGCGGGCTAAATGGTACTCATGAGTTACTAACACAATATTAATTGGTCTATCAACTAATTTTAAATTTAACATATTCATAATATTAATGTTATTTTCTTCAGTTGTTTTTGACTCATTTTCAATAATTATTTTACTATCATCTATTGAATTTCTTATTAAAAATTCTCTCATATATTCAGCTTCATTAAAATAACCTTTTTTACCTATGCCACCAGTTACTACAACTTTATCAAACTTAATATTATCTAAAATATTGATTGCGTAATTCAAACGTTCATCCAACAATTGTTTTACAGAGCATCCATATATGATTACATAATCTGCATAATTATATTCTTCTTTTTTGACATTAAAGAAAATTTTCTTTATTAATTTTTCATCTAAATCATTTATATTTACTTCTGATAGTTTCATAATACACCCCTTTATTTAAATTATTTCAGTCCAAAAAATAACACCATGTTCTTTATAAAAATATGTTTATCAATATTTAAAGTCTTTTTGTTAAAAGAGCAACAACAAAATTTCATTTTATTGTAACAACTCATCTCTTTTAATTATAACAAAAAGTAGCTAAAGTAGCTACTTATTTATTTTGCCGAATGTGTCAAATGGAAAAATACTAAAATTAGTGGCTCCTTGGATTGTATCTTTATTAACTACCCCAATAATTCTACTATCCGTTGAATTATTACGATTATCTCCCATTACAAAATAGCAATCTTCTGGAACTTTATCTAATCCAATATCCTCTAATTTAAAATCAGCAGTATCAGAATTTCTAGAAAAATCTTCCTTAACATATTCACCATTAATATAAAGTTTATTATCTTTATATTCAACCGTGTCACCTGGAAGTCCAATTACCCTTTTTATAAGTTTATCATTATTGTATTTAAAGACAACAACATCAAATCTTTCAAAAGAATGATCATATTTTTTCAAAATTAAAATTTCATTGTCCTTAAGTGTTGGAACCATTGAAGTTCCTTCAACTTGAACTGGAGTTACAATAAATGTCCTAATTAAAACCACCACTAAAATAATTATAATGTATGGTAATAACTCCTTAAAAATATTTTTCTTTTCCGCCTTTTTAGTCTCTTCCATATTCTTATCTCCTAGCAAAAATAAGGCATAAGCCTTATTTTCTTTCTTTAATTTTTGCTTGGCCTTTTAAGCTACGTAAATAATTTAATTTAGCTCTTCTAACTTTACCTTTTCTAACAACTACTACGCTGTCAACTTTAGGTGAGTTAAAAGGGAAAATTCTTTCAACACCAACACCACCAGAAATTTTTCTAACAGTGAAAGTTTTACTAACGCCACCACCTTGGATAGCCATTACGATACCTTCAAAAGCTTGAATTCTCTCACGTTTACCTTCAATAATTCTTACGTTTACTTTTACAGTATCACCAACGCGAAATTCAGGTAAATCAGTTCTGATTTGACTCTTTGTAATTTGGTCAACTAAATTCATAGGTCACTCTCCTTTGTCTTATTCTGCAATCATAGAAAAATAACTTCCAGCGGATCACGACATAAAAAATTTTACCATATATTACAAGAATATGCAAGAAGATAGAAGAATTTTCTTCTATTTTATTTAAACAACTGTTTTTATTAAACCATAATTATCACAATATTATTCCAATAAATAGATTAAATAAAAAAGAAGCTATTTTCCGCCTCTTCCACGACTATTTTTCATATTCTTATTATTTTCATAAATTCTAGCTTTCAATTCTTCTTCGACGAATTTTACTCTATACAATAATTCTTTAATGTATGCTGGATTTAAAAATTTAGAATACTTATTCATAATAAGTGCTTTATACCTTCTAGTATCATCAAGCACTAAACTTAAGTCACCCGAATCGTCATCTTCAGAATCTAAAATACTAATTAAAAAATTTAAATAAGCATTAAGTTTAATCCTCGTTTTTCTTTTTAAAACATTTTCTATTAATGACGGTTCAACTAATATTAAACTACTTACCTCTACCCCATCATATTCAACATTATTACGCGGCTTTACCCTAAAACCATCAACTTTATTATAATTGAGATATCCATAAACTATTTCGTTGTTTTCTTTATCGCAAATATAATACTTGCTCATAAAATCATCTCTTTTCTAATAAATCTGGTCTTCTATCGCGTGTTCTTTTTAAACTTTCTTCTTCTCTAAACTTTTTAATATTAGCATGATGGCCTGATAATAATACTTCTGGAACCTTCATACCTCTAAAATCTTCTGGCCTTGTATAAACTGGATAATCTAGTAAATTGTTATTAAAAGAATCTTGAAGATGGGACTCTTTTTCAATTACTCCATCAATCAAACGAACTACACTATCAGTAATCACCATGCTAGCAAGTTCGCCACCTGTTAAAACATAATCACCAATACTTATCTCTAAATCAGCTAAACTTCTAATGCGTTCATCAAAGCCTTCATAATGTCCACAAATTAAAATCAAATGCTTTTCCTTAGATAAATCATAAGCTATAGACTGTTTATAAGGTTTACCCTGGGGAGTCATTAAAATCACTTTAGAACTATCTTTCTTTAGATCCTCTACTGCGTCAAATATTGGTTGTGGCATAAGCACCATGCCCTTGCCCCCACCAAAACCATAATCATCAACCCTTCGGTGCGGATCCTTACTATAAGCTCTAATATCATGCGTTTCTATTTGAACTAACCCTTTTTCTATTGCCCGTTTAATTATTGATTCATGGAGAAATTCCTCAAACATTCCTGGAAATATTGTTAATATATCAATCTTCATTTAACAAGCCCTCGATTACATTAATTTCAATTTTTTCCTTACTTATATTTTTTATAAAAGCCGGAACATAAGGTATTAAGTATTCTTTTTCTCCATTTTTAACCACTAGCAATTCTTGGTTTACATTTTTTATTATTTCTGACAAAACACCAACTAATTTACCATCACCATAAACCTCAAGCCCAATTAAATCTTCATTTAATAAATCTGGAAAAATATAATCATTTCTATCTATATATACATTTTTACCTTTATATTTTAAAACTTCATCAATATCATTAATACCTTCAAACGTTACCATATCATAATTTTTATGAACCCTATAACTACTAATCACTAAGTCATCATCCGCAATATATAAATGATTACCTTTTTGGAAAACTAAATCTTTATATTTAAACTCTGAAATAATTCTAATTTCACCTTTAATACCATGAGTATTTACAACTTTACCAATATAAAACATTTAATCACCACCTAGTTCATATAAAATAATACTTGTTGCAATCGCCACATTTAAGCTCTCACAAGTTTCATTCATCTTAATATAAATATATTCATCACATAAATCTAATAGTTCCTCTTTAACGCCATTTCCTTCGTTGCCCATTATTATAACAAACTTTTCTGGTTTTTCAAGCTTTTTTAATTCACTTCCGCCAGTTACTTTCGTACCCATAACTTTAAATCCTAAGTTTTTAAGTTCTAAAGTCATTTTTTCTAAATTAGAAATTACAATATTTACCTTAAAAATCATCCCTTGACTAGCTCTAATAACCTTAGGACTATAAATATCTACGCATTTTTCACTTAAAATAATTGTATCTGCGCCAAAAGCTACCGAACTTCGAATAATTGTTCCTAAATTTCCTGGATCCTGAATATCATCTAACATCAAAATTCTTTTACCATTAACTTTTCCATCCTTCTTTATGCATACACCCATCATTTTAGAAGGCGTATCCAATGATGAAAGATGTTGCATCACATTTTTAGAAACATAATTAATTTTAGTGTCTAAATTATATTCATAACCTTCTTCTAAAAGTAATTCATCTAAATATCCTGCCTTATATGCCTCGATAATCAAATGCTCGCCTTCAACTAAAAACATCTTAGTTTTATCACGATATTTTTTTAAAGAAAGCTTTTTTAACTCTTTTATTTTACTGTTTTCAATTGAACTATAAAGCATAATATCACCTCCTTTAATTTTACCAAAAAAAAGGTTTGCTGTCCACGAGTCAAACCTTATTTCTCTTGAAAAGTATAAGTATATTTACCATTTTCTTTTTTTATTATTACTTTTGCGTTTTCATAATTACTATCATCTTTAGGATTTGTAATATCCTTATCATCCAAATAACCGCCTTCTTTAAGTTCTTTTACTGTTACTGGTTTAGTTTCTGCGCAAGTATCACTACCACAATCAGGAAGTAAATAAACATTCGCATTCGCCCATGTTTTGGCCGCTCTTTTAATTGTATCAATTTGTGCATTATTCGCATTATCCATACTTTTATTTATTACATTACTAACAATTGGCGTTGCAATCATTCCAATAATTCCTAAAATTACAATTACACCTAATAACTCAACCAAAGTAAATCCTTTTTTCATATCATTCACCTATTTTAATTATAAATTAATAACCAAATTAAATCAAGCATTAATAAACAGTAATAAACTTTTTAATATCTTCTTTAGTTAAATCAGAATTATTAGAATTTGTTAAACTAATCGATACAACAAAATCACCCTTAGGATAATATGCTATGATTGATGAAGATTTACTACCATCTTTTTTAGTTGTCTTATATTGATAACCCTTTATTTCCTTACTATTTACTTTAAGTGTAAACTCTTCGTCTTCTATTTTCTTATAATCAGATGATTCCCGCATTTCATTTACAATTGTTTTATCCATCTCCAAACTATCTTCTGTATTAGATAAATAAATTGAATACTGCAAAACATTATAATTATCAGAATTACTATATGTCTTAGACGCATCCGTTTCAGCTATAACCTTATAACCAGAAGGTGCATCAAAAGTAATCGCTTTCCCACCATATTTTAAAGAAGTATTACCACTACCACTTTTTTCAGTAAGACTATTACCCATCAAAGTATCTTTAAAAGAATCAAAGCTTGTTGGAACATTAACAAATGAAATAATGCAGAATAAGAAAACTCCTAGAATAAAGAATAAAATGACCATACCATTACTAATTCCTTTTACTTGTTCAAATTCTTTTTCCTCTTTAAATTCTAAATATAAATAAGTAAGTGCAATAAATAAATAAGGAATAAGCCAAAAATATAAAATACCAAACGTAAATAACCCTAAAATAAACCAGCCTGAAAAACTTAAAATCATGCCATAAAACTCTACCCGTTTACTACTGACCACTTTAAACGAATTACTAATAAGCTCTTTTAAACGAAGTTCTTTGTTTTCCAAAAATACATAAGGCAAAACAAACAAAACCGGAGTAACTACTACAAAAATTATTAAATTAATAATTAAACCAGCAATCGGTAATAAGCCAAATAATGAAGTTATTAATAAATAACCAACACTAACTAGTGCATAATACCATGAAAACTTTAAACCCTTATTGCCACCTTTAAACAGATCACTAAATGAAATTAATTCATCTCGGCTATTCATTAAAAACATATTGAAAAAGTTAAGCATTAAAGGCGCTACCAAAACCATACTTAAAGCTGTAATTAAATCATTAAAGAAATTAATTTCAAAGCTATATCCTATAGATTTAAATAAACAAGTTAACCCAAAATTAACTAAAGAAGCAATTAATAATACACATAATAAAGATTTTGCTAAAGTTCCTTTAGGTTCTTCAAAAGATAATTTTTTAATAGACTTCCTCGTTGTGTCTTTTTTTAGTTTCATATATATACCTCCATTTTTATAATTATAACTTTTTCCATAAAAAATAGCAAATAAAAACTAACATGTTTATTTTACTTTGTAGGTTTGAGAAGAGAAGTAAAATCCATGTTAGTTGTATGGAGTTTTATAAACTCCAGTAGAACAATCACTTTCGTGATTATTCTCGTTGGAATTTATAATTATGCGGTAATTTTTACTGATATTTTTTATGTTAAACTGCCTTAAATTTCCACTTTTGAGCATCGGATTTATTACATGTATATGCCCAGATATTTGTACCATTATCAGCAGTTGCTCCATATACATCTAAACATAATCCTGTTGTATTTTTTAGATAATAATAACCATTACCAGCGCTTTCCATAGTCCAGCTATATCCTGCACCACTACCTAGAGATTCGGCAAGGACGTTTGAACCAGGACTTGAACTTCCACCTTCAATTCTTAGTAGCCTATTTTCCCTCAAACGTGATTCGAAATAATATTGAGCTTGACCATTTGTAATTCTAGAAATATATGGTAACCAAATTGCATCATCTGTTGTTGTATTATTATATCCTTTTACATTAGCTCCATCGCTAGTATCTGCGCCATAAATACAAGCAGCAAAAGTTCCATTAAGCGCTGACACTAAAGTGTATTTGCCGTTTTCATTATAAGAAAAGCCATTTCCTTTTTCAGTAAAATAAACAGGCTCATAGTAATTGTAATCCTCATTATGTTCACTACCTATATTATTTGTTCTATTTAAAGTAGAATAGTTACCGTTTATTGTACCATTACCAATATTAAAATATGTTGGCTCTAAAGTACTATTTAAAACGTTAAAATGAACACCACCGCCGTATTCGGAAGTATTACCTTTAACCGTACCACCGTCTAAACTTAAAGTCGATGATTCAATATAAAGACCGCCTCCATAATGAGTTGCTGTATTATTCTCGATTGTTCCACCATTTAATTTAACAGTTCCATTAGCATAATATAAACCACCTCCAGCTTCAGGTGCTGTATTATCTGAAATTGTTCCACCGTTCATAACAAAATCATTAACTCCATAAATACCACCACCATTATTTGCTTTATTTTTAGATATTTCTCCAGAATTCATGACTAAATGATCAGGATGAATTCCGCCACCACAAAAGGCCGTATTACCAGTGACTATTCCACCATCTAATGTTATTATAGAATCACCACCACCTCTGATTCCTCCACCGCACAAATCAGTACTGATAAAGTTTTTAATAGTACTTCCTGATTTTAAATTTAAGTTTGATTTATTATAAAGTAATATTCCTCCATTAGTATCCGTAATATTACCTCCATCAAAAGTAATATTTCTTAAATTTAAAGTACCTGTAGTGACAGTTAATAAATATGATTTCATAGCTATAGATTTTTTTATTGAGTTTATAGTTTCATTGGTAGAATAACTAGTTAAAGTAATGTTTTTATCCTCGTTAAAGTTAATAGGACTAGAAATATTTAAATCATTCATAACCTTTATAGTTGCAGTAGTATTTGCAGAATCATAAGCTTTTTGAATAGTCGCATATGGCTTATTAATTGTTCCATATCCTGTTGTATCATTTCCTGATGATGATACATATAAATCATTTCTTACCACACTATATGTACTTGCTGTTACTGTATTTGTTCCATCACTTACTTTAGCTATTAAAGTTCCATTAGTTCCAAAATATATTGTCGGATTACTTGTTACAGTAACTGCACTTCCACCATCTTTTATATAGGTACATGTGTATGTACTTCCACACCCTGATGGATAACTTACTACTACCTCCCCATTGTTAGTACTTGAATATGTTGGTGTTGGTATTGCATTGGTAGTAGTTGCTACTGTAGCTGATGTAGTTTGCCTTCCTACTCCAGATGTTACCCTTACTTTAATGTTGTAAGATGTGTTA
>URBG01000015.1 GCA_900546055.1 uncultured Mycoplasmatota bacterium
TATATTTCTTTTTTTACTTTTACTCATTTTATCTCTCCTACTTATACTAGCTAGGTTTATTATTCCCTATTTTTTCTTGTTATATTCTCGTTTAATTATATAACATTAATATAGGTAATACAAGTACCTTATTTACTTATTTACACGAAAAAATACTAGATGCGTTCTAGTATTTCTTTCTTTTTGTTTTCATATTCTTCTTGAGTTAAAATTTTATCATCATATAATTTTTTTAAATTTTCAAGTTCAATCATGTAGTCATTCTCTTCAATTTTCTCTATTTTATTATTTGAACTAGTTAAACCTATATAATAAATTAAACCTAAAATTCCAGAAATAAATGAGAAAAACACAAAGAATATTGACCAACCCAAAATTGAAGATTTATAATTTATAACTTCAGTATCTGGCATATTAGAATAATCATATAATTTGTAGCCACCAATAATCATTGGAATACCCCAAATTAAGCCAACAATGAATAAACAACTAACAATACCAAGGACAATGCCAATGATACCAGCAGCTTTTAATAACGCTTTATCAGACATTATTTAATCGCTTCCTTTCGTGAAAGGTTCAATCTTCCTTTCTTATCATACCCTAATGATTTGACTAGGATTTCATCACCGACTTTAACCATATCACTTGGCTTTTCAACGCGTTTAGTGTCTAATTGTGATACATGAACTAAGCCTTCTGTTCCAGGCCATAGTTCAACAAAGCAACCAAAGTCTTCAACTTTAACAACTTTACCTGTATAAATGGTGTCCATTTCAACTTCTTTGATAACATCTTTAATACGATTAGCTGTTTCTTCGATAACTTTTTTATCACTATGATAAATAATGACAGTACCATCATCTTCTAGATCAACTTTAACAGCATTAACATCATTAACACTTGTAACGTTACTTGTTTCAAGAATAATTTTAGTGATCATTTCGCCACCTTTTCCGATAACTTCTTTAATCTTATCCGGATTAATAGTAAAAGTCATCATTTTTGGTGCGTATTCACTAACTTCAGGTCTTGGCTCTGGAATTGTATCTGTAAGAACTTCTAAAATTTGCAATCTTGCTTCTTTAGCTTGGTACAAAGCTTCTTTTAGGATTTGTTTACTAATGCCTTTAATTTTGATATCCATTTGTAAAGCACAAATACCATCTTTGGTTCCTGCTACCTTGAAATCCATATCACCTAAGTGATCTTCCATGCCTTGAATGTCGGTTAAAATAGTATATTCATCACCAGCAGTTATTAGTCCCATAGCAATACCCGCAACTGGAGCTTTAATTGGAACACCTGCGGCCATTAAACTCATACATCCCGCACAGATACTTGCTTGTGAAGAAGAACCATTACTTTCTAAGATTTCTGACACAACTCTAATTGTATATGGAAATTCATCTTCTGAAGGAATGACTTGCGCTAAAGCTTTTTCACCTAATGCACCATGTCCAACCTCTCTTCTGCCTGGAGCGCCATATCTGCCAGTTTCACCAACTGAAAATTGTGGAAAGTTATAGTGTAACATAAATCTTTTTTCTGATTCTAAATCTAAACCATCTAAAATTTGATGTTCACCTAACGCACCTAGAGTTGTTACTGATAAACTTTGAGTTTCTCCTCTTGTAAATAAAGCCGATCCATGCGTTCTTGGTAAAATATCAATATCAGCAGATAGTGGCCTAATTTCTTTCATTTCACGACCATCTGCACGTTTTTTTTCTAAAACAACGATTTTACGGAAAGCCTCATATTCAACTTCTTCAAAAACTAAAGTTACTTTAGTTAATAATTGTTTTAATTCTTCAGGTTTTAAAGTCTCTTCGTTTGCTTCTTTATATTCATTAACTAAGTTATCTTTTATTTCGTCTATTTTACCGTATTTTTCTAGCTTGTCTTTGATTCTTAAAGCGGCGTCAAGCGGTTCTTTTATTTTACTAGTAATTTCGGCTTTTAAAGTTTCAGAAATTTCTAGTTTTTCATATTCCATTTTTGGCTCGCCAATTTCTTTAATAATTTCTTCTTCGAAAGCGATTAACTCTTTGATAGCATCATGACCAAACATTAAAGCCTCTAGCATATCATCTTCATTAACCTCTTTAGCTGAAGATTCAACCATATTAATTGCTTCTTTTGTTCCAGCGACTGTTAAATCAATATCTGATATTTCAGCTTGTTCAATTGTTGGATTAATAATAAATTCGCCATTAATTCGTCCAACTTTTACACTAGCAATTGGTCCATTAAATGGAATTTTACTAATTGAAGTAGCTAAAGATGAACCAAATAATGCAGCCATTTCTGGGGAATTATTTGGGTCAACTGATAATACAGTATTGACAATTTGGACTTCATTTTTGAAGTCTTCTGGGAATAGTGGACGCATTGGTCTATCGATCATTCTAGCGGCTAAAGTCGCATTTTCGGTTGGACGTCCTTCCCTTTTGATAAATCCACCAGGGATTTTACCAACTGAATATAATTTTTCTTGGTATAGTACCATAAGTGGGAAAAAGTCTGATAATAAATTAGCAGTTTTTGAAACAACAGCCGTTGATAAAACTACAGTATCTCCATACCTTACTAGAACTGCCCCACTAGCTTGTTTAGCTAATTGTCCATGTTCAACAATTAATTTTCGACCTCTAAAGTCTAATTCAAATACTTTCTTCATTGCGTCCTCCTATATAAAAGACACTCAAAAAAGAGTGCCTACTTATTTTTTATTATTTTCTTAAGCCTAAAGATTTAATAAGTTCACGATATTCAGTGATATCTTTTTGCATTAAGTATTTTTGTAAACTCTTTCTGTGACCAACTTTCTTAAGAAGTCCTCTTTTTGAATGATAGTCATGTGGATGAGTTTTTAAATGTCCATTTAATTCGTTAATTTCTTCGGTAAGAATTGCGATTTGAACAGCAGCAGATCCTGTGTCTTGTTCGTTTTTACCATATTTTTTAACGATACTAGCTCTTTGTTCTTTTGTTAAAGCCATTTTCTTTCCTCCTTTTCTTTTTTATATGCTTAATCCGAGAATAAAAGATGGAGTTCTTCTAATCCAAGAATAAGTACATTAATAATATACACTACTTTAGTGAAAAATGCAAGAAATTAGAAACAAAAATAATTTTTGTTAATGTCTTGAACTATTAATTGATTTTTTAAACATCTTTCCAAATTCTGTTTTAGGATTTTTGTCAGCTAATTTTTTATAGAAAAAAGCTTGTGATGTAGTGTTACGAAAATCATAGGTTTTTTTGTTTTTATTACTACCAATTGTGAGTAATGGGAAGCCATCATCCCCTAGTTTCCAGCCAACACTTTTATAACTAAATTCAACATCCTTTTCACTAACGCCATTGGCTCTTTGGGCTTGATACATTTCAATTCTTCGTTTTTCAAGAAAAACATTACGAAAAGCATTAAAATCCGGATGATTATTTTGAGTGTCACTTATATGTTTGGTTACTACATCTTGTGGATATTGTTCTTCAAATACTCGTGTACTTAAAAGAACATCTCTTTTAATCGCAGGATCATATCCAACCCCAATCCCTACGGCAATAAAATTATCGCGAACTAAATTTTCATAAGTTTCAGCATAGTCATTTCTTACACATACGATTTCATCGGGAGCTGCTTCAGTAAAACCAAATTGCTCACGTAATAAAATCCATGCTGGATGATACCTAATAATAAATGGATCTATATGTTCTCCGTGATCAGCAACTGTTTCTAGACTTCTTCCCATTTCTTTGGCCATTTGTACATTATGACTAAAGCCCATAAGTTCATCGCCAACTTTTTCCGGATTAGAATATTTTTGACCATCTAATCTAATATATTCAATAGGCCAGTCGACATTATCGTTAAATTTTACACTCGCACTGCTTTCAGTGACATAGCCTACATTTTCTATAAAGCTTTGCTTTTTAGCGTCTAATGTCATAGTTGAATAATCTTTATTTTTTGTTTCCATAATACACCTCAGCGTATTATATTATAGAAAAAACACCATAAAGTCAATATCTTTACTAGGTGTTTTGAAATTTAAATTAACTATTACATTATTATTTTAAACTAATATTTTATAAATTGCAGCTATATCATCTATTTTCTTAAATCTTGGTAGTTTCTCTAAAGTAGAATCTTTTTCTTCAATGCGTTTCAAATGACTATAACAATATTTAACGCCTTGCTCTTTTACTAAAGTGAAAAAATCTTTATTCGATAATTCTAAATATTTTTGATAATTTTGGAATCCTTCGTTGCAAAGGATTATTGAATGAGTATCATCATAATTTATTTCACTATAAAGATATTTATTTTTTTCGTCAAGACTAGAATATAGTTCTTTAAAGTTGATTTCATTTAATGCTTTATTTTTTAAGCTAATAAAATTATTTTGACTTTCTTCCTTTAGTCTTTTTAATAATGCATTTTTATAATTACTAATTTCTTGACGTTCTAAAAGATAAACTTTATCGGCTTTTAAATAACACTTAACATTATTAATTAAAAGGATTTCTAGTTTATCAACATTTTTTTTACAAATACCCAAACTAATATAGGGAATATTACCTTTAAAATTTCTATTGACATAATTACTAGCCTTTATAGCAGCACCTATCGCATTTTCAGTTAAAAGATATTTTTTTAAAGCCATTTTTAAATTTGAAACATACCATTTTACTGATGTTATATCATTATTTGGCTCTAAACTACCGTCAATTACAAAAGTATAGTTTTTTGTATTAGCAGTAGCAGTTAAACGATAGTCTCCGGCTTTTTTATTTACTTTCTCTACTGTTTTCATATAGCATTTTCCACATCCTTAATTTGCCATTTTCTTTTTGGTAAATTGCCAGCTCTTTTCCCTCTTTATCAACAAATAAAATTTTCTCATTATTTCCATCTAGTGGAACACCATTTAGAATTTTGAATTTTTCTTCATCATTTACTTCTTTAACCTCAATATCTAAAGCGTCTTTAATAGTCATTATTTGACAATAACCTTTTTCAATATCTTCAATATTAAATGCTTCATCAAGTTTAAACTTTCCTTGACTAATTCTAGTTAAAGCACTCATAGTTCCATAAGTGTTTAAATAAAAAGCAATATCTCTAATTAAACTTCTAATATAAGTACCTTTACTAACTTTGGTATAAAAAGTAAAAATTGTTTTATTATCTTTAATTTCATACGATAATAATTTATTTTTAAACACGGTTATTTCTTTTTTAGGAAGTTCTACGTCTTCCCCTTTTCTCGCATATTCATAAAGTTTTTTCCCATTTACTTTAACAGCCGAATATTTAGGAACTTCTTGATTATAAGTTTTTTCAAAATATTTTAAAGCCTTAGTAATGTCTTCTTTACTAATTATTTTAGTTTCCTTTTTTAATATAGTCCCCTCGGTATCTAAAGTATCGGTTTCTAAGCCAAGTATTACTTCAGCTTGGTATTCTTTAGTTTGACTTGTTAAAACCTCTGATAATTTAGTTGCTTTACCTAAAGTAATAACTAGTACGCCGGTTGCGAGAGGATCTAAGGTGCCGGTGTGACCACATTTAGTATTTAAAAGTCTTTGAACTTTATTTACAATATCTCTGCTTGTGGGCCCACTTGGCTTATTTACTACTAATATTCCTGTTTTATTATTTGCGTATTTCAAATTCAGTACCTTCCCTAGTATCTTTAATGATAATATTTTGGCTTAGTAATTCTTCTCTAATGGCATCGGCTTTAGCGTAATCTTTATCTTGTTTAGCTTGATTACGTTCTTTTATTTTCTCTTCGATATGCGCCTTTAATTCAGGGGTGATCTCTTCAACTTTTAATAAATCCAGGCTTAAAACTTTATCAAAGTCATTTATCAAATATAATTTACTTTTATTGGAAAGATTTGATTTTAAAACATTATAAACTGTCGTCAAAGCTAAAGACGTATTTAAATCATTGCTTAGGGCTTCTTTAAACTCCATTTGAAACGTTTTTATTTTATCATGTTCTAATTCGCCTTCTTCTTTAAGGCTTTTTATTTTACTAACTAATTTATTATAAGCGTCTTTGGCATTATCTAAATTATTGAAATCAAATAACAATTGTTTACGATAATGGGAACTTAAACACATATATCTAAATACTAATGGATTATAGCCGTTTTTTACTAAGGTATCAACGGTTAAAAAGTCACCTTTTGATTTACTCATTTTACCAGTAGCATCATTAAGATGTTCAGTATGGAACCAATAATTACACCAAGGATGACCTAAATAGGCTTCTGATTGAGCAATTTCGTTAGTATGATGTGGGAAGATGTTATCAACTCCACCACAATGGATATCGAGATACTCACCTAGATAATTAATAGATATGGCTGAACATTCAATATGCCATCCAGGGTATCCAGTTCCAAATGGACTATTCCATTTTAATTCTTGATCATCAAATTTTGATTTAGTAAACCATAAAACAAAATCCCCTTGGTTATGTTTACCTTGGTCTTCTTCAACGCCGTCTCTTACCCCAACTACCATTTCATCTTCTTTATGGTTTGTTAAAGCATAATAATCAGGTAATTTGGTTATATCAAAATAAATATTACCATTTGATTTATAAGCATAGCCTTTTTCTAATAATGATTCAATTATTTTTATATATTTATCGATACATGCCGTTGCGGGTATAACGATATCTGGCCATCTAATATTTAATTTTTCACAGTCGTTCTTAAAAGCATCTGTATACCTTTTTGCAATATCTAAAACGGTGGTGTGCTCTCTTTTAGCACCTTTTAACATTTTATCATCGCCACTATCGGAGTCGCTTGTTAGATGCCCAACGTCAGTGATATTCATACATCTTTTAACATTATATCCTAAATATTTTAAAGATTTTTCTAAAATGTCTTCGGAAATATAGTTACGCATATTGCCAATATGCGCGAAATGATAAACTGTTGGTCCGCAAGTGTATAAAGTTACTTCTTCTTTATTATGAGGAACAAATTCCTCAACTTGCCTTGTAAGTGTGTTATATAATTTCATTTTCATCACCTTGCCTTATTATAACATATTACTATAGTTTATTTCTAGAATATCAGAAAAAAACTAAAAATTACCTATTACATTAATTTGAAATCGACCGTTGGCTTATTACTTAAAATTTTAAAGAATTTTAAAAATAATTATTGCATAAAATAAAGTAATATGATATTATATAAAAGTCAGGAGATTTGGACCCTTAGCTCAGTTGGTTAGAGCATCCGGCTCATAACCGGACGGTCGATGGTTCGAATCCATCAGGGTCCACCATTTAAATATGCGGGTGTGGCGAAATTGGTAGACGCACTAGACTTAGGATCTAGCGCCTTACGGCATGGGGGTTCAAGTCCCTTCACCCGCACCATAATGAAATTTACCCTTGTTTTACAAGGGTTTTTGTTTGCTTAAATATTTCTCATCATTTATATCTCGCTATTATTTATTTGTGGTAAAATAAAAGTGGTGATAATATGATAACTAGAAATAAAAGGCTAGAACAAATTAAATATGTAGTTGATAATAGCGACAATGTAAAGATAAACGAAAATAAAATAAGTGATTATGCCAATATGTTAAAAGTAAACGAAAATAACCACTATTGGCTAAATAAATATAAAAATGATTTTTCGGAAAAACAGCTTATTTTATTAGTATTCATAATAGAATCAATAAATTTTTGTTTTTGGAAAAAGCCGTATATTGAAAAAGATTTTAATGGTCATCATTATAATCGCTCAACAGCCATGATTTATTCATTGTTAGATAAAAGTATAACTGATAAAAGTTTTTTAGACATTGACAATTTAATCAATTTAACAAAGAAAAGTTTAATAGATATTTTGGGTGGAGATAATGATTTACCTTTAATAGATGAAAGATATAATAATATCAGGGAAACAATAAATATTATTTATAACAAAGGTGATAAGTTTTTTGACGAGCTATTTAGCATTAAAAGTTGTGCGGGATTATTAGAATATATTGTAAATAATTTTCCTAATTTTAGAGATATAAGTAATTATAAGGATCAAAAAATTTATTTTTATAAACGAGCTAATTTATTGGTTCGCGATTTGTTTGAAGTGAGTTTTATGATTAAAAATAATATTAAAAGTATTGACGATTTACTAGGGTGCGCGGATTACGTTATTCCTAAGATTTTTAGATATTATGGCCTAATTGAATACAGCGATGAATTAGCTAATATCATTGATAATGAGGATTTGATTCTACATGATTCTAATTTTGAAATTGAGATTAGAGCAAATATGCTTTACGTTATTGAATTAATAAAGGCTGAATTAGAAAATAATGGGGTGAAAACAAATTCAATTTTATTAGATAACTTTATATGGGTTACAGGAAAAAACATCGAAGGTAAACACCATTTAACAGAAACAATTTTCTACTAAGCATTAAAAAAGATTATCAATTATGATAATCTAATTATCTACCCCTACTTTTTTATAAGCAATATTAAACATAATAACGCTTAATAATAACCATGCGGTAATCACAATAAATGGTATACCTACACTAGAAAGGTTCATGGTACTATCGCCAATGTTTTTAAAAATAGTCATCATTGCATCGGTTGGTAATAGTGCTGATATATTTTCAGCTGTTTTATTGCCAATCATGCCAATAAACATTGGAGCCATAAGGACAACCATAAAAGGCATTGAAAGTAATCCAGCAGACATTTGATTCTTGGCAAATAATCCAACAAAAGCCCCAAACAAGATAATTGCAAGTCCTACAAAAAGTGAAACTAATTGATATAATATAAAACTACTCATAGGTAAGCCTAGAATAAAATATATTAAAATATTATCAACGATTACAAATAACATACAAATTAAAGCTTTTGCGGTTAATATTTCTGAAGCTTTGACATCATTCAACATTAAAGTTCTTAGGGTGTTTTTTTCTTTTTCTTCAGCGATTATAGTTCCCATTAAAGCAACTGGAACCATTGCTAAATTTAATAGTATACAAACGGAAAATAGATATTCTTTTGGAGCAGCTTCACCCATGTTAGAATATAAAAAGGCAAAGGCTACTGGCAAAATTATATAAATAAATACATTCATATTCTTGGTTAAATCTTCGATACCGAGTTTAAACAAGGTTTTTATTTTATGTAATCTCATTTTAACTCCCTCCCTGTTAAACTTAAAAAGATTTCAGCCAAGTTAGGTTCTTGTGAATGGATTGATTTGACTTTACTTTCTGAGTTTTCTTTTAATGCTTGAATGATACTATCGGCATCTTTTTTTATTGTTATATTTTTTTCATCTTCAAACAAGATATTAACAGTGTCATTGGCATATTTTAATTTTAAATCACTTGGACTTCCTAGTTCAACGATTTGTCCTTTATTTAAAAAGGCAACACGGTCACATAACTCATTAGCTTCTTCCATGTTATGGGTGGTTAAAAAGATTGTTGTGCCTTTTTTTCTTAAATCTAATAATAGTTTATGAATTTCTTCAGTAGTTGCTGGATCTAAAGCGGCAGTTGGTTCATCTAAAAATAATAATGTAGGATTATGAACAACAGCGCAGGCTAATAATAAACGTTGACGCATTCCTTTTGATAGATCTTTAACTTTTTTATCTTTATCGTCCCATAGTTTAACTCTTTTTAAAACATCTTCAACATTTTTTAAATCTGTTTTTGATAATTCTGCAAAAAAGGTAAGGTTTCTATAAACAGTTAAGCGTTCATAGGCCCCACTATTATCACTTAGAATTCCTATTTCATCTTTCTTAGCATTAACTTCACATTCTCCACTATTTGGCTTTAATTGGTTAGTTAATATTTTGATGGTTGTTGTTTTTCCAGCACCACTAGGTCCTAGAAACCCGAAAATTTCATTTTGTTTAACTTCAAATGTAAGATCATTTAAAATCTGTTTATTTCCAAATGAAATACTTAAACTTTTAGCTTTTATCATTTTGAACTTCTCCTATCTATTGATATTGTATTATATTTAACTATTATTGTAAAGGTTTAAATAAAACAAAAAAAGCTTAGCGCTTTTATTTTTGAATCATATTTAAAAGATTGATTTTGAACATATCTTTTTCAGCATGCTCTTTAGAAACCATAACACCTTTATAAGTTACTAGTTCTGATTGATGACCTTCACTTAAAATATCTTCAGGACTTAAACTTCGAAGAACGATTGTCTTATTAGCTTCATCTAAAACATAATGAAGCCTTACTTCGCCATGGACTTTTGTAAATAAGGCATCTGTTGGCAAGGTTATTTGGTACTCCTCGTTTCCATCTTCAAGTGTTACTTTTTCACCAAGAAGAACACCGCTTTTTAAAGATGGATAAAATTCAAAATATAGTTTTTTAAAAGCAAGCATGTTATATTTTTTTAATGCGCTTTCTAATTTTTTAAATTCATTTTCATTGTCATAACCAAAAATGTATTTATCTGCTTGTTTTGGCATAGGTGGTCTTCCTTTCTGTCTACTTTCCTACTATAAATTAATAGTAACATAAAAACAAAAGGAAAGTCAATTATTTAGGCTTTTATTTACGCTTATTTGGCAAAGAAAAACACGCAAGTGCGTGCTTATTTAGTTTTACCAGTAGCGACAAATCCTTGACTAGTTAATGAACTATCATTACAACTACTCCATTTATATGTATTATTGTTGTTTTTATACGTACGATCGCGATAACGATAATATGTAACATTTTTATAAGTGTTTTTAGTTACATAATTTGGCATTGTCTTAACACATGTTACAAAGCTATTATAACTACCACCATTATCAAAATCTGATGGACAAACATAAACTATTTGTTTTGTTCCATTTTTAATAACTGTTACTTTTTTAGAGTTTTGAGTGTGTTTATAAGTACCTGATTGTTCAACAACTGTACCAGTTTTAACTTTTTCTGTTTTAGTTTGAACTTGTCTTGAATTTGATGAACTTACTTTATTAGTAGTCCATGCTGACCAATTACCATAATTAGTCCAACCAGATGTTGTTTTAACATACTGGCATTGATTATTAGTTTCTGGGCTTGTACTGTTAGAACTAGAACTTTGTTCTTCAGGGTTATTTGAAGTTTGCTCTTCTTTATTTTCAGTTAATTTTTTTTTTTCGCAAACGTCACTTGTACAATATTCATAAGATCCAATATAACTATTTATATATGCTGTCTTATCGGTACAAGCTAAGTTTACTTTTAAACTATAATCTGTCTTATTTTTAGTTACTTCAACGTATGATTTTTTATTATCACATTTTTTGCCTTTACTATCGGTAAATTCAACTAATAGGTTTTTATTTAACATTTCACCTAAAGTAAGTTTTTTAGTTTTTCCTTCTTCTTCTGGTAATCTTGAGCCATTATAGTATGCTAAAGCAGCATCTTTCATGGTTTCAATATTTGTATTAAATACTTGGTTATTTGAAGTTCCAAGTTTTTGATCAATTAAATTTTTAACATAGTTTTTTGTTGGAAATAGCCAAATAACTATGAAGATTAGTAAAACGATGAATAAAAGTCTTAAAATTATATCTTTAAATGCAAATCCTGAACGTTCTTCTTCGTACATACAGATCTCCCCCTTAAATATGCAACCTATATTAACACAATAGATAGTATTTGTCAATTTTTTAATTTATTTTTTTCAATACAATTAATAAAAAAGACTTAAAGTCTTTTGATGCTTTAAATCTTTTTGTTTGAACACTGATTTTTTCTAAGATAAAGCTTTAATTGTACTAGTATTTAAAGCTTTAGGCTGTTTATTATTTTTTTATTGTTGTTTCGCTCAACTCATAATCAAAACTAGTAATGTTTTGTATTTCAATATGTGTTGTGACAATATAGTCTTCATTTAGGTTTGGTGGGATTGTAGCGATAGTATTAACAGGAATACCATCTTTAGTATTAATGGTAAAGTTAGCTAAATAAGCTTGATCTTTTTTAGCACTGACATTTTTAATAACAATCACACCTTCTTTTCCTTCGGTTTTAAGGTCAAAGCTAAATCCTTTATCTTTTGTTGTTTTTATAGTGCCGTCTGTAACTTTAACTGTTTTAACTTTTGGCTGACTATCATTTGGTTCTTTTTTGGTAGTATTATCTTGCTCTTTTTCACAGCCACATCCAGTTAATAAAACTGCTGTTATCATAAATATAATTATTTTCTTCATATTTAACCTCCTAATAGCTTATATGAATTTGGATATAAGTAGCATAGCCAACGTTACCAACTTTATCAATACTACGGATACCCATAGTAATCCAAGTTGCACTATTATATCCTGAACCATCGGCTTTCCAAGACCAGTTTGCACGACCAGCGGAATCAGTCCAGCCGTATTTTGGCGCGGTCCCATTATGGTTCCATGAAATTTGATAATCCTCAGTTTGAATACCACTTCCTGAGTCAGCATATTGTCTTAAGAACGAGAAATCATACCAACTATAGTGACCAGTTGAAAAGTAGAAATCACAGTATGTATCACTAAGAGTTCCGCCCTTGCCTGTACAATAATCAGAAACATTATTCATCGTTCCTTGTTTATCAACACCAGTAACTTTTGGAGAATACGGTGGTGTTTTGTCAATCCTTATAGCACCAGCATTGTAAATATTTTGGTTACCAGCATTATCAGTTGCCACAAGATAAACTGTATTGTTGCGGCTCGCAGACCAAGTTCCTTTGACATATGTAGCAGATGATCCGGCGTCCCAATCGTTTAAAGGACTAGAACCATCTGATGAATAGCTATATTTTATATTATTCATACCTGATGTGGCATCACTAGCATTGGCAGAAATAGTAACATTATTTTTTGTCCAGTTACCACCACCGCTATTAGATACATTACTTATCGAAGGTTTAGTTGCATCACGGTTAACATTAACTGAACATTTATTAACGTTTCCAGCTTTATCTTCAACATATCCATAGAAAGTTGTGCCTTTACTATCTGAAGATAAAGTACCGGTTGTTTGACTATTATAAGTTGGAGTAGTCGCAGTTGAAACGCCAAAGCGATTTACACCACTAGTTTTATCACTTTTACTTAGGGTTGTGGTTACATTACCTGTATACCAACCATTATTTCCTTTAGTTCCGCTAGCACTAAGACTACAGGTTGGCAGGTCATTATCAATTTTTAATACTGGATATTCATCTTTAACAATGGTTGGTCCTTCCATTCGGGCCATAACTTTACCTGGGGCTGTAAAGTTTTCAGTTTGTTTTTTATTGCCACTTACTAATTTCCAGGTTTTACCACCGTCAATACTATACTTATTGACATAACCACTTCCCATATCAGGGTAATTTATTACAACATATTTACTTTGACTCCATTGGCTATTATCCTTAGGACCAACTTCAAAGGTAATATGTTTATATTTGATTTCACTACATGAAGAATCTGAATCGACGATTTTAAATTTACGAACTCCATTTTTATCAATAGTTACTTTAACAACTTTTTCTTTTAGTTTTGGATCTTTAGATGTTACATCTTTTAAGTCCTCAGTTATTTTGCCATTGTCAATTAAAGTTTGAATTGGAATACAGTATGTATTTCCTTCAGTATTTGGATACTTGTCTTTGTCAGAGTCCATGTAAAGATTAGTCGACTCTTCAATCATTTTCTCTTGGGTTGACTTAGTATCACCTTCACTAACTCTTACTTTGTTTAAAACCGTTGGGACTATAAGTAATAGTAGCAATCCTAAAATTACTAATACTCCCAATATTTCTGTTAACGTAAATCCTTTTTTCTTTTTCATATTCCTCACCTATTTTAATTATAACCGATTTAACTTTTTTATTCAATATTTATTAAAACATTTTTTCTACAATAAAAAGGCTAAAAATAGCCTTTAAAATTTATTATTTATCGTTTTCTTTATTTCGGCAACGGTACAACCATTATTATAATAATATAATTTATAATCGAGAACATTTTTGTTATTTTTAAGGGTTTTATGGGTTTGTTTTTGTAAAATACCAGAGCCGATGCCATGAACAATGACAATTATTTCATTTCCCATTTTTTGATTATCTTTTATAAAATCATCGATAGCAACTCTTGCAGTTTCCCTATCAAAGCCATGAAGATCAAGTGATGGATAACTATTTATAAATACTATATCATTTAACTTCGTCATAAACTTCCTGCATTTCCTCTAAAGAAGGAATTGAACGGTATCCACCTACTCTAGTTACTGATAAGGCGCCTGCAATATTAGCAAATTTTAAAGCTTTTTCGTAGTCAAAATTATTAGCTAATCCATAGACAAAGGCTCCATGGAAAATGTCACCTGCACCAGTTGAGTCGATGGTTTTGACCTTAATAGATGGCATGATTTTTACTTGCCCTTGATAACGATACAAACAGCCCATACTTTCTAAGGTAATAACGATATTGTTTTTAAACATACTTTCCATTTGATTATAAACATCAATTAAAGTTCGCTTATTATTGAAATCAATTTTAATACCGGTAACTTTTTCAGCAAATTCTTTTGAGCACACCAAATAATTAACCATGGCTGCTAATTCGGTAATTTCTCTTTTATCGCGGCCAGCATCAATAACACTAATAGCTTTAGGATATTTTTTTAGCAGTTGTTTACTGGCTTCATATTCATATCCGTCAATTAAAATAATATCTGGGTTTTTTTGTGGTAAAAAAACTGGCATATTATCATGTTTTGGACTATAACATAAAATTGTTCTGGAACCATTACTTCGGTTAGCTAGAACAACGCTATGGGAAGTTCCAAGATCATCATTTAAAATTAAATTTTCGGTATTAACACGATTTAAAGCAAACTCTTTTTTTATTTTACGACCAAAGTCATCGTTGCCTACTTGTCCAGCGATTTCAACATCTTGGTTCCATTTACCTAAAAGGAACGCAGCAATACTAGCCGGTCCACCAGCGCATTCTTCTTTTTCATGATATCTTGTCTTAGTGTTTTCAACTGGAAAACTATCACAAGGAAATGTTATATCATAGGTGACATGACCAACACATAAAATACGCATTATTTTTTCTCCTTAAGTGCAGCTCTTGCGGCAGCTAAAATAGCAACTGGTACGCGGTATGGTGAACAAGATACATAATTTAGTCCTATTTCATGGCAAAATTCAACGCTTTCAGGATTTCCTCCATGCTCACCACAAATACCTAATTCGATATTTGGATTAACAGATTTGGCTAATTTAATAGCCACCATAATTAATTTGCCAACACCTTCTTTATCGATTGTTTTAAATGGGTCTTTTTGGAAAATGCCTTTTTCGTAATAATCATTTAAGAAAGATCCAGCGTCATCTCTCGAAAAACCATATGTCATTTGAGTTAAATCATTAGTTCCAAAACTGAAGAATTCCACTTCTTTAGCTATTTTATCAGCCTGAATTGTACTTCTTGGAACTTCGATCATTGTTCCTAATTCATAATCAATGTTCTTATGTTTTTCTTTCATAACAGCTTCCGCTTCGTTAGTAATAATTTCTTTTAAATATTCTAATTCTTTAACATCACCAATTAAAGGTATCATTAATTCTGGTAAGACTTTATGCCCTTGTTTTATAACTGTAATTGCAGCTTCAATTATAGCTCTTGTTTGCATTATAGCAATTTCTGGATAAGTGATGGCTAAACGGCAACCACGATGACCCATCATTGGATTAAATTCTTTTAGGCTTTCAATTACTTCATAAAGATTCTGCTCTGTGACTTTTAAGGCTTGGGCTAATTTTGAAACCTCTTCTTCAGTTTTTGGAAGAAATTCATGTAGAGGTGGATCCAAATATCTAACTGTAACTTTTTTACCGCTCATGGTTCTAAATATTTTTTCAAAGTCTTCCCTTTGCATCGGTAATAGTTCTTTTAAAGCCTTTTCACGTTCTTCTTTAGTGGTGGCTAAAATCATTTTACGCATTGCAAATATTTTGTCTTCTTCAAAAAACATGTGTTCAGTTCGGCATAGGCCAACACCTTCTGCACCAAAGCCTAAAGCTGTTTTAGCATCTTTTTCGGTATCAGCATTAGCTCTAATTCCAAGTTTTTTTATTTTTTTACTCCACTCCATGATTGTTTCGAAAGCACCATTTATTTTAATGTCTGATGTTTCAACAGTGCCAATATAAACTTTTCCAGTGAAACCATCTAATGATATACTATCACCTTCATTTAAAACATGGTTATTACAAGTTATAGTCTTGTTTTCTTCATCAACTGTAATTTCATGACATCCACTAATACAGCAGCGACCAATTCCTCTAGCTACTACAGCTGCATGACTAGTCATTCCGCCTCTAACTGTTAATATTCCAACGGCACTATTCATGCCTTCAATATCCTCAGGTGAAGTCTCAACTCTAACTAATATAGGGTTTTTACCATTAGCTTTGGCTTTAAGTACATCTTTAACGGTAAAATAGATTTCACCAGAGACAGCACCGGGTGATGCGGGAAGTCCAGAGGCTAATAAATTAGCTTTTTTTAATGCTTCTTCGTTAAAAGTCGGATGTAATAAATCATCTAATTTTTCTGGATCGATACGCATTAATGCTTCTTCTTTAGTGATTAATCCTTCTTCTACTAAACTTGTAGCAATTTCTAAAGCAGCATAGGTTGTCCTTTTTCCATTTCTAGTTTGTAACATATAAAGTTTACCTTTTTCAACAGTAAATTCCATATCCTGCATGTCTTTATAATGACGTTCTAATATTTTAGATATATCTTTTAAGTCTTTATATATGCGTGGATAATCACGTTCCATGGCTTCGATTGATTTAGGAGTTCTAACACCGGAAACAATATCCTCGCCTTGAGCTTTTTCTAAATATTCACCATAAAGATTGTTGTCACCATTTGATGGATTTCTTGAAAAGGCAACGCCAGTTAATGAATCATCAGTTAAATTACCATAGACCATTTCTTGGACGTTAACAGCGGTACCTAAATTGTCACTTATACCATTCATTTTACGATAAATTTGTGCTCTTTCGGTATTCCATGAACGAAAAACAGCTTTAATAGCTTCGGTTAATTGAACCCTTGGATCTTCAGGGAAAGCTTCTTTAGTTAATTTGCGATATATTTTTTTAGATTCCATAGCGATATCGTACATGTCTTCAGCCGTTAATTCAATATCAGATGTTACGCTTCTTGACGCCTTTTTTTCAGTTAATAAATTTTCAAAAGCTTCCTTGCCTTTACCTTTAACAACGTCAGCAAACATCATAATTAAACGGCGATAAGAATCATAGATAAAACGGATGCTACCTTCATCTTTGGCTAAAGATTTAGCGATTTCATCATTTAATCCCAAGTTTAAAATAGTATCCATCATTCCAGGCATACTAATTGGAGCCCCACTTCTAACCGAAAGTAATAGTGGGTTTTCAGGGTTTCCCATCTGTTTAACAGTTACTGATTCTAAACGCTCAATGGCATCATTTATTTGATCGATGATTAATTCATCTAATTTCTCATTTTCTTCATAATAACGGGTACATGCTTCGGTTGTTACTGTAAACCCCTTGGGTACTGGTAAGCCCATATTAGCCATTTCAGCTAAATTAGCACCTTTACCGCCTAAGATGGCACGCATGTCCTTGTTTCCTTCACTAAATAAATAAACGTATTGTTTCATATATTTTATCGCTCCTTTTTACTCTTTTATTATTATATCAAATTATAGTTTTTAATAACTAATGGATTTATATTCTTTACAGTTTTTAACGTTTTTTTGCTCTAGGATGAGCATTTAAATAAACATTTCTAAGCCGTTCATTTGAAACATGGGTATATATTTGGGTAGTTGATAGATTTTCGTGACCTAGAAGATCGCCAACACTTTTTAAGTCAGCACCTTCATTTAGCATATGTGTAGCAAAGGTATGCCTTAAGGTATGTGGTGTTACATGAACTTCAAGTCCTGCTATTTTAGTATTATTATTAATTATCATTCTAATAACTCTATCATTTATTTTTTCTCCATGCTTATTAGGAAAAAGATATATACTATCTGGTAATGTTTTTCGGCCATCATTTATATAAAGTTTTAAAAGTTCATTACACCCACTACCATAAAAAACATATCTTTCTTTATTTCCTTTTCCTAAAATAAGAATTGTTCGCTCGCTGTAATTTATATCTTTTAGTTTAATATTGATTAATTCACTAACACGAATTCCTGTTGAATAAAGCATTTCCAAAATCAAAGCATCCCTTTGACCATCAGGGGTATTTAGATTTGGAGCATTTAATAAACTTTCTAAGTCATTGTAATTTAAAAAACTTGGTAACTTTTTTTCTTGCTTAGGGTTACTAATTAAAATCATGGGATTAGTTTTGATTTTATTTTCGGCATCTAAATATTTGAAAAAGCTTTTTAAAGCGCTTATTTTTCTAGATATAGTAGCATTACTATATTTTTTATCATACAGTTTTTTTAAATATTTTCGAATGTCATTTAAATCAATATCGGATATTTTTTTATTAACAGTATCTGAAAAGTCATAAAGATCTTTTTGATAGTTTAACACTGTATGATTAGAAAATCTTTTTTCATATTTTATATAGTTGATAAATGTTTCTATTTCTTCCATAGTTTCACCCTATTATAATTATAGCACGAAAAAAAGTAATTTTTAATTACTTTTGAATGGTAAGAGTATCTATATTATTATCAATTTTTTTATTCAAATTAACTATCTTCGTATTAATGTCTTTAATGTTGCAGCCACTAAAAGAATTATCAGTTAATAAATATTTTGTTTTTAGCGCTATAATTCTATTAACAGAATCGTTTATTTGATGTATATCTATGTCTCCTTTATTAACTAATTTCACTATCTTTTCGATATTATATTTGTAAAATTCATTATAATATTTTCGGCAAATAATATCGTTTCCAGCTTTAAAAGCATTTATAATTGAACGATGTTTACCATAAAAATAACGGATACTATGCATGCTAAGTTCATCAGTCATAACAACTCCATTATAACTTAATTTTTCTCTTAACTCTTCTTTAATAAATTTATCAGAAAGTGAAGCCGGATATATCCCAGTATAACCTTTAATTAAAATATGACCTATCATAATAGCATCAGCACCACTTTTTATTGCCTCTTCAAATGGTTTTATGTTAGTTTCTTTTACTTTATTGAAATTATAAACTATAGGTAAAAAACTATGGGAATCGGTTTTGACCATACCATGCCCAGGAAAATGTTTGACAACTGGGATAACATTTTCTTTTTGTGACACTTTCATATAAGTAGTTCCATACAAACTAACTTTAGCAGATGAACTACTAAAAGCTCGATTGCCGATGACTTGATTATTATTATAGTTTTTGATATCTAAGACAGGCGCAAAATTCATATTGATGCCAGTTTGGAAAAGCATATTAGAAGTTATTTTCGCAGCTTCTTCAATTATTTCTAGGTTATTTGTAGCGCCAAGTTTAAAAGCGTTATATATATTTTTAAATTCTAAAGGCATTCTATTAACCCTTCCACCTTCTTGGTCAATAGCTATAAATAAAGGATATGGGTTATCTTTATTACATTCTTTTAAAGAATTAATTAAATTTAGCATTTCTGTGTAATCATTATAATTATTACGATAAATAATTACTCCACCTATTTTATTTTCACTAATTAATTTTTTCACACCATATATGTCATTTTTATTGCCAATTCCAACCAGAGTCATTTGCGCTATTTTATCTTCTAAACTAAGCATACTATCACCATTTTGATTATAGCATAGCTAAAGAAAAAGGCCAAATAAAAAAGCAACTTTTGAAATTACTTTTTATCGATGATGGTGTGTAGTACGTGGTCCTAGAGGTTGCCCAAAATCAATTAACATTTGGCCAGGTACTTGTTTTTTATCAAGTTTTGTTCTAAATGGAGGTTCGTCAATAACCTTAAATCTGGCAACAGCTGGTACTTTATCATCCTTTAAACTATCCGTTTTTGATAATGATCCAGGTGCTTCCACCGGAGGAACAATAATATCTGATGCAGGATGCATTAATGTTGGGAAAAGATCAGTAGAATCATCGTCATCTCTTTGCTCTCCTCTTTCGTTAAAAGGAATCATATTTTTTCTTATCATTGGCTCTGCTTTATCAAACAATTGGTGAACAATACAATGAGTACGAATATTTGAATAAAGTCCTGAACCTACAAAAAATGTTTGATCTTCTCTATACTGTGGATCCTTGTCTTTATTTCTAACCGCATCAACTATAGTTCGGTTATAATAAGATAAATACTTTTTAACAAATATACGTAATTCCGGAGTAACAGTATCGCTCATTTTCGGGCGCAACCTAAATAGTTGAATTATTTCTTCGTTAAACTTATCGACAAATGGATTACCGATTGGAAAACGGTAATTAAATTTATTATCAGAAATGAATTTAACTAAGTAAGTTTGGTTGTTATACATAAGGGCAATTGGTTTAAAATTATTGCGACGAGGGTATTCAATAAATACCCATAAATCTTTATTTTCGATGCGGTCATCAATATCTAAATATCCATTTGCTTTAATATCATCTAATAAAGCGTCTTTGCCGGAAAATTGAGTGGTATAAGCATCGATAGCCATCCAATATGTTTGCTTACCCAAGCTTTGCCCTGTTTTTTTAACATTTGGAATGTTAACTGAATATTCTCCACTATCATAAAGTTTAGTCATGGTAGCATTTAAATAGTCAAAATATTTACGAAGATATGGTGATACATGTTTAAAACCATCAAAGTCCCCAGCTTCTAATCTTTTTAATTGATCTACTGTTAAGTCTAAATGTTCAGCAGTTTCAAAGATATCTTTTTCAGACTGTTTTCTAATACTTCCTAATTGTCTTGCTACTTCTTCACGTGGTGCGACTATTAGACTATATCTTTTTTCATCTTGCTGTTTCTTATTCTGTTTTCTTACCATACTACCACCTCGTTACTTTTATTATACATTTTTATTATAGTTTGTCAAAACAAAAACATGTTTATATAACATGTTTATTTTGTAAAATCACAGCTACTACATTTTATTTTATCCTTTTTTTCGGTTAACATACTACCACATTCAGGACATTTTTCACCAGTTGGTTTATCCCAATAGGCGGTTTTACATTTTGGATAGTTATTGCAACCATAGAAAATTTTACCACGTTTACTTTTACGTTCAATGATTTTTCCATCTTCGCAATTTGGACAATCACAAACAATTGCTTCTTCTCTTGGTTCTTGCTTAATATATTTACAAGCTGGAAAGTTACTACAAGCAACAAATGGTCCATATTTTCCTTTTCTGATAACTAATGGATGACCACATTCAGGACACATTTCGCCAGTTTCTTCGGCTTCTTTTTTTGGTAATTTATCAAAAGCCTCTTTAACAGCAGGTTCAAATTCTTTATAAAATTTATCTAAAACTTCATACCAAACCTCGTCACCTTCAGCTATTTTATCTAAGTCTGTTTCCATATTGGCTGTATATTCAACATTAATTATGTGATTGAAGCATTCTTGGAGTTTATCGGTAACTTCAAAACCAATTTCGGTTGGAGCGAATTTCTTCTCAATTAGTTCAACATATCCTCTATTTCTAATGTTATCAATAATGGTGGCATAGGTACTAGGACGTCCAATACCTAATTCTTCCATTTTCTCAATTAGCTTTGCCTCTGTATATCTTGCAGGTGGCTGAGTGAAATGTTGCTCTTTAGTTATATCATTTGACACGATCACTTTTGAATTATAGGTATCAAATGGTGGCAAAATATTATCTTTTGTACTTTCGTAATCACCATAAACTTTTAAATAACCATCAAAGACAATTATTTGTCCAGTTGCCTTGAAACCATAGTCATTATTATTTAAAACAACAGTAGTTCCTTCTACTTTAGCCTCTTTCATTAAACTAGCTAAAGCGCGGTAATAAATTAAACGATATAATTTAAACTCGTCATCAGTTAAATATGGTTTTACGCTTTCTGGAGTTATTTGAATGCTGGTTGGTCTAATAGCCTCATGAGCGTCTTGAACGTTTTCAGACTTTTTACTAGCCTTTACTCGGCCAACATATTCTTTACCATATTTAGTTTCAATAAATTGATAGGTACTAGCGACAAACTCAGTAGCTAGTCTAGTTGAATCAGTACGCATATAGGTAATTAATCCAACTGTTTCATCAGCTAAGTCAATACCTTCATACAATTTTTGGGCAACCATCATAGTTTTTTTAGCGCCAAACCTTAATTTGTTAGAAGCTTCTTGTTGCATAGTACTTGTAATGAATGGAAATTTTGATTGTTTTGATTTTAATTTCTTATCAACGCTTTCAATTTCAAAAGCGTTTGATAATTTATTTAATATTTCATTAGCTTCTAATTCATTTTTAATTTCAATTTTCTTATGTTTATATTCAAAAAGGTCAGCTTTAAAGTCTTTAAAATCAGCAGTAATTGACCAATATTCTTCTGGAATGAAAGCTTTTATTTCTCTTTCGCGATCGACTATTAATTTTAACGCAACGCTTTGAACTCTACCAGCACTACTACCGTCTGTTTTTGATTGAATTAGTTTACTTAAACGAAAACCAATAATACGGTCCAAGATACGTCTTGTTTCTTGACTGTGAACGTAATCCATATCAAGCTGTCTTTCATGTTTAAATGCTTCAGTAATAGCATTTTTAGTAATTTCGTTAAAAACGACGCGGCTATAATTATCTGGAGTTAATCCTAAAACGTCATAGATGTGCCAAGCGATAGCTTCTCCTTCGCGGTCCAAGTCGGTAGCAAGATAGACTTTATCGACTTTTTTAGCTTCTTTTTTAAGCTCGTCAATAACACTTTTTTTACCTTTAATAGTTTTATAATCTGGTTTAAAATTATCCTCTAAATCTACACCTAATCCATACTGGCCTTTGGTTGATAAATCTCTGATATGACCTTTACTTGAAGAGACGATATAATCAGGTCCTAAATACTGACTAATGTTTTTTACTTTGGTCGGAGATTCGACTATTACTAGATTTTTTCCCATAATTCACTTCCTTTTCATCAAGCTAATAACATTTATACACCATTATTTGATTTATGTCAAATATTTTATAGCTATATTATTTATATAACATGGCTTAAGAAAAAATTACTAAATAATTATATTTATATAATTTTAATTAGCTATTTAAGTGAAATTTAGTTTATTGTAAAAATACTCAAAGTATGTTATATTATATTTAGTGAGGAAAGCTTATTTACTTAGGCACCTCCAGGTTGTTGGTGCCTAGCTTCAGCTAGGCTTTTGTTTGACTATTTTTTGGATGATGAGGCATCCTTTAGTAAATACAAAAGAATGGCTAGAATAACTAGGTATTCCATGCTTCTCCTCCTTCATAGTATCACCCCCTTTTTATTGGAGGTAACCTAACCTATCTTTCCTCTATTTATAATCATACCCTATCGAATTTACATTTCCTTTTTATATAGAAAAAAATCCTTTTAGAGGATTTAATATTTTCCGCATTTACTGCCCCAAGAATCAACTAGTTCATTATTTCGATAAATTTTTAATAGTTCACAATTGTTCGAACATCTAGTACATTCCATTGCTTTAGTATCAAATTTAACATTTGTTAATTCTAAAGAATAAGTTTTTCCTATTTTATTTTTTCTTGCTAAAACAGCAATTCCAATAGCCCCCATTAAATGACTATTGTCATCAACTATAATATCTTCATTTAAGACTTCTTTAAAAAATTTAACAACGCCTTCATTTTTAGAAACCCCACCTTGAAAAATAATTGGGGCTTCTATTTTTTTGCCCTTACCGACATTATTTAAATAGTTTAAAACAATACTTTTACATAATCCAGCAACTATATCTTCTTTTGGATAGCCGACTTGCGCTTTATGGACTAAATCTGATTCGGCAAAAACTGTACACCTAGCAGCTATTTTAACAGGATTTTTTGACTTTAAGGCATACTTACCAAACTCATTGACATCTAGCCCTAATCTTTTCGCTTGACTAGAAAGAAATGATCCAGTTCCAGCAGCACATAAGGTATTCATGGCATAATTAGTTATAATGCCATTTCTGATTAAAATTATTTTAGAATCCTGACCACCGATTTCGAGTATTGTTCGAACATTTGGATAAAAAGTTAAAGTCCCCACAGCGTGAGCGGTAATCTCATTTTTAACTATATTGGCATTTAACATTAAGCCGATTAATTTACGAGCGCTTCCTGTTGTTCCAATTCCTTTTATTAAACAGTCGTCGGGAATTTCTTCTTTTAAAATTCTAATTAAATTTCGGACAGCTTTAACAGGATTGCCTTCGGTCCATATATAAGAAGATGTAATAATGTTATTTTGATCATCAATGATTACACCTTTAGTAGAAATTGAGCCAATATCAACTCCTAAATAACAGCCTCTCATTTTCCTCGCCTCATTTCTAGCATGTCATAAAATGCTTCTAGTCTAGTTTTAATCCCAGTTTCCGATGTATTAGCATCAAAACTAAAGAATAAAACTGGTACTCCATAATTATTAGCTATTTTGTTTATTATTGGCATCGCCCCTATTTCTGGAGTACAGAATGATGACTTTATATGAATTATACCGTCGTAATTATGTTCACAAAGATATTTTGTTCTAGCTATATTGTCACTAGCGTCCGCACCCATTTTATATTTGATATATTTTTTGGTATCTTTTAGGTATTTTTTTATTTTAATACCCTTTTCAAAAAGTAAATAATGGGCATTAGTAAATCTTTTTATTTCAATATGGTTTTGGGCTAACTCTTTTTCTAAGAAGTAATTTGAGAATGGTTCCATAATAGTATACAGTTCCCCAATAATTCCAATTTTTAAACAGTCATCAGGTTTATGAACTTTGACCTTGGCAAATTCTTTAAGGTAAAAGTGATACTTTTTACGTAGCTCTCGGTAATTTTTAACTTTTTTAAAATCATTTAACATTTTAAACTTTAATGATTCAAAAGAACCTTTTTCAATTTCAAAACCGATATTAGCCCTTATATATTCATCAACATGATCCATATACTTAACCATTTTAACAGTAATAAATGCATAATATAGAGCTTTTATACTTTTAAATTTTGGATCGATTTTTTTAAATTCTTTGACAATTCTTTTAACATCTGTTTTCCCTTTAGTCACTAAATTAATTAAAGTAACATCATATCCTAAGTCTTTTAAAATCTGAGCTTGAACTTCGCCATAGTAACCATAACGACAGCCTCCACCCATTTGAATTAAACAATTCGCACCTTTGTCAATTGATTCTAACATTGTACCTAATGTATATTTAAAAGGTGTGCAGACAAACTCAGGACTATACTTAGTACCAAGTTCAATAGTTTTAGTAGTTATTGGTGGCGGCGTAATTAAGTCTATGTTTAGAATATGCGAAAGCAAGAATTTGGTTGGAACGTGATAGTCCCCCATTAATGGATAAGCTAATTTATTCATGAATATCACCCTTTAACATATCAACAAAACTTTCTAATCTTGTTTCTGTACCAGTAAATGAAGAATTATCATCTAATACTAAGTTTATATATGGAAGTTTAATTTTTCGCATAACCAATTCATTAACCAAGGAATCTGGGCCACAGGGAAAAGCCGATAAAAATATAACTCCGTCAATTTTATCTTTAGAAAATTCTAATGCCCCAATGTTATCTTTAGAATATTTAAAATATAAGTCTTTTGATAGCTTTTCGCTAAGCTTATTAGTGATGTTTTCATCAAATTTATCACTAAAGATAATCTCAACGTCACTTTTTTCTAAATATTTTATAATGTCTTTACCAATTAAATCATCATAAGTATTATAAGGATGACTCACTAAAAGTATTTTGGTTTTTTTTGAATTTAATTTATTTAAATTGACTGTTATTTCAAGCTCGCGTTTTTCTTTATATTTTTTTATAGCGTATTTATAAGCTTTTACTAATACATGCTTATCTTTATTTAAAGTATTTCCAATTTTAATCAGTCCTTTTTTTAAAGTTTCATGTTTTTCTAGATCTATATTATAGTTTAAAATTTTAGTATCAAAAGTATTTTTAACGATGTCATAGGCGCTTAAAAAATTAGTACATGTTTGGTTTTCTAATTTGAAATTATCAATTCTGGGAACTAGGATATAATCACACTTGTCTTCTAAATAACTGACATGACCTAAATATGTTTTTAAAGCTAAGCACATTTCATCATTTGAATATTTTGTTCCTAGAAGCATTATTTCCTTATTTGTATTTGGGCTTACAATATAAGGGATTTTTAAGTAATCAAAAAAGTTCTTCCAAATATCACCATAATAATAGTAAAAAATACCACGTGGAATGCCAACTTTGTCCATATTATCACCAATATAAATATATTAGGAAGCACTTATTTTATGAATACTATGACAAAATATGACCAAAATAATACTGGAGGTAATTTTGATGGAAAAACAAAAAATTAAATGTACAGTTCATGACTGTGAACACTGTAATTGTGATAAGAATTGTTGCAAACTAGAAGAAATTAAAGTATGTGACTGTGGTCCTGAATGTAAAAAGGAAGCAACGATGTGTGATAGCTATAAGAAAACAACTGAAAAATAAGCCTAAGCGTGGCTTATTTTTTTAAAATATGATATAATGTTTACGTATTAAAGGAGGCCTAGAAGATGAAGATAAAACAACTGACAAATGCGGAATTCAAAGCTTTTAGTGAACAATTTCGACCATCATCAATGTATCAAACTATTCAGTATGCTTTTACAATGAATGAAGAAGAATGCGATACTTTCTTTTTAGGCTTAATGGACGGTAATGTACTTAAAGCAGCAACGCTTGTATTAGTTCAAAAAGTTAACGGATTTAAATATGCTTTAGCACCACGAGGGTTTTTAATTAATTTTAACGATGCTTCTTTGGTAGAAGTATTTACCAAACAGATTAAAAAGTTTTTAGGTAAACGTGATATCGTGGCAATTAAAATAAATCCTTTAATTATCAAAGATGTTTACAATAAAGATGGTAAGGTTATTCAGCAAAACATGTATTATGATACTATTTTTACTAATTTAAAAAAACTTGGTTATTATCATCTTGGATATAATAACTTCTTCGAAGCTTTAAAGCCGAGGTTTGAAGCGGTTGTTAATATTGATTTACCTTATACTCAGATTTTTGCGAATATTGAGAAACCGTTTAGAACAAAAATCAGAAAGGCTACTAAGGAAGGTATTAAAATTTATCATGGTAACATAAATAATTTAGATTATTTATATTTACAAACAAAAGATAAATATCCTCGTGATTTAGATTACTTTAATGATTTATATAAATTTTTTGATAAAGAAAATTTAATTGATTTTTATTATAGTAAGTTAGATACAACTGAGTATTTAAAAATTTCTCAAAATTTATATGCGAAATATGAACATTTAAGTGTGGAATTAAACAAGGAATTAATTAATAGTCATGGAAACGATGACAAGATTATGAATCGTAAAATTGCTGTTGATAAAGAATTTGAAAAATATAAAAAGCAGCTTGTTTTAGCTACTAATTATTTAAGAGATTTCCCAGAGGGAATTATTCTCTCTTCAGCTTTAGTCGTTAAGTGGCAAGAAGAAGTTTATTTAGTAATGGACGGTTATGATGAAGAATACAAAAGATTTAATGGCAAACACCTTTTGCTTTGGAAGTTGATGGGTAGATATTCAAAATTAGGCTTTAAAAAATTTAATTTAGGCGGGATTAGTAATATTCAAAAAACTAATGATGTATATAAAGGTTTAAATGAATTTAAACTTAGCTTTAATGCCAAAGCAATTGAGTACGCGGGTGATTTTGAATTGATTACAAATGCCCCATTATACTTTATGTACCGTAAATCAGCAAATTTTAGTAACATGCTTAAGCCTGGTAAATAGCTGGGCTTTTAAAATATAATTAAAGTGGTGAAGAAAATGATAGGAATTTTTGATTCAGGAATTGGTGGTGCAACTGTTTTTAAAGAAATTTTAAAACTTACACCTAATCAAGATTTTATTTATTATAGTGATTCGAAACATAATCCATATGGTGATCTATCTAATGAGAAAATTTATAAAGTTGTTAAAAATGTCATTGAATACTTAATTTCAAAGGGTTCAACAATAATTATTATTGCCTGTAATACAGCTAGTACGATATGCGTTAAAAAGTTAAGGGAAGAATACTCAAATATTACTTTTATTGCTACAGAACCAGCTTATAAAATGGCTCATGACTATGCCTTTAATGAAGAAACCTTGGTAATGGCAACTAAAGGCACTATACAAAGTGAAAAGTTTTTAAATTTATATCATAAATACAATAACAATAAAACTTATTTATATTCGTGTTCTGGCCTTGCTGAACTAATTGAAGATGGTAATAGTGAAGCAATTGATAATTATTTAGGCTCACACCTTGTAAAATATAAAGGAGTAACTAATGTGGTACTAGGGTGTACACACTACCCTTTAATTAAAAAAAACATTGTTAAAGTTTTAGGTGATGTTAATTTCTTTGATGGAGCTTTTGGCATTAGTAAAGAACTTAAACGAAAGTTAATAAACAGTGATTTATTAAACAAGGGTCAAGGAAAGATATATTTTGTTGATTCTAGTGGAATTGATAAAAAAATAAAGCGTTTCAGGGAAATTTTAGGCTCAAATTATTTAGTATTAGAAGGTGACATAAATGAAAATATATGATAAAAGTGAAATAGATACTATTGCTTTAGAATTAAAAAATGGCAAGGTTATTGCCTTCCCTACTGATACGGTTTATGGTGTTTCAGTAATTTACGATGATTTAGTGGCTTTAGAAAATTTAAAACGAGCTAAAGGTAGACCGGAAACTAAACCAATACCAACGATGGTAGCTAGTTTAGAGCAAATAAGAAAAATAGCATTGATTGATGATAGAGCTTTAAAAGTAATTAAGTCATTTATGCCAGGGGCAATTACTATTATATTGCCTAAAAAAGATGAAGTATCTGATTATATTACAAATGGAAAAAAAACAATCGCAATTAGAATGCCAAATGATGATTTTATATTAAAATTGATTGATAAATGTGACAGACCTTTGCTTGTTAGTAGTGCTAATTTATCGGGCGGTGATAATTCATTTACTACTAACGATGTTTTAGCTCAGTTAGATGGAAGAATTGATGGAGTTGTTGAAGGAACTGCCGGCGGAAAATTGGCAAGTACAATTGTTGATTTAACTGATGATAATATTACCATTTTGCGAGAAGGTCCTATTAGTTATGAAGAAATTGTTAAAACATTAGAAAAAAACTAGGAATTTATTTTTCCTAGTTTTATAATTCAATTTTATTGGTTGTTTTATTAATCCAAGATAAAATTTCCTGTTCCATTGTTTCATTAATATTATTAACACCAACTTCTGGATGTTTTTCACTACCGTGGAAATCATTACCGGCGGAAATTAATAAATTATGTTTTTTAGCAAATTCATAAAGATATGTTACTTGTTCTTCACTTTTTGGCTCATTGCAAATTTCAAGTCCATCAACGTATGGTAAACACGCCTATAATATTTCATCTGGATCTGAAGTTCCATATTTAAATGAGTAATCTAAAAAGATTTTCCCACCGTTTTCATAGATTATATCTCTACTTCTTCAATAGCTGGCCAAACGATATACATTTAATATATAATGGAAAATTCTCGTTGAAATTTATAAAATTATGCAGCTATTTTCCATTTTTGATCTTGATAATTATAACATTCATAGCCTATTATTGAAGCGTAATTTTCTGTATTTGAGCTTCCTGATGCTAAACAAAGACCTGTAGTATTTTTTATATAATAATAACCATTACCAGCTGTTTCTAAATACCATGTATATCCTTGGTCAGATGTTAAATAATGAGAAATTATCTTAGCGCCTGAAGTTGAGCTACCATTTTCTATAGCCATTAAGCGATTTTCAGTCATGAGCGATTCAAAATAATAATATGCTTTACCATTGGTTACATAAGCAATAAAAGGAAGCCAATAGCCATTTTGTGTTGTATTATTATTATATCCTACAATACTCGCACCATCATCTGGATTGGCATCTAATATTACAAGGTCCAATGTATTATTCAAAGCTGAGGTTATTTTATATTTTTTGTTTTCAACATATGAGAAATTAATTCGTTTTTCATTCATATATACTGGCTCAGTATAGCTATAAGACTCATTATGTTCAGTACCTATATTATTAGTTCGATCTTTAGTGGAATAGTTCTCATTAATACTACCACTTTCTATATTGAAATATGATGGCTCCATGGTACTATTTAAAACATTAAAATGTACACCACCGCCATAGCCTGATGTATTTTTAGTTACTGTTCCACCTTTAAGATTAAGAGTAGAAGATTCAATATATAACCCGCCGCCATACTTAGTGGATGTATTATTAGAAATTGTTCCACCATTTAAAGTAACTGTTCCAGTAGAATAATATACCCCTCCACCAGCATCTGGTGCAGTATTACCACTTATCGTTCCGCCATTCATTACGAAATCATAAATTCCGTAAATACCTCCACCATTTCCTTTAGAACTGTTATTTGAAATAGTTCCAGAATTCATAACTAGATAAGACGAGTGTATTCCACCACCACAGTATGCTTTATTACCAGTTACTGTTCCACCATCTAATGTAATTTGGTTATTATCACTACTACCTCTAATACCTCCACCACATAATTCAGTACTTATAAAGTTTTTGATAGTACTGTGAGAATTTACACTTAAAGTTGAATTGTTGAAAAGATCAATTCCGCCTTTTGTATCTTCTATATTACCACCATCAAAGATAATATTATTTAAATTCAAATTTCCTGTTGTTACGGTTAATAAATATGATTTCATAGCAACTGATTTTTTAATAGAGTTAATCGCCCCAGTTGTCGAATAACTAGTTAAAGTAATGTTTTTGTTTTCATTAAAGTTAATAGGACTAGAAACATTTAAATCATTCATAATATTAATAGTTGAATTAGCAGAGTCTGCAGAATCATAAGCTTTTTGAATAGTCGCATATGGCTTATTAATTGTTCCATACCCTGTTGTATCACTTCCTGATGATGATACATATAAATCATTTCTTACTACACTATATGTACTTGCTGTTATGGTATTTATTCCATCACTTACTTTAGCTACCAGTGTCCCGTTTTTTCCAAAGTATACTGTTGTATTTCCTGTAACAGTAACCGCACTTCCTCCATCTTTTATATATATACATGTATACGTACTTCCACATCCTGACGGATATGTTATTACTACCTCTCCATTATTACTCTCACTATATGTGGGCGCATCTATTTTATTCGTCATTACTGTAGCTGATATTGTAGTTTGTTTCCCTACACCACTTGTTACCCTTACTTTTATATTGTAAAATTTATTATGCGTTAATCCACTAAACGTATAAGTTTTACTCGTTCCATTTGCTATCCAAGTAGCTCCATTATCTTTACTAAATTCATATTTACTTATTCCTGAAGTGGCACTCGCTGTTGCTACCACTGTTATACTCTTTGTTGTCTTACTTGTACTTATACTTAAAATTGGATTTTTATTATCAAACTTAAAAGCTGAACTTACTACTTGATTTGATGTATTCCCACTTACATCTGATAAGGTTCCTGCTTTTATCCATAAATAATATGTTCCTGTTAAACTTGCGTTTGATGTCGCAGGTACTGTTACACTCGCACTCTTTGCTCCTTCTGCATTTGTACTTGTTACACTTGACCATGAAGTTGGTACTGTTGTATTTGATGTTGTCCATGCATAGTATATTGTCTGTCTTGCCTTTAATCCACTTCCTGTGTCACCTAGATTTACTGTTATTGCTTTCCCTCCACTTTCATATGTACTTTGACTATTTGGATTTAAGCTTACTGTTGGTTTTGTTACATCACTCGCTTTAGCTGTGTATGTTGCATTCGCACTTACATTTACTGATGATGATGCATTTCCTACCTTATTCGTTCCATTATACCACCCTAAGCTTGTATATCCTGTTATCGCTGTTATGGTTGGTAAGGTTACTGCACATGTTGTCGCTGCGTTTTGGATTGTACATGTTCCACTTGTTGCTCCTACTTTCGATACTGTACTATCTTTTGCATATGTCATTGTTACTACCTTTTTAGTTATTGCATAATATGTTGCATTACTTGTTAATGTTAATGTCGCTCCAACATTTAATGACGAAGTTGTTGCTGAAGCTGATGTATTCCATCCTGTTATCGTAAATCCACTTCTTGTTATACTCGGAGCTGTTACTGTACATGATGAAGATCCATTATATCTATAACATGATAAACTACTACTTCCCACACTTGTTGCTCCGTTAGTATTAAAGGTGGCTGTATAAGCTGATGTACTTTTAGTAACTGCATAATAAGTAGTATTCGCACTTACGGCTTTAGCTGTATTATGATTCCATGCAGAGGTTGTTGAAGATGAGGCAGTATTATATCCTACTACTGAAAACCCACTGGCTCCTACTATTGTTGGTGAGGTTACATTACATGTTGTTGCCTGCGCTGTTCCATTATATGTGGCAGCTATTGTACATGCTCTTGTTACTGTTGTATCACTTACGGCTGTTCCTGATGCATTGGTTTGCGTACTTGCTCCATTTTTGTTAAACGTTATTGTTATTGTCTTAGCTGCTTTTGTTGTTTGAGCATAATATGTTGCATTCGCACTTACGGCTTTAGCTGTATTTACACTCCATTGATTACTATGGGTAGCTGACGCCGTTGACCACCCAACTACTGTTGGGGTATTACTTGAAGCTGTTATACTTGGCGAAGTTATATTACAACTTGTTGCTTGGCTTGCTCCATTATACACAGCTGGTATTGTACAACTTTGACTTGTACTTCCTATTGCACTTGCCCCATTAGCATTAAAACTTATTGTTATTGTCTTAGCTGCTTTACTTGTTACTGCATAATAAGTAGCATTCGCACTTACGGCTTTAGCTGTATTATGATTCCATGCAGAGGTTGTACTTCCTGATGCTGTATTATATCCTACCACTGAAAAACCACTGGCTCCTACTATTGTTGGTGAGGTTACATTACATGTTGTACTTGTATTATACATACTGCATGTTCTTGTTACTGTTGTATCACTTACTGCTGTTCCTGATGCATTGGTTTGAGTTGAAGCTCCATTCTTATTGAATGTTATTGTTATTGTCTTACTTGTTACCGCATACCATGTTGAGTTATTGTTTGAAGCGGTTAAGGTAAGAGCTTTACTACTTGCATTATAACTACTATTATTCGTAGTACTTCCTGATGCTGTATTATATCCTATTATATTGTATCCACTTCTTGTTATGGTTGGTGCACTTACATTACAGCTTGCCTGTTGACTTGCATTATTATATACCGCTGGCAATGTACATGTTAGATTATTTGTTGATGATAATGTAGCTCCATTACCATTAAACTTAGCGGTTAAGGTTACTGCCTCTTTTCGATATATTGCATACAACGTTACATTACTTGTACTCATATTCAATGATGTTAATCCTACCGTGGCATCTTTATTGGTATTCCATCCAACAAACGTCCATCCTGCTTTGGTGGCTGTTGGACTTAAGTCTATAGAACTTCCATAATTAACTGTAGCTGTTGTTTTTGTTGCACTTGTTCCTCCATTTTGACTATAGTTATATGTTACATTATAACTATTGATTGTCCATTTAGCATATAAAGTCAAAGAAGAAGTTGGAGTATAGCTTGATCCACCATCTCCTACTTTGTTTGTAAAAGATGAATCACTATACCAGCCACTAAACGTATATCCTGTTTTAGTTGGCGTTGGTAATACTATACTTGTACCTGTCCACTTCGCATATATTGCTGAATTACCTACTGTATTATATATAGATGATGAACTTACTTGATTAGTAAAACTACTTTCTTTATACCAACCATTAAATATATAGTTTGATGTTGCATTTGTTGTAGAGTTATTTCCAGTAGCCCTATTATAGTTATAAGTCACTACATAACTCCTTGTAGGTGTTGGTAGTGTTCCGTAAGTAGAGTTATATGTCACAGCCTTACTTGTTGTACTGTTTCCTCCTGTTGCTCCATTGTAATTATATGTTAAAGTATAACTATTGGCTTTACCTTTGGCTGTATATGTTATATTACCTGAGACATTTACCCTTGTTCCTTCTGTTCCTATCTTTGTATTAGATGAATTATACCAGCCATCTACTCCATATCCACTACTTGCTGTTATACTTGGTAACGTTATTTGACATGTTGTCGAAAGATTATACATAACACAACTATCACTTGTTTTTCCTATTGCACTTATTCCTTCTCCTTTTGTATAACTTACATTTATTGTCTTTTTATAGATTGCATACAACGTTACATCGGCATTTCTCATTTCTAAACTACTTAATCCACTCGTCGCATCTTTATTTGTATTCCATCCAGCAAACGTCCATCCTTCTTTATTGGCTGTATAACTTAAATCTATCTTACTTCCTTCTGTTAAGTATTCGTTATACTTTGAACATTCTTCTCCACCATTGGTCTTACAATCATATGTCACTAGATAATCATTCGTTGGTTCTATTGTTCCTCCTTCTGCTTGTCCATAATCTAAAGTTATTTCTACTTCACTACTATTTGTTGGTGGTGTTCCTTCATAGTCTTTATTATATTCTATCTTTACTTTTACTGTCTTTGATGTATTTTTATATAATTTCTCTCCTTTGGTATACCCACTAAAGGTTATCTTTATTGCTTCGTTATTACTTTTTATATTGGTTATAATATCTTCTAGTTTTGCATCAAACGTTCCTTTATTCTCCACTGTGACTTCATATTCCATGGCATCACCTTTTTCATAAAGGTTTGCTTCCAT
>URBG01000016.1 GCA_900546055.1 uncultured Mycoplasmatota bacterium
TATGTCAATAATTTCAACTCAAATTCACAAAAAAACAAGAAATTCACCATTAATAAAAAAAATTTAGCTTTTTATTATACGACTATTCTAGTATTATAATAAATAAAAAAAGAACTTAATAAAGTTCTTTTATAAATATTCGATTTCTTCATCAGTTGCAGTGTTATTAAAAAGTTTTTCTGGCTCTCTATCGCCCCTATATTCTACATATTCTTTCTTTATCATATCGTAAAAATTAGCCATTGTTACAAGCATGTATGGTACTAACCATAAATATAAAAGCCCTAAAGTAAATATTCCTAAAACGATCCAACCAATAAAACTTAAAAACAAAACAAAATAATCAAAAATATAGCTTTCCATCATATCGAAACTTTTTGAAAGCGCTTTTCTTACTGTAATATCAGGCTCATCGTTCAAAATAAACAACGTTTGTGAAAAAGCAATAGCCATAAATATTCCAGCCATTAAAATAGCTACCGCTAAAATTAATCCAAAGGCAATTAATGAAATAGCCAAAGCAAAGTTCATATCGGCCTGATAAGTTATCACAACTACAAGTGTTCTAAAAGCAATAGCTTCTAAAAGCCCTAAAATAAAGCCAATAATTAATAAGAAAAAAGCAATCCCCATATACTTAAAAAATGCTTCCGTCTGACTAAAGAAATCTTCAATCTTCGGTTTATTTCCCCGCGATACTTTAACAACCATTTTTATTAATCCCATCATAAATAAAGAATAAACAATCAACATTAAAAGTGGCTCTAACCAAGCCGTGTTGACTAAATAAGCTATTAAATGACAAACCGCCCCCAGTAGTATAAATATTAATAGTGCTGAAAGAAGTGGCCCATAATTACCAGATAAGCTTTTTCTCGCACTTGCTTTTAATTCTGCATTACTCATGTTTATACATCCTTTCTATTTTAAGTATATCATAAAATAAAACTTTTTTTAACAAATTTAGACAAGAAAAAACAAATACAAAAATATCTATAAATAAAAAAGAGTCTAAACTCTTTTGCTAATTCCAATTCCATCGCCTAGTTCTAAAAATTCAGTTTGGAATTCTTTATTATCAACTAAAAACTCTTTATAATTGTTTATTTTACGGACTAAAGCTTTTAAGTTTTTACTTCCAATGCTATTAACATCTAAAGTTAGCCCATGAAAATTTAAATTGTCAGAAATAATTACCCCATTATCCTTCAAATTACTTTTATACTTTTCAAAAAACCTAATATATTGCGCCTTTGCTGCATCAATAAATATCAAATCAAATAAACCAGCAACTTCTGTTTCCAAAGCATCACCTAGTATTATTTCAATTTGATCATCCAAACCAAAATTGTGGATATTTTTTACAGCTTCCTTATATCTAGTTTCATCTCTTTCAACTGTAACAACTGAAATATCAGGACTAACTAAAGCCATTTTACAAGCTGAGTAACCAATTGCTGAGCCAATCTCTAAAATACGTTTAACATTATTTTCTTTAATATACTCAGTTAAAAACAAAATCCCATCTTTTTGCATGATGGGAATATTGTTTAAACTAGCATACTCTTCTAGCCTATCCATTTGCCTTCCTTTTTCAGTTTAGCAATTATGGCCTCATGCTCATTCGCATTTTTTGTAAAATAAACTTTCTTTTCACTATCAGCAACAAAATAATAACAATCTGTATTTGTAGGATTAATCGCTGCTTTTATCGCGCTCAAGCTTGGATTATCAATTGGACCAACTGGAAGTCCTTTCATTGAAGTACATCTAGTATTATATCCATTGCATGAATTAAGCTCTGATTTCGTTAATCTTTCAGTCATTGATTTCTTAGCTGCATAATATGTTGTTACATCACTACCTAATGACCAACTATTATTTAATCTGTTGTAGAAAACACCAGCTACTTTAGCCCTATCACTATCTGTAACAGCTTCAAGTTCAACTAACGAAGCTAAAGTTAAAATCTGATGAACTGTATAATCGCTATTTTGGATTTCTGATTTTAGACCACTTAATTTTTTGTTAGTATTTTCTAAGATTTTTTCTAAGATCCTATCCAAATTAACTTCGTCTTTTTCAAAAATATAAGTATCTGGAAATAAGTATCCCTCTAAATCATAATAAATTTCATTGTTTTTTACATCATCAGTAATAAACCAATATTTACTTTTTAAACTATTAATATAATTTTCATCAGATATTTTAGCCAAAAAGTCTTCAGCTTTAATATTTGTTTTCTCTTCAATAATATTGGCCATTTGCCTTGCATTTAATCCTTCTCTAAAAGTAAGCTTTACTCTCGAGTCTTGAAGGTTGTTTTCATTACCAAGTGTTTCGACAATTTCTGCCACACTCATAGCTTGATTTAATTCATAAGTTCCAACGGTAAGTTCCCCTGGCTTATGAAATTTTAGGAAGATTTTATAGAAAAATTCTGATTTTATCAAATCTTGATTTTTTAGCTTACTAGCCATAGTAAAGTAATTATCACCTTTTTCAACTTCAACTGCAATAGCTTTTGTTTCTTTACTTACAGATGACGTTTGTAACTTATAAAGCCCTAAAAATAATACTACAGCTAAAATAATAAGCACTATTATGAATAGTGCAAATTTTTTTATTGAAAACTTACGTCGTTTCAAAGTTAGACCTACTGAGCTTCCTCAACTTGATTTTGCATTTCTTCAAGAATTGTTTCAATAATCTTCCATTCTTTTTCAGTTTCAATTGGAATAAGCTCTAAAGCTGCTAAATCTTGTCCTTCAGCCATTTTTAAATCAGCGGGATTATAGATAGAAGCATATACTCTCGTATTTCCTTCCTCATCAATTGAATTATCAGTATAAACTATATAATTCTTGCTTGTCTCTGGCGATTCAAACATAAACAATGTATCACAATCAATTTGTCTTCCTTCAGCGTCTACAGCTTTAAATTTTAATTCTGTTAATTCTTCATTTTCTGGCATAATCTCAATCCTTTCTCTTATCCAAATAGGTTTGTAATATAATGTTAGCCGCTAAACTGTCAATTTTTTTCTTACGTTTTTTTCTTGACATGTCAGCTTGTATCATATAACTACTTGCCTCTTTTGTTGACAATCTTTCGTCTTGCATTATCACTTCAATATCAAAGTTTTTTTCAAGTAACTCTTTAAATGATAATGTCACTTCAGCTCGAGGGCCTATTGAATTATTCATATTTTTTGGAAAACCTAAAATAAGTTTTTCAATATTCTCGGTTTCAATAATCGGTTTTAACTGTCTAATCGCACTTTCATAATCATCATCACTAAAATGAATCGTTGTATAAGTTGTCGCAATTGTCTTAGTTATATCAGATATCGCCACCCCTAAAGTTCGCGTACCTAAATCTAAACCTAGATATTTCACCAAATCACCCTCTATTTGAATACAATATAATTTTAACATTTATTTTAAATTTTGTATACCCTTTTAACAATTTTGTTGAAAGCAAACTTATTTATTTGGTCTCATAATTGGAAACTTATCATATAAAAACTCATCAGTATATACTTTATCCATATACTCTCCAACAAAAGTATATGGTTTAACTCCATTATCACGTAAAGCCATTCGTCCAAGCGCTCCATAAGTTAAAATAACGTCAACTAAAATAAATATTAAAACCACTATATAAATTGGCTTTCCAATTTTATAAGGTATTTTTTCTATCCATTTAGAAATCCAAGGATATATAATCTTCATTAAAACAGTTCCCCCTATGCCCCAAAAAATCATAAAGGGAATCGTTGTTCTCCCAAAAATGTTTAAAAATTCATTAGAATAATCCCAAAACTGAACGCCAAAAACTTTATCCGCAATTAAACTAGTCATAAATTCAGTTCCGCCACCAATTATTGCCGCGTAAATCAAAGTTTTCCACACACTTCTTCTATCATTGTTTTTCCCAAGAAAAATTACAAAAATCGCTACTCCAACTCCATAAATTGGACTAAAAGGTCCGTAAATTAACCCTTGACGATTAGACCACTCACCATATCTAATGAACCATAATATTTCTTCATAATATGTCCCAATTAAACAGCCAATTAGAAAAAATATAAATATTTTTGTAAAACAATAACCTTCCGCAAACTTTTTATTCTCCATAAACAACTTCCTTTAAACATACTATAGCAAAAATAAAATAAAAAATCCAGAACCATAATAAAAAATATTTTTCGCAAAATACAATTTTCCACTTTACACTCTTTTTATTTATTTGACATTTGTTACTATTAAATAAATTAAGAGATTGTCCTTTACACAAAAAAAATGCTATAATTAAAATGGTGATAATATGTATAATAGAAAAAGAAAAATCAAAAAAGGTCCAATCATTGCAGTTATTATTGTAATAGTTATAATTATCCTTGCTGTGGTAAGTTTCAAACTCTATGCTCACTATACTAGTAATGAGTATAAATTAGGTGAACTAGGATATAGTGAAAAAGAAATATCTACTTTATTAAAATCCAATGATAAAGTTTTAGACAAAGCTTTAACTAAATATGATAAAGATCTAATTCCTCTAACCAAACAAAAATATTTTCTATGGAAAAACTATAATACCTATAAAGAATATATAACTAAGCAAAAGAAAGAAACTAATGATATTGATTACAAAGAAATTGTTACCATGGTCAATGTTAATCGTAATTATGAATACTATACTCATACTAAAAAAACTGATATGAAAAAAGATAACGCTATTTTAGTCAACAAATATTATTCTCTTCCTGAAAAATATGCTCCGACTGATATTGTAGATGTTAGTAACTGGTATGCCTTTGATGGCATCAAAACTAGACAAGTTGTTCTAGATGCGTTCAAAGAGATGTTTAATGCTGCTAAAGAAGATGGCCATACTTTAATTATTAACTCTGGGTATCGAACCTATGACGCTCAGAAAAAAATTTATGATGAATATAAAGATTTAAAAGGTGAAGAATACGCCGATGAATATGCTGCTAGACCCGATTACTCTGAACATCAAAGTGGACTTGCTTTAGATATCATTACTTATGGAGCTTCTGGTGAAACATTTGACACCACTGATGCTTTCAAATGGCTACAAAAAAATGCTCACAAATATGGTTTCATTTTAAGATATCCTAAAGATAAAGAAGATATCACTGGCTATGCTTACGAATCATGGCACTATCGCTATCTTGGTAAAGATTTAGCCACTAAAGTTAAAAAATCTGGACTAACCTACGATGAATACTATGCCTACTATTTAGATAAGGAGTAAGAAAATGAAAAAAAAGATGAAAAAACGTAATATTTTAATCGCCTCAATTATCATCATTTTATTAATTGGTGGAACCTCGTTTTACCTTTTAACTAAAGATAAAAAAGAAGACAAGCCAAAAGAAAAGAAAATTCAAACTAACAAAACAGTAAATGATCAATTAGAAAACAGTTTAAAAGAAGAAACCTATTACATCGAAGCAAATTTAAATAGGTATTTAGCATATGCAAAAGGCAAAGACTTAAGTGCCAGTAAAATTGTCGCTGATGTTAACTCTAATCTAGACAAGAAAAAATATGAAGACACTACCGCTACTAACGTCAAAGATGACAATCTAATGCTAGTCAATAAATATTTTTACCTAACTGAAGATTATGAGCCTAATGATTTAATAACTTTAACCGCAAAATATAATACTGGAAGAAATAGTCAAATGCGAAAGGAAGCCGCTAACGCCTTTATGGAAATGTCTGATGCTGCTACCGTTGATAACATAGTTATTAAAAACGCTTCCGCTTATCGTACTTACAAATATCAAGTAACTTTATATAACAATTACGTTGAACGTGATGGTAAAACAGCTGCTGACACCTACTCAGCAAGACCCGGATTTTCTGAACATCAAACGGGATTAGCTACTGACATTAACCAAATTGATAATAGTTTTGAAAATACTGACGCTTTTAGATGGCTTCAAAAAAATGCTTATAAGTACGGATTTATCTTAAGATTTCCTAAAGATAAAGAAGACATAACCGGTTATCAATATGAGCCATGGCATTATCGCTATGTTGGTACTAAGGTAGCCAAACAAATTCATGATGAAAATTTAACCTTAGAAGAATATTATGCATATTATATTCAAAATAAAAATAGCTAAAAAATTAGCTATTTTTTTTCATAATGTCGACCAAATTCAAACCCTTCATGCTTAAGTGGAATAGTCATTACCGCTTACACAACATCATTAGAAACAGTTTTAAAATTCCACCTATTTTCTCTAATAGAGTCAACTAATACTTTATACATTCGAAATCTATCCGCAAAAAGCATATCTAAAAATACCGAATCACCAATAAACGCCGTATTGCTAGAAATATCCTGTTCACCAAAGAAACCTCGAACTGCAGTGAAAGCCCGCGATAAAGGTTTAAACGCATTAGCTAATGCAAACTTTCAGCCACAGGCTTAACTCTTGATTTACTACCGTTTGAAACCAAGCATGTATCAATGCCTATATCTTTTTGAACATAATCAAACAACCCCGATAATTTAGGCGTCACTAATGTATCATCAGCTGGTAAAATCGTATCATCAACGTCAAAAATAGCATAGCGAATTCCGTTATCATAAAACTGATTATAATCCACATCATACACAGTCGGAACATATGAGTCTGGGACAAATTTTCTAACTATTGATAAGCCCATGTCATCACCTTCGAATAAATAATATTATAGCACATACTTTGTTAAAATAAAAATTACTAATAGTGCTTAATCTCTATTAGTAATATATTCTAATATTTCATTTTCAGTATTTAAAAAGTTTTCATAATTAACATTAAACCATTTTAAATCCATTTGATTATTAAACCAAGTATACTGCCTTTTAGCATAATTACGACTTTTTTGCTTGATTAATTCTAAGCATTCATTTAAATCTTTTTGACCATCAAAATAATCAAACAATTCTTTATAGCCAATTGGTGTCATAACAGCTTTAGTTCTAATTCCAGAATCATAAACACTCCTGGCCTCATCTAACAATCCATCTTCCATCATTGCCTCAACTCGTTTATTTATTTTATAATATAACATATCTCGCTCCGCTGTTAATCCAATAAACAAAGTATCATATAATAATTCCTCATTCTTACTTTTTTCACTATATGGTTTATGATTAGCTTCATAATAATTTAAAGCACTTATCACTCTAACCCTATTATTTAAATGAATATTGGTGTCAGGATCAACTTCTAATAACCTTTTGTAAAGCTCATCATTACTTATACCTTCATAATCATTATTTTCTTTATTTTCAAACTCATAATTATACAAAGCAGCTTTAATATACAAACCTGATCCCCCAACCAAAATAGGCGTTTTCCCACGTTCTAAAATATCATTAATACACGCCCTTGCATCCTTTTGATAGTCAAACACTGTATAATCCTGAGTAATATCTGTAATATCAAACAAATGATGAACAATGCCTTTTTTATCTTTTATCTTATTAGTAGCAATATCTAAACCTTTATAAAACTGTGTACTATCCGCATTTATAACCTCACCTTTTAACTTCTTAGCTAAAAATAAGCTGAGTTCAGTTTTACCAGTCCCTGTTGGACCAGTTATCACAATCACCATTTTATCACCTACTTTATAAACATACTATCGCCAAACGAGAAAAAGCGATATTCTTCCCTTACAGCTTCATTATAAGCTTTCATAATATTTTCTTTTCCTGCCAAAGCACTAACTAACATAATCAATGTTGATTTTGGCAAATGGAAATTTGTAATTAATCTATCAACACCTTTAAATTGATACCCTGGGTAAATAAATATATCTGTAAAACCACTACATTCTTTAAAAACCCCATACAAACTCATTACTGTTTCCAAAGTCCTAGTAGTTGTCGTTCCAACACTTATAATCTTATGACCAGATTTCTTAGTTTCATTAAGTAAATCAACTGTTTCACTACTCATAATATAAAATTCACTATGCATTTTATGTTCTGAAACATTAGTTACTGACACTGGCCTAAAAGTCCCAAGGCCAACATGCAAAGTAACATAAGCAATATTTATTCCTTTAGCTTTTACTTGCTCTAATAATTCTGGAGTAAAATGAAGTCCTGCCGTTGGAGCAGCTGCACTACCAATATTTTTGGCATAAACCGTTTGATATCTATTTTGATCATTAAGTTTCTCATGAATATAAGGGGGCAAAGGCATTTCTCCTAATTCATCCAAAATCTCATATAAGATTCCTTTATAAATTAATTTAAAATGACGAATTCCCTCTTCACCGACTGAAACACATTCAGCTTGTAACTTACCGTCACCAAAAGTTACTAAAGTTCCCTCTTTTACACGTTTAGCTGGCTTCGTTAAACATTCCCAAACATCCTTTTCTATTTCTTTAAGCATTAACATCTCAATTACTGCACCTGTATCGACCTTAGTTCCCATTAATCTAGCTGGAATAACCTTAGTATCATTTAAAACTAAAGTATCACCAGGATTTATATAATCTAAAATATCCGTAAAATGTCTATGCTCTATTTCACCTGTTTCTTTATCTAAAACAAGTAATCTTGAAGCATCTCTTTTTTCAAGCGGTGTTTGGGCTATTAAATGTTCTGGCAAATTAAAATCAAAATCTTCAGTTGTCATTTTATCACTCTTTCTATTTACTGCGTCCAGAAGGTTCTATTTCGGGTACTGAAGCGCCATCATAAATTTCCGCTACTGACTGATGAAACCCTGGCAAATCTTCTTGATATCTTTCCATTAAACCAAGTGTTGATTGCGCCACTCCATCATATATTTTCTGAAATTCTTGTTGTTCATCAGCCGTTTTATATTCTCTAAAATCTGGAATAAAAGTATAAGCTAAATCATCAACATCTGATAATAACCCTAGCTGTTCCCTTCTATCTTCAGATAACTGACCAATCATACCTAATATTCTAGAATCAGTTATAAGTGGAAGTGTCTCCCAAGGCGTAGATTCCAAAAAACTTAAGAACTCTTTAACTAATTCATTATCTAATCCTTGTTCAATTTGCTTCTCTAAATCCATTCTATCACTCTTTCTATAAAATAGAAAACCGAATACTAAAGTATCCAGTACTACTTAAAATAAATTACCTTGTTTGTCCATTTTTAAATGTTCATATGCTTTCTCTGTAACTATTCTACCACGACTTGTCCTTTTTAGAAAGCCATTTTGTAATAAATACGGTTCATATACATCTTCAATCGTTGTTACCTCTTCGCCAATTGAAGACGCAAGTGCATCAATTCCAACTGGACCACCATTAAATTTCTCAATAATTGACTTTAATAAATTATAATCAGTCTCATCTAAGCCAAAAGCATCAACTTTTAATTTATCCAAGGCTATTTTAGTAATTTTCAAATCAATATTTCCATTTCCCATAACTAAAGCATAATCACGCACTCTTTTAAATAACCTATTAGCAATTCTTGGCGTTCCGCGGCTACGACGAGCAAGCTCAATTGCCGCATTCTCATCAATAGAGCACTCTAAAACTCTACTTGTTCTTAATACAATTTGGGTCAACTCCTCTTCCGTGTAATAATTAAGTTTTGAAATAATTCCAAATCTATCACGTAATGGTCCAGTTAAATCACCGGCTCTAGTTGTTGCTCCAACTAAAGTAAATGGAGGCAAATCTATTCTAATATTACGACTTGAAGAGTCACTACCAACAATAATATCTAAAGTAAAATCCTCCATTGCTGAATATAAAATTTCTTCAATATATCTTGGAATACGATGAATTTCGTCAATAAATAAAACATCCCCTGGCTCCAAAGTTGATAAAACTGCTGCCAAATCACCACTTTTTTCAATAGCTGGACCACTAGTAGTTTTAATATTACTACCTAATTCATTAGCAATAATATATGCCATGGTTGTTTTTCCAAGCCCTGGAGGGCCATATAACAAAACATGATCTAAAGCTTCATCACGCATTTTAGCCGCTTTAATAAAAACATTTAAATTATCTTTAACTTCACCCTGTCCAATATACTCATCAATACTATCAGGCCTTATTGTTCCCTCGAAAGTATCTTCTGCAAGCTCATGGTTAGTAACTACTCTTTCATCCATATTAACCTCCTAATAAATCATTATTTCAATAATAATCTTAAAGCTTCTTTTATTTGTACTTCTATTTCATCATTTGCATTTATTTGTTTTACGACTTTGCTTATATCAGCATTTTTATATCCGAGTCCTCTTAATGCTTCGGCTAATTCATCTGAATTATTAGTTTGAACTTCACCTTTAGCTACTAGTTTGCCCTTTAAATCTAATATAATTTGACGCGCTACTTTATCACCAATTTTAGGGAATTTTTTTAAATATAAAATGTTTTCTCTTTCGATTGCATCAATAATTCCATCAGGTGATCCTAAAGCTATCATTGGTAAAGCCATCTTACACCCTAAACCTTTAACCCCAATTAACTTTAAAAATAAATTTTTCTCTTCTAAAGTTTTAAATCCATATAAACTTATTTCATCTTCTCTAACATATTGATATAAATAAATTGTATATTCCTTGTCAATATCAAACGAATAAGGGTTGGCTGTATAAATTAAATAACCAATCCCATTATTATCTAAAACAATATAATTGCTGTCGATTTCTTTTACTTGTCCCTTAATATATGCATACATATTATCACCATAAACATTATACCACAATAAGCTTTTTAAAGATAGATACATTTGTTCTTATTTAACAAAGAAAAACCTTTCGACTTAAATTCACAAAAAAACAGTTCCTATAGAACTGTTAAAATTTCTTCTTAATAAATAATCTAATAAGTAATACTTCAAAAACAATATAAACAACAATGTATATTGCCACTAGTATTTCATTAAATATTCCAAGATCAAAACCTTTAAATATATCTAATACACTAGCCGGAATTACATTAAAGAAACTAAATGCATCATCCCTCAAATAATTTATTTTCAAATAAGTAATAATTCTTAAAAATATATCAACCATTACTATAAAATACACACTTGCATTGAAGTTTTTAAAGAAGAAAATTACTGCTGCTAAACAGACTAAAAATATTATAAGTTGTACTGTCATTCTTTCACCTCTACTAATTTATCGTACCCTTTTGCAAAATCAGATACATTGTTTACATTATAATAATTAATTGTTACTGGATAACTAACATTAGTCCCTGTTTTTAAAGTATAATAGCTAGATAAATCCAAAATAACCTTATTTATTGCTTTATCCTTTGTATAAACGCTTACCGTTATATTATAAGTTGCCGCTTTTGATAAATCCATGTCTGTATCTAATTCATACAAATTTATAAAACGATCTAGCGGAACTATATATTGTTTAAAATCATTATTTTCAGCTGGAGTTATCCCACTAACTAAATTATTAAGTACTTTGCTGTTTAACTTTAAAACACTCAAATCAAAATTATCTAACTTCTGAACCTTATCATCAATCAAATATACATTGTCTTTAGCATAATAACGCTTATTATTTAAATAAAATATAGTAGCATCATCATAATAAGAACCATTTATTTCTAAATCATTAGTTTTATAAGTAAAATCATAATTCTGTACGTTTGCAAAACTAGTAGCCACCTTCTCTATCTTTTGCGTTGGCACTGAAGTATTAGTAGTTACCCTAACTAAAACAATTGCCACAACCATAAAAATAAGCCAAAATGCTAAAACAATCATTGCGTGGGTTTTAGGATTAGCCCACAGTTCCTTAAATTTTATATACCAATCGCTCTCTCTTATTCTTTTAAACATCTCTATATCCTACCTCAATACTTTCCCAACTAAATCGGGATGACCATGGATAAAATCTATAGCTTTAGTCTTACCCTTACCTTCTAATTGAATTTCTGTAAGTACAACTTCACCATTAGAAACTTTCACTCCAAATCCATCTTCATAAATGGCAGTAATTTCTCCTGGATAAGCAAGTTCAAATAAGTTTTCCGTGCGATAAGCACTCCATACTTTCATGATTTTTTCTTCAAAATAACAATAAGCACCTGGCCAAGAATTCAAACCACGAATTTGATTAATAATTTCTCTCTTAGTTTTTGTAAAATCTAATTTTTCATCTTCTCTTTTAATTACAAAACCATAAGTAACTAAAGCTTCATCTTGTTTTATACGATCATTAGTACCGTCCAAAATACTTGGTAAAGTTTTTAAAAGCAAATCACGTCCAACTACTTTTAATTTGTCGTGTAAGCTAGACGCTGTATCTTCCTTTGTAATTTCAACTACCTCTTGGCTTATTATGTCACCAGCATCCATTTGTTCAGACATATACATAATCGTAATACCAGTTTTTGAATATCCATCAATTATAGCATGATGAATTGGTGCCCCACCGCGCAGTTTAGGAAGTAGTGATGCATGCACATTAATGCAGCCTATTTTAGGAATTAATAATAATTCTATTGGCAAAATTTTTCCATAAGCACAAGTAATAATCAAATCAGGTTCCAAAGCATTTATTTCTTGTAAAGCATCTTTAATTTTACTTGGTTGCAAACACAAAATATTATGCTTCATTGCCACCTCTTTAATTGGTGATGCTTTTAAAGCCCCACTTCTACCAAAAGGTTTATCTGGCTGAGTTACAACTGCTCTAACTTTGTAATTATCAATTAAGCCTTCTAATACTGGAACACTAAATTCCGGAGTTCCCATAAAAATAATAACTGGGTCTCTTTTCACTTCAATTTTATCAAAATCCATATCATCACCCTATCTTTAATTTTAACACATTTTAAACCAAATAACTATATTTTCGAAGGATTTAAATCCACTTCTACCTTAACCTTATTATTAGTACTATATTTTTTATTAATAAAAACTAAAGAATCAATAATTTCAGCCGTGTTTTTAAACTTTATAATTATTCCCATATAATATATATTATTAATCTTCGGCATATTTGCCGTACTTGGACCTAAAATAATATTATTAGGAATTTCTTTTTTTAAATAATAAGCTATTTTGGAAGCCTCATCCGTAACTTCTTCATATTTCTTACCACTTATTCTAATATAAGCCAAATTATAAAAAGGCGGATATTTAAGCGCTTTTCTAATTTTAATTTCTTCACGATAAAATTTTTCATAATCATGTTTACTAGCCGTTACAATACTATAATGATTCATATTAAAGCCTTGAATAATAACTTCTCCTTTTTTCAAAGCTCGTCCAGCCCTTCCGGCAATTTGATTTAAAAGCTGATATGTTCGCTCCGCACTTCTAAAATCTGGAATGTTAAGTGAACTATCACCATTAACTACACAAGCTAACGTAACATTAGGAAAATCTAGTCCTTTAGAAATCATCTGTGTCCCAACTAAAACATTGTATTTTCCCTCGCGAAACGCTTCGATTATTCGTCCATGAGCCCCTTTATTCTTTGTTGTATCAACATCCATTCTAATTGTTTTTGCTAAAGGAAACTGCTCATTAATCAAACTTTCTAACCTCTCAGTTCCCATACCTAAAGCATTAATATTTTTACTATGACATTCTGGGCATATATTTAATTTAGGCGCCGTATAATCACAGTAATGACATTTCATACTATTAGTACTTTTATGATAAGTTAAAGGTATATCACAATTCGGACATTTATGTGTGTATCCACATTCTTTACAACTAATAACCGTTGAAAAACCCCGTCTGTTAAGTAAGACAATTGCCTGCTCACCATTTTCTAAAGCCGTATTAATTTTTTCTTTAAACAAAGATGAAAATATTCTATTACCCTTCTTAAATTCATCTTTCATATCAATCAACGTAACTTTAGGTAAATTGTGATTAACTCTGTTTTTCATTTCTAAAAGCTCATAAGCTCCCGTAAGCGCTCTTGTATAACTTTCCACAGATGGTGTCGCGCTACCTAAAATCAAAGGAATATCATAAGTTCTAGCACGCTTTATGGCTACATCTATTGCATTATATCTTGGTGTGTTTTCCTGTTTATAAGTGGCTGAATGCTCTTCATCAATAATAATAGCCCCTAGATTAGTAAACGGCGCGAATATAGCACTTCTAGCCCCAACAACAATTGACACCTCACCCTTTTCAATTTTACGCCATTCATCGTATTTTTCACCATCACTTAATCCACTATGCAAAATAGCTACAACCTTTCCAAAATTTTGTTTAAATATTTTAACAACCTGCGGTGTTAAACTTATTTCTGGAACCAATAATATGGCTTCCTTACCAAGGTTTAAAACTTTCTCAATAATTCTTATATAAACTAAAGTCTTACCGCTACCTGTAACCCCCTGTAATAGATATGGTTTAAACAAATCAAGTTTTACTTTAGAAATCACTTCAGCTTGCTCACTCGTTAAATCATGATTTAATTTATTCAAAGCTGTATCATCATCAAGACGATATACCTCTTCTTTTATCTCTTTAAAATATCCTTTATCGATAAAAGACTTTACCGTGTAAGCTGAAATATCAGTTACCTCTTTTTTTAATACTTTGCCTTTTTCTTTCACTAAATTAAAAATTTCTTTTTGTTTATCAGTTTTTAAAGTTGGTAAAGTATCTCCGATTATTAAATAGTTAACGTATTTTTTATTAATTGTAAAATTGTTTTTAGCCTTTAATGCACTAGGAAGCATCGTCTGATATGCACAAATTAATGGTGATAAAGTTTTTTTACTTATATACTGACCTAGTTTAAGCATCTCCCCATTAATTACAGGATGATCATCAGTAACTGAAATTATACTTTTTACTTCATAATCAAAATCCCCAGTTTCTTCTATCTTTAAAACAAAACCTTCAAGCGTTCTTTTTCCAAAAGGAACTAAAACTCGCATTCCAATTTCTAAAATCATTCCATCTGGAATTTTGTATGTAAAAGTTTTATCAATCGCTTTTGCTTTTATTTCAACTAATACCTGTGCATACATATTATCACCCTATTTAAATTATATAATAAATCGAAAACAAATTCCATACATTTGTATGGGGAAATAAAATTTCCATTTTAAAACCTAGTTTATACTAGGTTTTATCGTTTTACAATAGTTCTGTTTTTCTATCCAATATTGATTGTTAAACTGCTGTAATAGCTTATGCGTCTTTAAAAATAATTGATCCTTGTAAACAGTATCCCCCATTGTACTCATAATCGTTATACTATAAGGATATTCAGCAAACACAATAGCTACATCGTTATAATGTTCCTCAAAGCTTCCATATTTATGCCCAACTTGATAACTATCATCAAATTTAATTGTATCCATGTCAGCTGAATTTTTCATATCAGAAACTAATTTCTTCGCATTATAGGACCCATCTAAATAATATTTATATATTTCTTTTGCATAAAGACTTCCGGCATTTGGACTCATATTTCCAAAGTTATCATTATAAATGATATCATAACCTAAATTAATCCAATATTCTCTAATATTATCAGTTTTAAGCTCATCGACCAAAATATCATAAGCTGCGTTATCGCTATATCTAATTATATATTCAAGTAATTCCGATATTTTATATTTAGTTCCAAACGCACTATTTTTAACTATACCTGCTCCATTATGATAATGACGAGGCTCATAGGCTAGTTCTTTGTTCAAATCTAATTTGCCATTATCTGCCTGTCTATAAGCATATACAGCCGCTGGAAGCTTATTAACACTTGCGGCGTAATCTTCCCGATCACCGTTCTTACTTAATGTATAACCATCGATCAAGTTTTCATAAGTAAATGCTGCCTCATTAGTATTATATAAATATATAATCTCTACTTTCATTGTTTTAAGTTGTTCACTAAATTTATCTTCAGGAAAAGAAGACAAAAGTGCGCAAGCTGAAGAAGTATTAGTCTCTCTTTCATCATCGTGATTAACAGATTTATATAGGGTAGCCAAAACATGACTTCCTTGTCCTACTTCTTCACCTTTATAAGTAAAACACGCACATAAAAATAGTACACCAAACAAAAGAATTAATGCCTTTTTTATTTCCATTGTTCACCAACCTTACTATCCTTAAACTATAAATATAATAACCTTTTGACAATTAATTGTCAAATAAAAAAGGATTAAAATTTAACCCTTTAAAATTATTTTTCATCACCTTTAATGATTTCCATAGCCTTACGCATTTCCATGTCATACTTAACCATTTCTAATCCACCAAATAGTTTAAGAAATTCTTCTTTGTCCATTTGATATTTTTCAGCCATTTTTTCTGCTTCATTAGCCGCATCCTCATCAGAAATTTCAAGTTTTTCTTGTTTAGCAATTTCTTCAAGCATAAGTCTATAGGTAATTCTCTTAGTAGCTTCCTCACGCATTTGATCACGTAAAGCATCTTCATTTGAATTAGTAAATTGATAGAATTGTTCAAGTGAAATACCTTGCATTTGTAAATGTTCACGGTATTGGGAAACCATACGGTCTAATTCTTCTTCAACCATTACATCTGGAATTTCAACTTCTACGCCTTTAGCCGCCTCATCTAATAAAGCATCCATAAATTTATTTTCAATTTCACTTTCTTTATGCGATAAAATATTATCAGAAATTTCAGCTTCTAATTTTTCTTTTGTATCAATGCCTTCCATTCCTAAATCAGCAAAGAAGTCCTCATCTAATTCTGGAACAGTAATCTCTTTAACCTCATGAACGTTAACTTTAAATGTAGCTTCTTTACCTTTTAAATCTTCAGCATGATAATCTTCTGGGAAAGTAACTACTACATCCTTTTCGTCTCCAGCTTTAAGTCCAATTAGTTGTTCTTCAAAACCTGGAATAAAAGTTCCACTACCAATTGTTAAAGAATAGTTTTCGCCTTTACCACCATCGAAAGCTTTACCATCAACAAAACCTTCAAAATCAATAATTGCTACATCACCTTCAGCAATTGCACCTTCTTTAAGAACATTTTCTGCAAATCTTTGACGCATATTGTTAATTGCTTCTTCAATTTCTTCTTTTGTAACTGCAGCTTTTTCTTTTTTAACATCTAAATTTTTATATTTTCCTAATTTAACTTCAGGTTTTAAAGTAAGAACGAATTTAAATTCGACTGCTTTTTCATCAATACTCTTTAATTCAATATCAGGTCTAGCAACTAATTCAGTAACTACATCCTTATTATCTTCAAGCATTTGTCCGTAAGCCTTTTCAATTACGATATCAGCCGCATCCATAAATAATGATTCTTTACCATATTTTTTTAAGAAAACATCTTTTGGAGCTTTTCCAGGACGAAAGCCATCGATTTTTACTTTTTGATTAGCTTTTTCATAAGCTTTATCCATTGCCTCTTCCCATTCAGTTCCTTCAACTTTAATTTCTATTTCTTTTGTTCTACTCATTTTTCTTCCTCCTCTTTTATAGCCATACGCCAAAGCCGATGGCTGCCATACTAAGAATTAATCCTACTGACCAAAATAATCTTACGATATCGACCTCTGTCCACCCCAACTTTTCAAAGTGATGATGTAAAGGTGCCATTCGAAATACCTTAGTATGAAATTTCTTAATTGCAATTAATTGGATAATAACGCTAAGTGTCTCAATAATAAACACTCCAGCCACAACAATTAATGTAATCTCATGGTTACTAATAATAGCTACACTACCCAAAGCGGCTCCTAAAGCAAGTGAACCAGTATCACCCATAAACACTTTGGCTGGATGACTGTTGTAAACTAAAAATCCTACTAACGATCCCACTAATACAAAGCAGAAAATCGCGATATCCTCATTACCAACAGTCCATGGTGAACCCCAACTAATAATACCGAAAGCAAAGAAAGCAATTGCTGAAAGACCTCCAGCTAAACCATCTAATCCATCAGTAATATTTACTGCATTACTACTTCCCACTAATACAAATAATAAGAATAGTCCATAGAGCCAGCCCAGATTAATTTTAATACCTAAAGTATTAATGTCTAATACCGGTTCATTACCACTGCTTAAATAAATGTAAAAAAATACTAATGCGATTACCAACTGCGCGAATAACTTCACAATAATTGGTAAACCTTTGTTATTATGCTTTTTGACGACTAAATAATCATCAACGTAGCCTAATAAAGCATATGCCGAAAAGACAAATAACACGACAAACAAGTTGGCTGTTACATCGACTTTATCGGTCAAAATTAGACCTAACATAATAATGAGGGTCGGTATAATAAACATAATTCCGCCCATCGTTGGTGTTCCCTGTTTCTCTTCATGGCGTTTTCCTAATGTCTTACTAACATTTTGTCCTAACTTTTCTTTTTTCAGCCACTTTACTACAAAATAACCAAAAAATACTGAAAAGACAAAACCGATCATTATAGCCATGACTACCTTCGCTAAAACTAACATAGCCTCATCTCCATGTAGTTATAATTATACCATTTTTCTAAAGCTTTTGTACAGCATTTTAACCTTTTTTTATCATACTAGACAAAAAAAGTGGGTTTCCTCGCACTTAAAATATAATTTTAATTTTTTTCCTTATATAGTGCCTACTTTTTAGCAAGTTATATTTCACTTTAAAAAACAAAAAAATTATCTAATTAAAGATAATTTTAATAAACAATATTATGCAGCTGTATCTTGTGAAGCGTTTAATGACACTTTAAGTGATGCTGATTCAGTTGATGCACTACTAATTGTCGTATTAGGATATTCAGCAGTTACAGTTATTGTTGAAGTTCCTGTTGTTGCTGCAAGTGATGTTGGAGATGGATTAGTTACAGTAAACTTAATATGACCACTTGTACTTGTACAAGTTAATCCACTAACAGTACATGAAGTTCCTGTTAAAGTTGGAGCTCCAAGTTTAGCTTTTAAAGTTCCTGTGTTTTTTACTGTTAAAGTAAATACCATTTTATCCCCCGGTTGATTAAGGTTAGCTACTAACGTTGCAGTTTGATCATTTCCAAAAGTAATAGTACCAGTTGGGGCAGTTGCTCCAGTTAACCCTGTTGTTGCTGTATAAGCTGAAGTTTTTGTTGTATCAAAAGCAACCTTCCATGATGATGTAATATTAGCTGTACCATTAACATTTAATTGAGTAGCAAAAGCGGCATATCCTACTGCCATTACTACAACAATTGCCATTAATCCACCGATTAAAATATTTTTATTACGCATTTTCTTTCCTCCTATATTATTAATAGTCCCTACTATCAATATAATAATACCACCCAACAAAAGTCCAAGTCAAGAAAGAATAAATATTATAAACATTTCTTCTAAAATTATGTAAAGTCACACCGAAATAATCGGTTTAATCAAGCATATCAATCAAAACATCTAATCTATCAACTACAGGATAGCCTTTGCCATCCATATCCAAATCAAAACGCACACCGTATCCGCCGGCCGCTTCCCATTCTTTTAAATTATGAACAAAATCGTCAACCAACACTGAGCCTTCGGCTTTAAGCATTTCCGTTTTTGAAATAGATTTTGGCACTGGAATAATTGTAATATCCCTAAAGTGTTTACGAATTATTTTAACCTTTTCTTCAATTTCACTAATTGAAGTAACATGAGTTAAAATAGATACATTAAATTTATTACTCTCTATAATCTTTTGAATACAGTTCCAACTATCACTAATCGCCTCACTTTTATTTAAAACCTCTCTCCAATCAAGCTTTTGATAAAACTTTAAATAATTTTCATAATTACGTTCAATCCCTAAATCATCAGCCATTTTATAAGTTACATCAATTGTATTCATAATTACTCCGTCAAAGTCAATATATAAATTAAGCATCTTCTCACTCCTATCATCTATAAAGATTATACATATCGAACAAAAGTTTGTCAATTAAAAACGACATAAAAAAAGAAATTATTGTAAATTATCAACAATTTCTTTAAACTTGTCTCCTCGTTCTTCAAACGATTTAAATTGATCCCAACTTGCACAAGCCGGACTTAATAATATCGTATCTCCTGCTTCAGATAAGTTATAGGCTAATCTTACAGCCTCGTCTAAATCTTCAACTATAGTTACATCAATTTCCTTCTGCTTGCAATACTTTTTAATTTTATCTCTTGTTTCACCATAACATACAACATTTTTAACATGCTCTAAATGATTATCTAGTTCATCAAAGGACTGACCTCTATCTAACCCACCCAACAATAAAATAACAGGTGAATCAAATGAAGATAAAGCTACTATTGTTGACTTATTATTAGTTGCCTTAGAATCATTATAAAATTCACGATCATTAATTCTTCTAACAAATTCCATACGATGTTCAACTCCACCAAAGTTATCTAAAGCTTCTTTAATCACTTCATTAGAAACATTAAATTGTTTAGCTACCATAATTGCACACATAACATTTTCATAATTATGCATACCCTTAATTCTAATATCATTTAATTCGCAAACTGGGTTTCCTTTATACCAAATCTGATTATTCTTAATATAGCAATCTGCTTCACTCTCACTTGAAAAATATAATTTCTGAGATGGAATACCTTTAGTTAATCTAACTATTTCATCATCTTTACCATTTAAAATAGCTACGTCTTTATCAGTGTGATGATTAAAAATACGAAGTTTATTTTTCTTATATTTATCATACGTTCCAAACATATCAATATGAACTTCACTTAAATTAGTAAATACACTAATATCTGTTTTAAATTTATCAAAATCAACTAACTGGTGACTAGATACCTCTAAAACTAAAATATCATTTTGCTCAACCTCTTCTACAAATGAAGAAAATGCAATTCCTAAATTGCCACCTAATCTAACTGGTAACCCTGCCATTTTCAAAATTTCATAAGTTAAATAAGTTGTCGTTGTCTTTCCGTTAGAACCAGTAATACCAACAATTTTAACCCCTTTTGGTAATAAATTATAAGCTACTTCCATTTCATTAATAACTGGAATGCCTAATTTTTTCGCCTTAACAACCACTTCATTATCAGCTCTTACTCCAGGATTTTTAACAACATAATCAAATTTATCGTTTAAAAGTTCAGCTTGCCCACCTTGCTCTTTTGTAATAACCACATTTATACCTAAATCTTCTAAATCATTAATTAAATCATAATCATCGCACTTAATATCAGTTAATAAAATATGATTTTTTTTATTTAATAATTTACTGACAGCTACTCCACTACGCCCCATGCCTAGTACAAATATTTTTTTGCCTTCATACATATTGTTTCACCTTCCTAATATAATTATATCACAATCACATAATTTTAGTTCATCAACTTGATTTTTAACATAAAAAGTGTATAATATTAAAAGACAAAAAGGGGGATGCATCATGAGAAAAAGTTGCTGTCTTATATATAATAAACACGCCTCAGGATTTAAAGAACACAAACTTCCTAAAATTACTGAAAAAATCCTAAAAGCAGGATATAATCCAACCTTACTAGAAAGCGAATATCCCGGATATATTATTGATCAAGTTCCAAGATTAAATAATGAATTTGATGTCATTTTAACAATGGGTGGCGATGGCACTGTAAGCGAAGCATATGAAGCCTTTCACGGACTTGAAGAACAACACGCCATTTATGGTCATATTCCAGGGGGAACTACCAATGATATGGGGCCAAACACTTATCTTCCAAGATATAACCCTGTAAAAGCTACTTCCCTACTTTTAAATGGAACTGTAGAAAATCGTCAAATAATAATCGTAAACAATCAACCAATTGCCTATGTAGCTGCTGGAGGCATCCTTGCCCCTGTAACTTATTTAATAGACAAAAGTAATGATAAAAAGGATGTAGGAACATTTAGTTATGTTAGATATGGAGCCAGAAAATTACTAACGGATGAAAAATTATATAAAGATATCATCAGAAATCCATATCAAATCACTTACACCGCTAACGGAGAAACAGTTCAAACTGAAGCAATATTCTTCGCCATATTTAATGGTAGATCTTTTGCTAATTTAAATATTAATCCACATGCTAACATGTGTGACAATATGTTTGAAGTTGCCATTGTTCATAACAAAAGCGACTTATTTAAAATGGTTTCTAGATGTACACCATTTTCTAAAAATGGAATTATGGGTTTAGATCCAAATACTGTTTTTTCAACTGACAGTTTAGAATTAACATTTACAGATGGAATTCCCTACTATCCTATCAATTGTGATGGCGATCCTAAAGAAATTTTAACCGAAGAAAATAATACAATTTCTGTAAAACCAGGTGGAACAATATCAGAATTATCAGGTAAACAAAAAAAATATGGCTCTAGATAAGTCATATTTTTTGATGTAAAAAGACACCTTATTTTAAGGCATCTAGTAATTCAGCTTTTTTCATTGTAGAATATCCTTCTACATTTTTTTCTTTAGCTAATTTTTTAAGTTCAGCAACTGTTAATTTTGAAATATCTTCTTTAGTTTCTTCTGCTTTAGCTTCCTTTTTAGGAGCAGCCTTTTCTTCTACTTTAACAGTTTCTTTTTTAGCTGCAGCTTTTGGAGCTTCTTTAATTTCTTTACCAGATAGTGCTTCTTTAGCAGTAGCTACTAACCCAGCAAAAGTTTTTGGATCATCAATAGCGATCTCTGAAAGCATTTTTCTGTTGATTTCAATTTCAGCTTTAGATAGACCATTAATAAATCTTGAATAAGAAATATCATTTTGTCTACAAGCAGCATTGATTCTTGTAATCCATAACTTTCTAAAATCTCTCTTTTTCGTTCTTCTATCTCTATAAGCATACATTAATGAATGTCTTACTTGTTCTTTAGCAGTTTTATATAATTTATGTTTACTTCCAAAATAACCTTTAGCTTGTTTTAAAGCTTTTTTGTGACGAGCACGAGTAATCGTACCACCTTTAACTCTTGTCATATATATTGTCCTCCTTTAATTTTATTTATTGATTAATTCTTTAACTCTCTTAATATCTGAACTATGCATTTCAGATTCGTGATGTCTTCTTCTTCTAGAAGCATTACTTTTATGAGTTAATTTATGATTTTTATTAGCTGGTTGATATTTAATAGAACCGCCTTTTCTTACTTTTATAACTTTTGCTAAACCCTTATGAGTCTTTTGAGTCTTTTTAGCCATAATTTTTCCTCCTATTTTTCCTTAATCGGTGCGAGTATCATATTCATAAAACGTCCATCTAGCTTAGGTTGTTGCTCAACTGTTGCATACTCACTAACTGCCTCTGCAAATCGAAGTAATACTTCTTTACCAAGATGTTGATGCGCCATTTCTCTACCCTTGAAACGGATAGTTACTTTAACCTTATGTCCCTTTTGTAAATATTTAGTTGCATTGTTTACTCTCGTATTAAAATCATGAATATCGATAGAGACAGATAGCCTATATTCTTTCATATCAAGATTAGTCTCTCTTTGTCTTTTCATATTTTCCTTTTGTTTTTTCTTTTGATCATATTTGTAACGATTGTAATCCATTATTTTACATACTGGTGGTTTACCATTTGGATTAATTAAAACCAAATCAAAACCAGCATAAGACGCTAAAGTAAGTGCATCTTTAATTTGTTTTACTCCTAATTGTTCCCCATTTGGGCCAATTACTAATACTTCTTTTGCACGAATTTGTTCGTTTATGTATAAATCTTTTTCTCTACTTGCGATACCTGACACCTCCATAAAAAAGTGAATACGAATGTATCCACTTTACCTATTAGTATTAACTTAATTGGCATTAACCTATTACTATTCGTAATCAGGTGAGAAGTGGATACTTCTTCTTTCCTTTTTTCATTTCCTATACGATTATACATTCTAATTATACGTTTGTCAAGCAAAAACATACCAAATATAACTAAAAAGTATATTTAATCTATATTAATAAAGAAAATTCATAATCAAATTAATAATATGCTTTTAATTGTTTAAAACAAAAATCCTTCGTATTCAATTAAAATGTCACAGTTTTTGTAACATCTCTAATTTTTTATAATAGAAACACTAACTTCATTACCCTAAAGGTATTATTCTCCAAAGACTCCTATTTTTTGCAAAAGTGTAAACAAAAAAGAAATAGATTTTTTCTATTTCTTTGGAATACTATTATAAATCTTCTTAAGCAACTCAGCCGATTGTCTAACTTTAGTTTCCATAACTTTAATTTGTTCTTTTAAAGTTACGTTCTCATTAGAAATCATTTTAGCTTCTTCACGAGCTTTATTTAAAGCATCAGCACTTTCCAAATTACTCTTCTTAAGTTCTTCATTTTCATCTCTCAAAGCTGTAATTTGACTTGCCAATTCATCTTTTTCAGCATTAAATTTCTTTAATTTTGCTTCTGCTATGTCTAAATCATCTTTAACTTTAGTATATTCATCAACGAAACCTGAAACAGCATTGCTGATATCCTCAAACTCATCATTAATTTCCATATCTTTCATTTCTAAAGCTGGTTCTTCAGATTCTTCTGAAACAACTTCTTCATCTTTAGTTGTCTCTTCCTCAATTACTTCAGGTTCTAAAGCTACGTCAGCCTCTTCCTTAGTCTCCTCAGTAGGAATATCTAATTCTTCCATTACGCTAGATAAATCTTCGATCTCATCTAATAAGCTTTCAGCTTCTTTAGAAGAAAGATTAACCATTTCATCAACGAAATCGTCTTCAGTTTTCTTTTCTTCCTCTTCACTAAAGATGTCGATATATTTACCATAGATATTTAATTCTGTAATTTTGCTCATAATATCTTCGATTCCTACTGCATATTTATTCATCAAATTACGAATGTTTTTATCTTTAGAATATGCATTAAAGAAATCCAAATCATCTGGTATTAATAGATTAGCACGGAAAATTTGTCTTTCTTCTTTTCCTTGCTCTCCATCGCTAAAAGCAATGTCCATACTATCAACTACTGATTCAATGAATTCTTCTTTTTCTCTAACTGCATCATCTACTGTTTCTTTAGCAAATGCTTTAAATAATTTTTCATTTTCTTTTCTAATATCTTTAGCTAAATTTTTGATCGCTAAAAACCTATTTTTCTCTAGCATATTCACGCACCTCTTTATTCTTTTATTTTAATTAAGCTCTAGAATCGTATTTTCCATCTTTAGTTGAAACAACCACGGTTTCACCTTCATTTATAAATAATGGAACTTTAACTATTAGACCGTTTTCTAATGTAGCTTCTTTAGTTGCATTAGTTGCCGTATTCCCCTTAACTGCCGGCTCGGTACTAGTAACTACGTATTCAATTTTTTCTGGTAACACAATTCCAAGTAATTCACCTTGATAGAAAGAAATATCAGCGTTAATTCCCTCTTTCAAATACTTGGCATCATCACCTAATTGTTCTTTTGAAAGTTCAATTTGCTCATATGTTTCCATATTCATAAAATTGTAACTTCCTGAATTTTCGTATAAAAACTGCATAGACACTTTTTCAATAATTGCTTTTTCTAGCTTAATATTCGTATTAAATGTGTGTTCAACAGTTGCCCCAGTTCTTAAGTTCTTAAGCTTTGTTCTAACAAAAGCAGGGCCTTTTCCAGGCTTAACGTGTAAAAATTCAATTATCTGACAAATATTGCCATCAACAATTACCGTCATCCCGTTTTTAATATCGTTAATATTGATCATAAAGTAATCCTCCTAATTATTTTTTCTCCTTGTGTGCAGTTGTTTTTTTGCACTTAGGACAATATTTATTTAATTCTAAACGTTCTGGAGTATTTCTTTTATTTTTAGGTGTACGATAATTTTCTGAACTACATACAGTACAAACAAGAGTTATATTTTCTCTAACTTCTCCTTTTTTTGCCATAGTTATCCCTCCTTTTTTACATGTCTATTTACATTATAGCAAATTATTTATAAATTTCAAAGTATTTTTTAGAAATTTGCTGGGCAATTCGCTTATTAATATTTGATTGGTAGGTTGAACGTCCGTCACTTCTTGACACGTCAGGTGAAATTATTGTAAAGGTCACCTTTGGATTATCGTATGGTGCGTAAGCAGCAAACGTCGTTGTAATTGTTTCCTTATCAACTATGCCATCGCCATCTGTATCGATAAAGCTTTGACTTGTTCCCGTTTTTCCTGCTGGTTTATAAGTCATATCAATGTATCCAGCCCCTGTTCCGTATTTTAAAACAGCCTCAAATCCTTGCTTAACTCTATCCATATATTCTGGTTTAGTGTCAACTTTATTAAGTTCCTTTGGTTCCGTCTCATCTTTAACTTTAGTTTTAGAATTTTCATCATATAATCCCTTATATAAATAAGGTTGCATTCTTTTACCGCCATTCGCAATAGTCCCAATATACTGCGCTAATTGAATAGGCGTATACGTATCATACTGACCAATTGAAAAGTCCAACAAATATCCTGATGTCGTCTTTTCTCCTTTATAGCCTAAACTTTCAACTGGTAAATCAATGCCTGTTTTAACCCCTAAGCCAAATTGACTGAAAGTATTACGATAAATATTAAACGCTTCCTTATCAATCGTAAGCGGTTTATTATATTTGTAATTTCCTTTACCAACTTTAATCGCTGTATAAAATTGGTAAGTATTTGAAGAATAAGCTAAAGCATTAATGTCATTTAACCTACCTAAACGTTTCCAAGAACACTTCTCAGGTGTTGCGGCTATTTTAACGCAAGTGTCTTGACGATATTCTCCAATTTTTAAAGCGCCAGTATTATAACCAACTATTTGACTCGCACCTTTAACCACCGAACCCATAACTACTGGCGAGGTTAAATTCCCTGGCGTATAATCATACACAACTTGCTGTCCATTTTCATCTTTAACTTGTTTACCTGCCATTGCTAAAACTTCGCCAGTCTGTGGATCAGTAATTATTACAAATGAACGATTATAAAATTCTGTATTAAGTTCTTTCTTCGTCTTTTTAACTTCCTCAGTTAAAATTTCCTCAACAGCCTTTTGTAATTCAATATCAATTGACAAAACAATATCATTGCCGCGTGAACCCTCTTTAATTAATTTATATGAGCCATCATCCATAACTTGATATTTATTTTTCTTTCCTTTTAAAATATCTTCATATTGATATTCTAAATAACTAATACCTACACGATCATTTAAACTATAGCCCTTTTCAAGATAATGGTCTTTAAGTTCTAAAGGAATACCCGTTTTACTAGTCGATACATTCCCTAATAATGATTTGAAAGTATCACCATATGGATAAACACGCTGCCAATCAAGTTTTGTATTAACACCATTTAAACTACTTATATTTTCAGCTACTAATGCATACTCTTCGTCAGTAACATTTGTATCCTTAATAATCTTTTCAGCATAAGAATAACCCGTATTCATTAAAGTATAAATATAAGCAGCTTTCTTGTCAGCCTCTGTATAAACTGATAAATCCTCATCACTAACTCTTTCTAACTTTAACTTTTCAATATCATCAACTGTTAGCTTTCTTTTTTCAAGTTTATCCCATTCTTCGTCAGTTATCTTTTCTTTAGCTTTTTCCTTGTTATTTTTTATCCAAAAAGTTTTCAAATCGTTTGAAGATAATTTAGAATAATCTAAATCAATCATGCTTGAAAGTTTATAGGCTACTTTCACTTCGTCTTTTACCGATACATTTGATGGTTTTTGATAATAAATAACTTTATCCGCCTTATTATCAACAATCAGCTTTCCATTACGGTCATAAATTCTTCCGCGTGGCGCACTTGGCCCTTCAATTGTCTTTTGCGTTAAAGTCTGAACTTCCGCCTTATAATAATCATTTTTAACAATTTGAATAAAAAATAAACCACCCATTAAAACAATAATTGCAAAAACAATAATTCCCGTTAAAATATTATAACGTTTTTCTATTTCCTGTTTAATATCTTTATTAACCTTGTAACCTGAAGAATAATGCAAAGGTTTACGACGTTTAAAAAGTGGTCCTTTAACCAGTGATTTCATTGGCTTTTCTTTTTTTATTCTTTTTTTCATCCCAAGTGTCACCTCCTTTGATTAACTTATTTTAATTTTTCGCATATATTTATATAAAGGGGGAATTATGAACAACTTAATAAAACAATATATAAATAAAATTACCATAAATAATATAAACGATTTTGCCATAAAAAACAATATCAATTTAAACAAAAAAGAATTAAATGTTCTTTACGATGTCACCAAAAATAGATTTGAAGAAGTTCTATACAAAGATGACAGCAACGTTAAAAGTTATCTTAAAGAACATTTAACCAGTGAAAACTACGATAAAATAGTTAAACTATATGACGAATATCGCGCAAAATTTGGTGGTTATTTATTATAATAATCCCTAATATCTTGAATTAAATTAGGATTGAATCTTTTTTGGCGAATCATTTCAATTTCTTGTTTATATGGTGGATAAGTTCTATCTTTTGAATTTTCAGTCAATGGAATATAAGGAGTTTCTAAAATTTTAGGAACTTTTTTTAATGCTGGATGATAAATAATTTTGATCATATTGTCAAAACCAATTTCACCAAATCCAATATTAGCGTGTCTATCCTTATGAGAACCATAAACATTTTTACTATCATTTATATGAACGCAGCCAAGTTTGTCTAAACCAATAACTTCATCAAATTCCGATAAAACTCTATCAAAATCATCCAAATCATAGCCTGCGTCACTAATGTGACAAGTATCTAAACACACCATTACGCGTTTTTTATTATCAATTCCATCGATTATTATTTTAATTTCTTCAAAAGTCTTTCCAAGTTCTGTACCTTTGCCTGCCATCGTTTCTAAACAAATAATTGGTCCATCACCTTCAAGAACTTGATTTAAAGCATAAATAATGTTTTTTAAGCCCTCTTCTTCACCAAGTCCAACATGACTTCCTGGGTGTAAAACTACTTTATTTATTCCTAACATCGCACTTCTTTTAAGTTCTTGCTTTAAAAATTTAATTGAAAAATCATATTTTTCTAAATCTTTATTATTAGCTAAATTGACAATATAAGGCGCATGAACAATAACATTGTTTATATCAATGCCTTGTTCTTTCATTGTTTTATGCGCTAAATCAGTCAATTCCATGTCGATATCAGCACGCACGGTATTTTGAGGTGCCCCTGTATAAAACATAAATGTATTCGCCCCATATTTTAAAGTTTCAATTACGCAACCAGCTAAGCCTCCAGTTCCATTATAAGAAACGTGACTCCCAATTATTAATTCATCCATCATATCACCTTTAATAATCATACCACATTTCACACACCTATTCAAAGCTTACTCACCGAGTTTTGACAAAAGTTTAAAACTACTTTCAACAACTGTTTTAACTCCACTTCCAGCCGTTTCAGATATTTTAAGCCCCACTTTGGAAATCCCATTTTGATAATTCTTTTCATTTGTTTTAAGATACTGCTTCATATCAATCTTTTTACCGGCTGCAACATCAGCTTCAAATTTTTTAATCTGCTTTTCCGTTAAAGCTACTTGCTTACTATTTTCATATTCTACATATCCCGTACTTTGCGACATATAAAGGGCAAAAAAAGTAGCAAAACAAATCATAAGTGAATAACGGAAAATCCTTTTCAATATTTTTCTCTTATCCATGGACAAACTCTCCTATTATTGGCGCTAAAAGCTCAATTGTATTTAAAACCTCATCGATTGTATTTGAATCAGACCCCATCTCCATCAAGGTCATTTTTGTACTTAAATCTTGATTATACACTCCATTATTCCCGGCACCACCTTTAATTAAAACGCCTCTTGTTAAAGTCGGATATTTATCTTTAATCATCTGGTTAAGTTTATTGGTAAGCGCTAAATTCTGTTCATAATTATCATACTCATTACCAACAACAAACACTATTTTCGCACATGATTTATTATTAATAACTACTGTAGATTTCTCTTTTGGAATACTATCACGATGCAAATCAAAAATTAACTTTAAAGACTGCGTGTCTTTAATTGTTTTTGAAATAAAATATCGACTTGCTTTATAACTTTGCGAATGTTTCATATTATTTAAATTCATATAATCGATCAAATTATCTTCTAAAACTAAAGCATTTACATTTTGTTTAGCTAATTTATCTTGAAAAATATATGAAGCCATCATAACTCCCGGAGTAATGTTATACTGCTGTAATCCTTTACCTTTATAAGCTTCGGCTTGATGGGTATTATAAATATAGACTGAAGGTTGTTCTTCTACCTTACTAACTTCTTTTTGTTCCTCTTCTTTTTTAGGATTTGTTACATATCCCACAGTCTGCGTATCTACCTTATTAGCTTTATAGTGAAAAGTATTTTCCAAAATTGATACCGGTTCATTCACATCAAAAAAATACGAAAAGGCCTTGCTTAATAAATTGTTAGCTTTTTTTTCGTACAATAAATGATAATTAGAATCTACAAGTAAAGCCTTTATAAAATCCTCATTTGTATGAGCAAGCTTAAAATTCATAATCACATTATAAGAAACCTGATAACCAAAAAACACTAAAAATGCATACAAAAGAATTCTAAATTTAAATTTTCTTTTTTTCTTTAGCTTAACCTTTTTCATATCCTCACCTACTCATATTTATTCACATTATATGAAAATATGTGTAAATAAAATGTAGAAAAAGCATTTATGACAAATATTAACAAAAGATTCAAAAAAAGATACCTAAGTATCTCATTTTATAGTATATGGATCAGAAGATGTACCTGAACCTAATAATTTAACATCCGCTTTTAAATAAATTACTGGCAGAATTTTATATCCATCTCTTGAACTCCAACAATTAAAGCCTCCGTTGGGATTTACAAGCCATGAACCATCAGGACCACCACAACCAGAAATTAACCAAAAATATAAAGAGCTTTTATATAAATAATTACTATTCCTACAATCCTCGCTAGCAGTTGAAGTTAAAACATCACAATTATCCATAGAATGTGCCTTCAAATAATCAGATATATTAAGTAAACCAATATTCCCTTTCCATTTGTATTCTTTTTCTTTTTCTATAATCTCAGAAACATTAATTTTATATTTATTTACACTACCGACATTAAACCAATGCTCCTGAATATAAACTTTATCATCACTAATTGTTCCATAATATGTATTAGATAAATTCTTGCCAACATATTGTGTCGCATTTAAATAAGCATTAATATAGGCATCCGAGTCTGGTAAATTATATTTACCGGTTCCCCCTCTAGGAATTTGTGAAAGCTTTACTCCATCTTTACTATATAAGCTATCTTTACCAGCCCAAATATCACATCCTATATAAGCTGATTCTGTTGGCTTATAGCAATAATCTGCACTATCCGCACTATACCTCGTATTTTGAACAGAATTTGCTGGCGAAGAAAATTCACCGTTATTATAAGCTAAATCATATCCTACATCAAACGATATACCTACACCTTCCTCTTTTACTATCTTAAGTGTATTATCATTTTCAATAGCCACTATTCTAAAGTCTTGATTATTAAATTTTATATGATTATCTGGATTACTTCCTTTAAAAATATATCTGTTTTCCTCGTAAGTATCTATATAAAGACCGTCGCCAGATGTTACCACTTTATTTTTAAGCTTTTCCAAAGTAACTAAATTATGAATATTACCCTTGGCAGTTAAAGTTAAATTTGTACTAAAAGCCGCATAGCCTACTGTCATTATTAATAACAAACAAATACTTATTCCAACTATTACTCTAACCTGTCTCTTATTTTTTTGTCGTCTTCTCATTCTATCAACTACTCTCTTACATTATGATTATATCGAACATTTCGTTATAATTCAATTATATTGTTTTCTTATTATTATACTTTTTTATCGATTCTTTTTTGTCGACTTTTAGCTATTTATAGTATACCCCCC
>URBG01000017.1 GCA_900546055.1 uncultured Mycoplasmatota bacterium
TGTTCTAACTAAAGTTGAGTGGGGTAAAAAATATTATTAAAATATCTATCCCCCGGCAATATTCAAATTTCTTATTAAAACTGACGGAGAACCACTTTCAATATTAATGAACACCAAATCGTTTGCCGCTCTTTCAAAATTGTTAAATAATTCAAAAATATCAGTTGTCAAAATTGATGGTTCCAACGCCCTTACAATCTTGCCATTTTCTATTAAAGAAGCATACACCTGAATAGAAATAGTACCCTTTTCCACAGAAACACTTCCATGCGAAATCATAACCTGATCTATTATAATTCCATTACCTAAGTGATTAATTAAATCCTCTAATGAATTATCACCAGGCTTAAAATACATATTTCTCGTTGTCATTTGGCCAAAATAATTTCCTGATGATTTAACATTATCAATGGCTGCAGTTTTATTACTATATAAATATGTTTTAAGAACACCATCTTCAATTAAAACTTTGTTTTGAGTCTTCGTTCCTTCACTGTCGAAAGTTGTATATCCCGGAAACATCTCATTTAGTGGTTCTTCTAAAATTGTCACATTTCCAAATAATTTTTTATTTAGCTTACCCTTAAAAATAGATCTTTCCTTTTGAACAAGCTCACTATCAAACATTGAAATGATTTCAGAAAGAATTTCAGCAAAAGCCATGTTTTCAATAATAACATCATACTTACCAGTCTTTATCTTCTGACTATCCAAACGTAAAATCGCTTTTTCCATTGCTTGCATCGCCATTTCATTAATATTTAATCCATCGACGTCTTTAGTAACAACTAAAGATTCAACCACGGCATTATTATCTTCCTTACCAGCGTTAACTTCGATAAATACCTCGTAATAACAATTGTTTTTCTGCATTACGCATCGACCATCGACTATTTCCTGATATGAATTTGTTCCCCCTAAATAAGTTGTTATTTTACTAACATTTGGAAACCTAAATCTAAGCATATCTAAAGAAAGTAATCTTTCTTTCAAAGAAACCATATCAAAATCAAGTATTGACTTAGGTGTCAAAACACTCTCTTTTTCATTTAAGTAAACATCTTTCGGAAAAGTATCAATAGCTAAAGCCTTCTCCTTTAAATCTTTAAGAATTTCTTCAGTTAAATAATCTGTATTTATTTTTACCGTTTTTCCATTAATTTCACCCTTACAACTATAAGACCTTACTATACTTTTATAGTTTTGAATAACTTCATCATTAATGACATTCAAAAAATAATCGTTTTTATCATTCATCACAATTTGGAAATTAGTAAAACCATATGTTTTTGCTAAATCAATAAACTCTTCTTTATTCATCGCTCATTCCTCCTACTAATATTTTACTAACTTTAATTTCTGGCTGCCCAACAGTATTATAAATATAACCACTTCCCGCAGAACACACCCCATTACCAAACCATAAATTAGAACCAACCATTTCAACATTTTGTAAAATAGCAAGACTATTTCCGATTAAAGATATTCCTTTAACACGTTTAGTAATTTTCCCGTTTTCAATTAAAAACGCTTCTGACACATTAAAATTAAAATCACCTGTCCCTGGCTCAACTATACCACCATTTAAATTCTTGCAATAAAATCCATAATCAATACTAGCCACCATTTCTTCAAAGGTATCATTACCCGCTGCTAAATAAGTATTGTTCATTCTTGAAGTCGGCGCATAAAGGTAATCTTCACGACGTCCAGATCCTGTGCTTTCCATTCCCATTTTCCTACCATTTAATTTATCGATTAAAAAGCCCTTAAGTATTCCGTTTTCAATTAAAACATTTTTCTGGGGCAAATGACCCTCACTATCATATAATACATATCCAAAATTATGTTTCAATGTTCCATCATCAATCAAAGTAACTTTAGAAGAAGCAACTTTTTGGCCAAGTTTATCATAAAATACACTTTTTTGATAAGCAACTGCCGAAGCCTCTAAACCATGACCACAAGCTTCATGGAAAATAGTTCCGCAAAAGCCCCCACTTAATATTACTGGATAGTAGCCCCCCTTAACCGAAACAGCATCTAATTTTTCCACTAAAGTTTTTACACTTTCTAATGCTTTTTCTAATATTTTATCTTCATCGACAATTTCTAGGCCCCCAAAACCACCTAAATCACACATCTGGGATTCTGACACCTCGCCCTTTGCCCCATATATAAATACGATAATTCTTGTAATTAAATTATTAAATTTTACATAAGTTCCATCAGTCGCAGCCACAGTAATTAAAGTTTCTTCCATATCCAACATCACTGTAACTTGCGTAACAAATTCACTATAATCTCTTACTTGCTTATCGATTCTATGACATAAATCTTTAAACCAATTAACATCAAAATTACCATAATTTTTCTCCGGAACAAAATAATTTTCCTCAAGTTTTAAAGGCGGAATTTCTATTTTTCTTATCCCATCAAAATTTAACGCCAATTTTTTAGTTTCCAAAAGCAAATTATCTTCGCTTAAATCATTAATCGCTACATAAGCAACATTATTATCACAAGCTAAACGAATTCCCGCTCCTCTTGTATAATTTACCCTAACATCATCTAATTTACTATCTTCAAAAATATAACGTTTAAATTTTTTATCTTCGCAATATACCTCTCCAAAATCAGCCCCTGCTGTAACACCCTCACTTAAAACTTTAAAAATTAATTCTTTTTCCATGAAATCACTCTTTCCATTTTTTACTATTATAGTATACTATAGCACACTAAAAATAACAACTCATATAATGCGAAACAACCAATTATTTCTTAAAAAACCGCCTTTTATATTCCAATAAAAGCACATTCACATAGAACATATTGTTTTCATTTTTAACACACTTCTATTTGACAATAGCCTATAAAAAATATATTATATATTAAACAGGGAAATTATAAACGGTTTAGTATGGAAGGAAAGTAGTATGAAAGTATTATTGTTATCGTGTAGTACCGGTGGTGGCCATGATGCCGCCGCTTTAGCTGTCAAAGAAAAACTTGAAAGCAAAGGTGCGGAATGTATTTTAATTGATTCTATTGAACTCACCAGTAAAGGGCTTTCTAAAAGAGTCGATAAAGCTTACATCAGCATCGTCAATAATCGCCCAAGCCTATTTAAAAAAATATACGGTTTTAGCGATTGGTATGGAAAATTAAAAATAAAATCACCAGTGTATGGAATAAACGCTCTATTTAGTCGCAATCTAGCTGATTATATCGAAAAAAATGAATTTGACGTAGCCGTAGCTACTCACCTATTTCCAGCAGAAACTTTAACGCGTATTAAAAAGAAAAATCCAGATATTCACTTTTTAGTCATTTCAACAGATTATGTCAGTACCCCACTTTGGGAAGAAACTAATCCTGACTACTTTTTTATTGCCAGCGAAAAGTTAAAAGAAAGTTACACTAGTAAAGGCATTGACGAAGAAAAATTACTGCCTTTTGGTATTCCTACTCATCCAAAGTATGAACATAAAAAATCTAAGAAAGACGCTTGTAAAAAATTAGATATAGATCCAAATAAAAAAGCTATTTTAATCATGTCTGGTAGTATGGGCTTTGGTGATTTAGAAACAACTATCGGTAACATTCTAAATACCTATCAAAATGAAACAGAAATAATTACCATCTGTGGTCACAATGAAAAACTTCAAAAAAGTTTAAAACAAAAATTTGATAACCCAAACTTAAAAGTTTATGGCTTTAGATCAGATATTAATACCTTCATGGACGCCTGCGACTTAATTATCACTAAACCTGGTGGATTAACTAGTACTGAAACCGCAGTTAAAAATATCCCTACTATTTTCACAAAACCAATCCCTGGTTGTGAAAACTATAATGCAAATTTCTTTGCCAAAAATAATATGGCTTTAATTGCTAATAACAATGAAGAAATTATGACTTCTATTGAAATTTTATTAAATAATAAAAAAATAATTAATAACATGATTAGAAGTCAAAATAAAAACATCAACAAAAATGCTACTAGAGACATCTGTAACTTTATTATTAAAAACTATAAAAACTCAAACTAATAATACTAGTTTGAGTTTTTTCTATCACGTTTTAGTGAAATAATTAAATTGCCAATCGAAACTATTTTAGCCAAAACGCCTGGAACAGATAATACGTTCACATTTTTCGGTATAAAGTAGCAATAGCCTCTGCCACCTTAATTCCATCCATTGCCGAAGTTGTAATTCCGCCAGCATAACCAGCTCCTTCTCCGCAAGGATAAATCCCTTCAATATTACTAACAAAATTATCATTCCTTAGTATTTTGATCGGTGATGAAGTTCGGCTTTCAATTCCCGCCAAAATCACATCATCAGCGGCAAAACCCTTTATTTTTCTATCAAAATTTTCCATGGCTTCATTTAATGCTTGAATAACATATTCTGGTAAAATATCATTCAAATCAGCCCACGCATAATTGCCTTTAAAAACAGGCTTAATTTTTCCAAAATTATTAGATAAAGTCTTATTTTTAAAATCTTTATAAAATTGAATTGGTATTTTTCCATTCCCACTTTGATATGCTTTACTTTCAAGAAAACGTTGATATTTAATACCATCCATTGGATTATTACCAAAGTCTTCAGGTGATACTGTTACCACAATTGCGCTGTTAGCGTTTTCGCTATCCCGTTTATAATCACTCATTCCATTAATCGCAAGCATCCCCTCTTCTGAGGACGCGTTTACCACATACCCCCCTGGACACATACAAAATGAATATACACCTCTACCATTTTCCGCCTTATAAGTTAATTTATAACTCGCTGTTGGTAAATCTAGATTATCACCATACTGTGCTTTATCGATCATTTTTTGTAGATGCTGAACTCTAACTCCAACAGCAAAAGGTTTGCTTTCCATCAAAAGACCTTTTTTATAAAGCATTTCAAAACTATCGCGTGCACTATGACCAATTGCCAAAACTAAAATATCACAGTCAATATTTTCGTCATTAACAATGATACTACTAACTTTTCCATCAGATATATTTATATCATTTAAACAGGCATTGTATTTAATTTCACCGCCCATTTGAATAATTTTATCACGCAGATTTTTAACTACTTCACGAAGCAAATCTGTTCCAATATGTGGCATATTTTCTTGCATTATTTCAAAAGGAGCACCTGCCCGAACAAATGTCTCAAATACTTTTCGCATACGATTATTTTTATCTTTCACTAAAGTATTTAGTTTACCATCAGAGAAAGTTCCAGCCCCTCCTTCGCCAAATTGAACGTTAGATTCTTTATTTAAAAGTCCATCTTCCCAAAACTTTTGAACAGTTAAGATTCGCTTTTCAACCCTTTCGCCACGTTCAATTACAATTGGCCTATAACCATTTTCCGCTAATAAATAAGCACAAAATAATCCCGCCGGTCCACTTCCTACAATTACTGGTCTATGTTTCAATGGCTTATCACCACTAACAACAAATTGATATGTTTCATCCTTTGCCTCTAAAACATCAGATATATTTCTTTTTAAAATTTTCTCTGATTCTAAAAGATCAACATCAACTTCGTAAACATAATGGATATCATTTTTCCTTCTAGCATCCAAAGATTTCTTTTTAATAATAAGTTTTAAAATATCATCCTCAGAAATTTTAAGCTTCCAAGCAACTCTTGCTTTAAGATTATCTTCATTTAAACCTAATCTAACTTGTCTTACTCTAATCATCATTAATGCCCTTTCCAGCTATCATTCCACTTATCCAAGCAAAGCCTAAATTATATCCACCGCAGTCACCATTGACATCTAATAATTCACCACATAAATATAAACCACGTGTTTTTAAAGACTCCATAGTACAAGGATTGATTTCAGCAAGTGGAATTCCCCCACTGCATATTTGCGCTCTATCGAAAGACTTAGTCCCTGTTATTTTCAAATTAAATTCACTAAGTGTTTTAGCTAAAGCATATTTTTCCTTTTTATTCAGTTCATCATAATATTTTTCAGGATTAATATCCGCTTTATTAAGCAAAACTTTTATCAACTTGTAATTAAATAGTCCCTCAAAAAATTGAAATAAAGTTCTTCCCGTAACTTCCACGCTTCTGTTTTCTAAAAAATCTAAAGTGTCGGAAATAGAATTAAGCCAAGGTAAAAAATTAATAAAAAGTTCTACTTCAACGCCTTTATCTAAACTACGCGCTGCTAAACTACTTAAATTAAAAATGCATACCCCGCTTATTCCCTCATCAATAAGCTGTGCTTCTCCACTTTCCGCTTTAATAAATTCTCCATTTTCAAACAAAGATATTTTGGCATCACATCGAACGCCATCCCAATCTTTAAAATATTTTTCATTACCACAAAGACCAACTAATCCTGGGCAAGGCTTAATTAACGAATGACCAAAAGCTTGAGCTAAATCATAGCCCATACCATCCGATCCTGATAAAGGCATAGCTTTACTTCCAGTACACAAAATAATTTTGTCAAAATACAAAGACTCACTATTTGGATTAATGACAAATTTATCTTCCTTAACAATTTCTTCCACTAAAAAGTCATTAATTACTTTTACCTCAAACAATTCACTCTCCAAAAGCAAAGCATCTCTTACACTAATTGCTTGATTAGAAGATGGATAGTAATATCCATTTTTAATTTTTGGAACAATACCTATTCTTGCAAATAAAGATAAAATTTCCTCTTTATTTTCCTTAGTTATTATTCTATCTAAAAAATCTTTATTAAAAGAATAATAATGTTTTAAATCCATATCATCATTAAAATAATTACATTTACCATTACCAGTAACTAAAATCTTTTTCCCGCAAACATTATTTTTTTCTAAAATTGTCACTTCATTACCAGATGCTGCCGCATAAATAGCTGCCACCAGCCCTGAAGCGCCTCCACCAATTATTCCAACCTTCATATTCACACCTCACTTTTCCATTATATCAAATTTAAAACATTTTATCATCAATTATCACCATAGTTTAATTACCGCTAAATAACTATTTGTCATACACTAATATAGAAAGGAGAATAATATGCAATACAATAAAAAAATATGTGAAATTCTCGAACAAGGTAAACGCTGTAAAGCTAATATGGTTTGCATAGGGCCAACTGGACCAACTGGACCAACTGGGCCCGCTAATGGAACAATCACAGTACGAAATACCACCACAGCTGAAGCCGGAACTCCAGCTTCAGTTACCAATGCTGGTGATGAACGAAATGTTATATTGGATTTTGTTATCCCAAAAGGTTATGATGGAATTGATGGCGCTACGGGACCCACTGGCCCTACTGGTACTGCAGGAATAACTGGCCCTACTGGTCCTACTGGACTCACCGGAGCAATCGGCCCCACTGGAGCAACAGGCCCTACTGGACCGACTGGAAGTGCTATCGGAGTGTATGGTGGACTTTATAATTCATCATCCCAACTAGTCTTCTTTACTGCAGCCGATACATATGTTAAATTAAATCTTAATACAGCTCTACCATCAAATCAAGTAACACCAAATGCTAATAGTACAATAACAGTTAACGAAACAGGAACATACGAAATAAACTATAATATTTTAATGTCCACAAGTGCAGCTGTTGACGTTTCAGCAGCTGTTAGAAATAACGGAACCGTTATACCACAAACTAGAGGTTCCCAAACCCTTGCTATTGATGATACAACTACTCTTGCCTACGACGGCAGATTATCATGCAGTACTATTGTTAACTTGACCGCAGGAGATATTTTAGATCTTGTAGTTTTAGTTCTAAGAACACTACCAACTGGACTTGATGCTGCCGTAAATGGTAACGCTAACTGTACATTAACAATTAAAAAAATTAATAATTAATACAAAAAATGCTAGAAATTAACTAGCATTTTTTAAATATTCATCTTTAGTTAGTTTATAAACATAACATTCTTCAATACCACCAAAAGTATAATTACTTGTTAAACGCTCCCCACTTTTTCTCAAAAATCCTAGTTTTTCCATTAATCTCCATGAAGCAGGATTACATATAGCCGCACATGTTTCAAAAGCATTTATATCTACCTGATCGAACATATAATCTATAATTGCAGATGCTGCTTCATAAGCATATCCGTTTCTTTGAAATTTTGGATTAATAAACCAACCAATATCTCTTATATCTAAAGCACCCGCATTACCTTCCTGAGCCGTTATTTGACCAATACATTTATTACCTTCTTTTAAAACTATTGACCAGCAGAAAACATCATTATTTTTTGCGCGCTCTAATTTCTTCATTTGCCATGGCAATTCCAATTCCCAATCACTATTTAATTTAGAAGTTAAATAATATTTATTAACCTCTGAAATACACAATATTTCCCATAAAGTCTTTAAGTCTGATTCTTCGGTTGCCCTAAGAATTAATCTTTCAGTTTCTATTTTTTTAGAGCCTAAAAATTTCATATATCCTATCACCTACTATTTTTTAATCCTTAATAAATAAAATTATATCATAAATACTGAAAAAAGACATCACCGTTGATGTCTAGATACATTAAGAATTATTCCAATACTAACTAAAGTAATCAATAACGATGAGCCTCCATAACTTAAGAATGGTAAAGTTACACCTGTAACCGGAATTAAACCAACGACAACCATTAAATTAAGTAAAGCTTGAAAGCCAAGTTCAAAAATAATTCCGAAGGCTAAATACTTACCAAATAAATTTTCACATTTTAAAGCTATTTTAATCGCACAAACAATAATTGTAATAAATAAAGCTGCTACAATTAAAACACCCATAAATCCAAATTCCTCACTGATAATTGAAAATATAAAATCTGTCTGTGGTTCTGGTAAATAAAAATGCTTTTGCCGAGAACCCCCTAAGCCAAATCCAAATAATCCACCTGGCCCAATCGCATATAAAGACTGAATAATTTGAAAGCCACTACCTAACGGATCTTCCCATGGATTTAAAAATGATAAGATTCTTTTTAATCGGTAAGGAGCCGCGGCAATTAATGCCACTATACCTCCGACACCAAGAAGCCCGACCTTTAAAAAGAACTTCATATTAACGCCACCGACAAATAATAAACCAATAACGCCCATAACTAAAATTAAACCAGTTCCAAAATCAGGCTGTAACATAATTAAAGCAAAAACCACTAGTGTAAGTGCTAAAATTGGAATTACCCCTTTGCGAATATTCCCAATATCCTTCCGATTATTATACAAATACTTGCTTGTAAATATTACCATCGCCAGCTTCATAAATTCCGAAGGCTGAATACCAAACGAACCAATTCCAAACCAACTTTTACTACCATTACGTTCAGTACCAAAAATTAAAACTAATATAAGTAGTATAAAGCAAACCGCAAATATTTTATTAGAATGTTTATAATACTTTTCAAAGTTAACCTTACTAACCATATACATAAGTACTACCCCAATTATTAAAAACATTCCTTGATTTTTCACGTATTTAAAAGCATCGTCAAACTTATAATCCGCCCATATATATGATGAAGAGTAAATCATCATAAGACCGAATAAGGATAACAAAATTACGCTCACGCATAAAGTAATATTCATCTTCTTCATAATAACACCCCATAAGTAAGCGCAATCATAGCTGCTACAAGTCCAATTAACCAAAATAGCCTGACAATATCAACCTCCCGCATCCCTTTCTTCTCAAAGGTATGATGAATTGGTGTCATTGGGAAAAATCTTCTTCTCGTTAATTTAAAATAAATAATTTGAATAATACAGCTAACCGTTTCCATAACAAACACAATGCCAATAACCACTAATAATAATTCATGTCTTGTCATAATCGCATAGGCTCCTAAAGTTGCACCTAACGCTAAAGAGCCAGTGTCTCCCATAAATACTTTAGCTGGATTAACATTAAAAATCAGAAAACCTAATAACGCTCCAACCAGGACAAATGCTAAAATAGCAATATCTTCATAACCATCAAGCCAACCAGTATTCCAAGAAATTATTCCAAAAGTTAATAAGGCAATCAACGAAAGACCGCCAGCTAAACCATCCAAGCCATCAGTCAAATTAACTGCATTAGAAGAAGCCACTAAGACAAATAAAATAAATAATCCATACAGAAAGCCAATATCTAATTTAAAGTGTAAAGAATGAACCCAAAGTAATGGCTCATTCCCACCCTTCATAAATAAATAAAAGAAAATTATCGCCACCACAATCTGCAACATTAACTTCTGCATTTGTGTTAAACCTTTATTATCGTGTTTTTTAACAATTAAATAATCATCGATAAACCCAATCATCGTATAACTAAATAACGTAAACATAATAATCACTAAAGTATAACTAAAATGTATTTTATCCATAACAATCAAAATTGTCATAATAAGCAAAGTTGGAATGATAAAAATAAGTCCCCCCATTGTTGGCGTACCCTGCTTACTTTTATGACTTTTTCGTAAATAAATACTTATACTTTGACCAGCATGGATCCGTTTTAAAAAAGGGATTAAAACTACTGCTAAACAAACGGCTAAAATAAAGCCAATAAGTATCGCCATAATAGACTTTGTAAGCATTTAATCCCCCCTAACTTGTAAACACCCTTACAGTCTCTCCTTCATAAATTCTTGATCCTGCCTCCGGAGATTGGTACGTAACCTTATCGCCTGACCCCTCAAAGACCACTTCAAAATCTTTAAGAGCTGATGTTGCATCCTTCTTACTTTTACCACTTACATCAGGTACCGTTTTATATTTCTTATCAGTATATTGATATTCCTTTTCCATTCCACCACTAGGTTTCTTAATATTTAAAGCTTTTATCGAATCTGATAAAATCGCTTTCGCTGGTGGCCCGGCAATCACCCCACCAAACTGTTGAACACCCTTCGGATTATCGATTGCAAAATAAACAACCACTTGTGGATCATCCGCTGGTAAGAAACCAATAAATGACAAAATATAATTATTTACTAAGTAACGTCCATTTTCAACCTTCTGAGCCGTTCCTGTTTTACCACCTACTCGATACCCATCAATATAAGCTGTTCGTCCTGTTCCATTAGAAACAACACTTTCTAAAGCGTGCCTTACTTTATCACTAGTTTTCTCACTAATAACTTTTCGAACCACCGTTTTCTTTGTTTGCTTAATAACTGTATTCGTCTCTGGTTCATTAATACTTTTAACAATATAAGGCTTATACAAAATACCACCATTAATAGCTGCACTAACTGCCGTTACTTGCTGGATAGGGGTCACTGATACACCTTGGCCAAAAGCCGTTGTTGCAAGTTCTACTGGCCCAACCTTATCCATCGGAAATAAAATACCCGTACTTTCACCATTCAAGTCAATACCAGTTTTACTTCCAAAGCCAAATTTTTTAATATATTCAAACAACTTAACTTTCCCGAGTTTTTGACCTAAAATAACAAAACCTGGGTTACATGAATTTTCAACAACCTCTAAAAATGTTTCATGCCCATGACCACCATGCTTCCAGCAATGCAAAGTCGCGTTTTCTACTTTAATGCTTCCGGAGTCATTATAAGTATCTTTTTCTAAATCAACTTTACCTTCTTCCAAAGCTGCTGCTAACGTAATAATTTTAAAAGTTGATCCTGGCTCATAAGTCGCCCATATTGGTAAGTTTCGATTTATCTCTTCAGTTGTATATTTCTTATAATTGTTTGGAGAAAAATTAGGTCTAGCTGACATTCCCAAAACTTCACCACTATTAGGATCCATAGCCAAAGCAATAACTCTATCAGGATTATATTTAGTTACCGCATTATCAAGTTCCCTTTCGATTGAAGCTTGAATATCTTTGTTAATAGTTAAAGTTAAATTCATTCCATCTTGAGGTTTTTCATAAACTTCTGATAATTTTAACTTATTACCCTTAGCATCACTAAAGTATTTAATTGCCCCATCCTTACCTGTCAAATATTTGTCATACATCAACTCTAAACCGCTTAACCCTTGATTGTCAATTCCGACATAGCCTAAAGTATGTGACATATAAGTGTCAAACGGGTAATATCTTTGCGATTCCTTAACTAAATACACCCCATCTAACTTTAATTTTCTAATTTTATCTGCCACTTCATATGATAATCGTCTTCCTTCTGGATGTACCCTTTCAATTGAAGTCCGTTTATTAACATGCTTATACATTTCATCATAAGACACTCCTAAAATTTCCGCTAATTTAGAAGTTGTTTCCTTTTTATCCTTTATTTGATTAGGGATAAGCACTAACGAAGTAGTCGTAATATTATCAGCTAAAACGCCACCATCACGGTCATAAATTAACCCTCGGTCAGCTTTCACTGGTAAATTACGACTCCACAAATTTGACGCCAAGTCATTAAGCTTATCATAGTCAATAACTTGTATGTAAAACACTTTACCAATAATTAAAACAAACAAAAAAATGATTACAACAAGCACTATCTTCATTCTACTATGTATATTTTTAAAAAACACTAGTCCATCACCATTTAATTATATGTACAAGATGTCAAAAAATTGACAAAAGAAAAAAAGACAAATAAGTCTTTTGTAAAAGCTAAAGATTTTAATTTAATAATTGTGTCTCTTCACAATATCTAGCGAATTCTTCTATTGCATCAATTTTCTCTGGACAATTTGGACGATTGTTTCTTTCTTCTTCAACTATCATTTCATTACAAGTATATAGTACATAAAAAGGAAATATTTCGTACTATTTATAATAAACAAAGAAGCCAAATAGGCTCCAATATTATTTTATACTTTCAATATACTCCTCAAGACAAATATGTCTATCATATATCTCTTTAGCTGCTTTCTTACCAACGTATCTAAAATGCCACGGTTCATGACTAACTCCCGTTATTTTAGACTTTTCTGTAGGATATCTCACAATGAAACCATACTTATAACTATTAGCCTCTAACCATGCATAAACCTCTTCATTAGTCGATCTGCTTTTATCAGCATTAATATCTAATGCAAGCCCTAATTCGTGCTCACTCGTACCTGGACGAGCTACCCAGTCTTTAGCTAACTTCATAGCCTTGCTTCTAGAATTTCCTTCATTAACAAAAGCCTCAATTTTATCATCCATCATTTTCTGTTGTTCTTCAGCATTTCGATATGAAGAACTAATAGTTGGATAAATACCCTCAGCCCTCGCATCATCAAACATTTGCTGCAGCTCAGGATAAGCTCTTTTATCTATCATATGACCATTACTCAAATTCATTAAATTCAGCGAATAATCATCAGGAATCTCATTCCATTCATTTACCAAAATCAAATTCCACTCTAATTCTTTATTACTCTGGACATGATTATCATTAAATAAAGCTTTACTTTCTTTATTAAATACCAAAAAGAAAATTAAAGAAAAACTAATAGCTAAAACTAAAGCAAATAAAATCCAGCGTCCCCATCTACGATTATGATAAATTTTTATTTTTTTACCCATTATTTTCACCACCATAATAACCAAACAAAAATAGTCTTGGTTCTGACATAACAAATATATCAAAATCTAAAAGACTATTTTTAAATATTTAATGATGAAAATCTTATAATTTTCTTACAATTTAGGAATTTCAATTTCAAAAGTAATGATCTCATCATCACTTGCTGCTCTAATCTCGCCCCCATGCAATTCAACAATCTGTTTAGCTATTGCCAGTCCTAGCCCAGCTCCACCATTTCTCGATGTTCTCGCAGTATCTAAACGATAAAATTGCTCAAAAATTCGCGATAGCTTTTCCTCTGGAATTTGATTACCATGATTTTTAAAACATATTTTAACGCGCTCATCACTTGCTGAAACTTTAATTTCAATTTTACTATCCTCAAAACTATAATTAACCGCATTTCTAAGCAAATTATCCAACACCCGCTGCATCTTATCAATATCACATTTAATAACAACATCTGGAGAAACGATAAGTTCACAGCTTAAATTTTTTTCTTTAAACATTGGTTTAAACTCATACACCAATTGTTCTAATAACCTAGATAAATTTACTTTACTAGGTTCTAAAGTTAAAGTCGAAAGATTAAATCGTGTAATTTCGAAAAATTCATTTATTAAATCCTCCAAACGTTCGGCTTTGTCTAAAGAAATACTTAAATACTTTTTTCTTAACTCCTCTGAAATTTTCTGCTCATCTCGAAGTAAAGTCAAATAACCAATAACTGAAGTTAAAGGTGTTTTTAAATCATGAGCTAAATAAACAACTAAATCATTTTTGCGTTGTTCAGCTTCTTTAGCCATTCGCTTGCTTTCAAGAACATTCAATTTAACTTGGTTCATCTTATTTTCTACTTCTTTAAGATCATTAGAAAGTTCTATTAAATTATTTTCGTCGTTATAAATATTTTCAGTAGCCATAATTACTTCATTTAAATGCTGAATCGACTTAAACCAAAATCTTAAAATAACAATTATAGAAAGCACCAAACAAATGATAAATACAAATAATACAAATCGCCCTTCTATGCCCTTAAGTATTATGTAAATAAATTCATCACCTGACCAAATTTGCGAAGATACAAACCATGAACCAACAAAATATATAAAAACCAAAGATATTAAAACAATTAAGTTAACCTGAACTAATCTGGTTATCAATTTAGACACCATTATATTTTTAAAATTATTTGCTTTATTCAATTGTATAACCTACTCCCCATACTGTTTTAATAAACTTTGGATTTTTCGTGTTTTCATTTAATTTTTCTCGAACTCTTGCAATATGTGCCATTACTGTATTATTGTTATCTAAATACTTTTCGCCCCATACTGCTTCGAATAACTCCTCAGATGAAATAACTTTTCCTTGATTTTGGCAAAGATATAAAATAAGTGAAAACTCAATTGGCGTTAAAGAAAGATCCTTTCCATATAATGTACACTTATGGGTATCTTTATTAATCACCAATCCTCTAATATCATAAACGGTGTTTTTACTATCACCATTATTATATTGATAATACCTCCTTAGCTGCGTCTTTACTCTTGCCGCAACTTCTAAAGGGTTAAATGGTTTCGTAATGTAATCATCAGCGCCAAGCGTTAATCCTGTAATTTTATTAATATCATCAACTTTAGCCGTCAACATAATAATTGGATAAAAATGATTTTCTCTAATTTTCTGACATAACTTAAATCCATCAACACCTGGTAACATCACATCTAAAATAGCAATATCAATGTTCACATTATTAATACATTCTAAAGCTGCTTCACCGTCATAAAACTTATAGACATTATAACCATCATTTTTTAAATAAAGCTCTACTAAATCAGCAATTTCTTTTTCATCATCGACAATTAATACATTTTCTTTCATATTAAAACTCCTTTATTAGTTTCAAAATTAGTATACCATATTTATCAATTAAAATAAATTTAAGCAATCAAAAAGAGAGAAATAATCTCTCTTATATGAAGTAAGTCTACGCTTGTTTAGCTAATTTTCTTGAACCAACTGCTAATGCGCCAAGTCCACATATTGCTAAAGCGATATATAAAGCAATTCCATCTGCAGTTTCTGGATTTTTAACTTCATCTTTTTTAGGAGTATCAGTAGTAGGTTTATCTACTGGGATAGGAGCAGCTACATGTTCTGTACCATCAACTTCAACAGTAGTACCTTCATTTAAAGTATTTGATGCAGCAACTTGTTTTCCATCAGCATCGTTAATTGCAACAACGTCGCCAACTAATACAGCTTTATTAACAGTAGTAGATGTATTTTCTACTACAAATTTATCAACTTGATCATTATCGATATATAAAGCATCTACTTGTTTAGTAGTATCGATAGTACCATCCATAACTAATGCAGGTTCACCTGTAACATTAAGTCCTTTACCAAATTCAATTCCTGCTTTATTATCTTCTAAAGTTAAGTCTTTAACAGTAACTGTACCACCATTAATCAAAACAGCTCCAAAACTACAATTTTGAATAGTTACACCATCTAAGACAACTTTACCACCTTCATAAGCTTGTACTCCATACTTTGGTGAATCTTTTAAAATGATATTTTCCAAAGTTAAAGTCGCACTATTAAGGGCACTTATAATGGTTCTGTTTCCTCCTCCAGCAGCAATTGTACTTGTAAGGGTATTGCCATTACCTTTAATAGTTACATCCTTACTTACAATAAGTGGGTTTGTAACAGTTATTGAACTTGTAAGTTCAATGTCTCCTCCTGCTTCTAATGCAGCTGTTAACTCTGCTTCATTAGCTACTCCAGTTGCAGCGTTAACTCCAGCGAATGGGATACACATTACGCAAAATAATACTACTCCTAACGCATATTTTAATCCTTTAGGCATCTTCGCACCTTCCTTTCATAAATTACTAAATAAGCATTTAGTAACTCTATTATATCATAACTAACCGCTCGTTTTACACAAAAAATACACATTTGACAAAAAGGGAAAAAATTTGACATCACACTTAACATCCCTAATTATAAACAATCAACAATTTTATCACAAAAAGATAGTGAAATATGGTATAATTTTAAAGAACGATTTTATTTAGAAAGGAGTTTATCCATGGAATCAAGAACAAATTATCATAAACGTAAACGTCGTAAAAGGCATGTGAAAAAAGGTGTTTATATTGGTATCCTAATAATTAGTATCATTGTTTTAGTTTTCAGTCTTTTGAAAATATTTATTTGGAACAAAGATAATAGCGATGTTGATAAGCTCCAAAAAGATATTGCTGATAAAAATGTTAAAGAAGTTAAAGCTGATAAAGACAAAACAGATAACGTCAATCCACCTGAAAATAAAAGTGATGATTATTGGGACTATATAAAAATGGATATGTTAAGCGTTGACTTTAACGAATTAAAAAAGAAAAACCCAGACACTGTTGGCTGGATTAAAGTAAATGGCACTAATATTAACTATCCAGTAGTTCAAACCAAAGATAATGATTATTATTTAAACCATGCCTATGACAAAAGCAAAAATAGTGCGGGATGGATCTACGCCGACTATCGAAATAACATGACAAACTTTGATAAAAACACTATTATCTATGGTCATGGAAGATTAAATAATACAATGTTTGGCAGCTTAAAGACTATTTTAAATAGCAAATGGTATAATAATAAAAATAATTACATTATCAAATTCTCTACACCAACAGAAAATACATTATGGCAAGTATTTAGTGTTTACAGTATAAAAGCTGAAAGCTATTATATAACCACTAAATTTTCATCAGACAAAGAATATAATGAATTTTTACAAACATTAAAAAATAGAAGTAAAAAAGACTTCAGTGCAACTGTAAATACTAAAGATAAAATAATTACCCTTTCAACCTGTAAGGATGTCGCTGGAACTGAAAGAGTTGTCATGCACGCTAAATTAATTAAAGTCGAAAAAAGATAAAAAGAACGAAATAATTCGTTCTTTTTATTTACTCCGATTAGTTTATTTTTTTGAATTTTTTGTAGCTAACTACGATTGCCAAAGCACCTAATAAACTAACTATAACATATAAAATAATATTATCATTAGTCTCAGGGTTTTTAACATCACTAGGTTTAACAACTTCGCCAGTTTTGTTTGCTTGGAACTTAGCATATATTTTCGTATTTTGATTTATCTCTTTAGTAAAATCAAACTCATTTGTATAAGTATCGTCAGTATACCAACCACCAAAAGTATAACCTTCTATATTTGGATCCTCTGGCTTATCAGTAAATACTGAACCCTTTTCAACAGTAAATACAGCTTCTTCATTTTGCGCAATCAAAGTAACAGTTACATAATCACTAGGCACCTCGATAGTTTTACCATTAGTACTTGTCATTTTCGTATCAGCAAGGAAAAGAAAATTACCATTTACTGGATCAGCAGCTTCCTTTTTACCAAAAGTATAAATAGCGCTATTATTGGTTGTATCATTATTAATTAATTTAGATCCTTCAATTCCAACTATAACATTTTCAGATGGTAAATATGCATCACCATAAGTAATTAAGTCTTGAACGTTTACAGCCATAAACTTGTTTTGAATAGTTGAATTAGCAATATTTAATTCTAAACCATCTTGACCACCAATGACAATTGTTGCATACCCATTTGTATCACCTGTTAATGTAGCAACCCCTGTTAATGTAGAACCACTAATATTCACAGTATTATTAGTAGCTAAAGTAGTTGCTGAAGAACCGTTAGAAATATCCATTGGTGCCCAGCCAGTAATTTTACTATTTTGAACAGTTACACTATTTCCTTGTCCATATACCCAAATACCATATTTTGCATAAATATCTGTATTTTTAACAGTCAAAGTTGAACTGTCAGCAGTTTTAGTTAACCAAATTCCTGTAAAGAAATCTGAATTACCATAATTACTATCAGTGTAGCCAGTATATTCAATAACTGCATTTTTAACTGTAATTTTAGACTTCCCTGTAACCTTAATCCCGGCAGTATCCATTCCTTTATTAGAAATTGTTAAAGAATCAATATTAACATCTTTATTACCACTGGATACATTAATTTGGCCCTTAATCACGGTGCCATCTTTACTAGAACCTTTCAAAGTAATTGCCTTATCTATCGTTATATCGCCTGCATAAGTTCCATCAGGAAGCTTAATTACATCACCAGAACTAGCGGCATTGATTGCCTCTGTAATCGTTCCATATGTGTCACCCATTGTCTCATTAGTAATGCTAGAAGCTGCATTTACCATAAATGGCATTAAAAATAACATTACTGCTGCTAAAGTCGTTCCAAATAACCCCTTTTTTAGATTTTTCATCATATCCCTATCCTCCTTATCCAAATTATACTACTTCTTGAAAAAAAGAATATAAACCAGATGAAAATTGTTCTCACTTTACACATATTACTTTACAAAAAAAATCCCATAAACAGGATTTTTAAGTTAAGCAGCTGGATTTATTGGGATACTCGAATTATATTTTTTAACAACTGCACCATATTTCTCATAAAGTCTTTTATACTCTCTATTATAACTTGTATTCATTTTACTAAACGGTATAACCTTAAATGAATGCCAACGTCCGCCACTTTTTTCATAATAATTATATAAAAGTTCATTATTCAAATTTTCAAGTTTAATCGACGACTTTCCATTTTTCGTAGTTTTAACAACATCAACCATACTCATAAGTTCAACCATTGCATTATAGTCACTATTAGTTGACTGCGCTGAAATAAAATTGCCAAGTGAGTAAATAACTAAAGTATCATCAATATAAGTAACTGGCTGAATTACATGTGGATGGGTTCCAATAATAATGTCTACCCCTAAAGAAGATAAATACTGAGCTTGTCTCTTTTGCTCACTACTTGGTTCAGATTGATATTCAGTCCCCCAATGCATTGATACTAAAAGTAAATCAACTTTATCTCTAATCTTTTCAATATCATATTTGGCCTTTTCATCACTATATAGATTAACTAAATATTCTTTACCTTTTGGAATTTGAATACCGTTAGTTCCATATGTATAAGAAAGCATTGCATATTTAATCCCATTTTTTTCTTTGATTGGAATTTCCAAAGAATCTTCCTTAGAACAATAGCTTCCGGCCGTTAAAACTTCTTTATCTTTCCAATACTCACAAGATTTTAAAACAGCTTTCTCTCCTCTATCTAAAGTATGATTAGACGCCAAATTGACAATATTAAAACCCGCATCTAACATAGCATCCCCAAATTCCCATGGTGAATTAAATGTTGGATAGTCTGATAAGCCAATATCCGTTCCCCCTAATATTGTCTCTTGATTATAAAACGCTAAATCATATTTACTAACAATTGGTTTAATAAATTCTAATTGATCTTTAAAATCATACTTACCATTATGATAGGCATCCTTATAAACTGAGCTATGAATTAGTCCATCGCCAACAATTACTAAACTTAGTTTACTTTCTTCTTCATTTATGGCGCCAGGAACATTTTTGTTTTCACTTTTTAGCTTTACCCCATCACCGATAAAATATATTCCTATCCATATCCCTAAAATAATAACTAGAAAAACGAAAACAATAAAAACTATATTTTTTCTCGTCTTTCTTTTTGCATGCTTTTTCATAATACACCCTAAGGCTTATAAATACTACTCACAACTGCCATTTACACTCTGCATATATATTTCTAAGGCTTCCTTTCCTTCCTTATTATCTTTTGCGCTTGTAAAATATTCTCCATTGATTTCATCAATTGTTGCTTGATCCATTTTAGTTCCATCAAATGTATAACTAGCTACAATTCCATTTTTTAATGTAAAGATTGCATCTTTGCCTCCAATTTTGCACGTCACTTCCTCACCAGATGAACAGCCAGTTAATAAAACAACACAACCAACTAACACTAATAACCCTTTTTTCATTCTATTACTTCCTTTCCTACATTAATGGTGCGAACGCCATTAAAATTTGTCTTTTTAAATTTTGTAATCCACTTAATTTTTCCTTACCTTTAACTACTTCTTCAGATTTTTCTAAGGTTTCCATATAATCTTTTTTAATATCTTCAATTACTGATGCCTTATATAACCATACACCATTTTCGAAGTGTAAATACAAACTTCGATAGTCTAAATTTACTGTTCCAACTGTAGCATACTCGTCATCGACAATAAATGTCTTCGCATGAATAAATCCTGGTGTATATTCATAAATTCGCACCCCATTTTCCATTAATTGATTATAATAAGCTTTGGTGACCTCATTTATAACCTTTTTATCTGGAATCGCTGGAGTAATAATTCGAACATCAATTCCACTTTTAGCAGCCACACATAAAGCCGTCATCATTTCATTATCAATAATTAAATATGGTGTGGTAATATAAATATATTTATTGGCCTTATTTATCATATTAAGATAAATAGTCTCTCCAGTTGCCTCATGATCCCATGGATTATCACAATATGGAATTGCATAACCATCTGACTTAACCATTTCTAAATCGCAAGCATCAGCTTTATAACCTTTGTAGCTATATTTAGAACCTCTAACAAAGTCCCATAAGGTCATAAACATCACAGCCATATTCCAAACTGCTTCCCCTTTAAGCATAATTCCATTATCTTTCCAATGGCCATATTTAACTTTTTCATTAATATATTCATCAGCTAAATTAATACCGCCAGTAAATGCGATATAGCCATCGATAATTGCCATCTTACGATGATCACGATTATTAAATTTAGAGCGAATAATTGGAACAAATTTATTAAAAGTACAAGCCTTTATTCCATAACTTTCAAGTGTCTTATAATAATTATTAGGTAATATCATAATACAACCCAAATCATCATACATCATTCGAACTTCAACGCCTTCTTTAACCTTAGCTTTTAAAACTTCTAAAATGCTATCCCACATTTTTCCTTCTTCGACAATAAAATATTCAAGGAAAATATATCTTTTAGCCTTTTTTAACTCTTCAAGCAGTCTTTTATAGTATTCCTCACCAACCCTAAAATATTCATATTCCGTATTTTGACAAACCGGTGATAAAGAATACTTAGTTATGTACTTTGCCTGATTATAAGCTGGTAAACTATCATTTTTTAAAAGTTCCATAACTTTTTCATCTTGTGAAATATTTTTAACTTGATGATCATATATTTCCTGTAATTTTTTCTTTTCTCTCTTACTTAGTTGATCTCCACTAAATAATAAATAAAATAATAATCCAATCACTGGAAGCATCAAAATAACCATTATCCAAGCTATTTTATATCCTGGATTAGTTTTACCATTAATAATAAATATTGACATTAAAATTCCTAAAAGATAACTTCCAATATAAAAATAAACAAAATAATCAATATTAAATTTCCACACCATTGAAATTATAAATGCAACTTCTAAAACAATCAAGAATGCCACCACAAACACTCTATGCGTAATGAAGCCCATCAACTTTTTAAGCCCTGTCATACCATCACCCACTCTTTTATCCAATTATACCCCATTTAATCCAATTATACAATATGTAACTAAAGTTGACTTTCTCATAAAATATATATATACTAATAGCAATATGGAAGTAAGTTTTATTTTAAACATGATTACCATATTCTGTTTTAAAGGATGGTAGTATGGAAGAAAAAAAAGAAGTTTTTGCTGAAGGGCTATGCTTCAAAAAAATATTTTGGATTTTTATTTTTGGATGCATCTTCGGTTGTGTAATGGAAATGGTCATTCATTTTCTAAAATATGATGCTTGGGTGTCAAGACGTGGTTTAATTTATGGACCATTAAATCCTGTTTACGGAATTGGCTGTGCCCTTTTTACCGCCTTTCTTTGTAAACAAAAGAAAATCATTTGGATATTTATTGGTGGTGCCTTTTTAGGCGGTGGAGTTGAATACTTTTGTTCTTTATTTCAAGAATATGCTTTTGGTTCAACTTCTTGGGATTACAGTAATCACTTTCTAAATTTTGGAGGTCGAACTAGTCTATTTTATATGGTGTGCTGGGGTGTTCTTGCTCTATTCTACGTTAAAATAGTTTACCCATTTTTATCGAAGTGGATTGAAAAAATACCAATTAAAACTGGAAACATCATTACAATAATTATGGTTATCTTTATTATTATTGATTGTATAATTTCAGCTATCGCTTGCTACCGCTGGGAAGAAAGAAAACAAGAAAAACCAGCCAGCAACTCCATCGAGGTTTTCTTAGATAAAGAATATCCAGACACCCGTTTATCAGAGATATATGAAAATGCCAAAAGTGTTTAGTGATTTACTAAACCTTTTTTATTTGCAAAAAAAGCACTACCAAAAGGTAGTGCTAAAAATATGTCCACATTCATTATAACACATAGTTATCTAATTTACAATATTATTTAGCTTGGTAAATTATCGTATTTTTCTGACAGTGTAATTTTAATTGTATCATTATTATTTACATCTTTACCAGCTTCTAGACTTTGACCAGTAACATATCCATAACCTTCAATTTCATATTTGTAGCCTAATGCCTTCATTAGGTAAATAACTTCTGATCTAGAATATCCTTTTAAATCTGGCATTTTATTCTTATCTCCATTAGTAATTAAGAAAACCTTATCATAAGATAAAACAGTTTCTCCTTTAAGTGGATATTGGTTAATAATCTTATCTCCATTTCCAATAACAATTGGCGTTATCTTATTAGCTGACAATTCTTTTTTAACATCATCAGTCTTTTTGTTAATATAAGATGACAACTCTAATGAAGCTACTGTACTATTACTTGTCGTCGTCGAAAACATATTTCTATATTTGGCAATGTTTTTCATCATATTATTCACCGCATCACTAACAACAACCGTAGCCCCAACATTTGGTTTTTTTACAGCCGCATAAATAATAATTTCTGGGTCATCATTAGGATACATTCCTGAAAATGAATAAATATAAGCATTATCACCTTTTAAATACCCACCTTTAGGACTAGCAATTTGTGCAGTTCCCGTTTTACCAATAATATCAAAGCCATCAATCTTATAACGTTTACCTGTAGCTTGCGGATCATCACTATTAACTACGTTATACATTAATTGTTTAATTTTATCAATTGTAGTTTGACTTGCCACCCTTTCAGACTCTTCTACTTTACGCTTATATGTTGTCTCGCCAGTATTTGGATTAACAATTTTAGATACCACGTGTGGCGTCAAAGCTTTACCATTATTAGCAATAATACTTAAAGCTTTAAGATGCTGAACTACAGTGGTATTAATACCTTGACCAAAAGCTGCATTAGCCACTTCAACCGGATATTTAAATCCTAATTTGCCAGGGTTCTCTCTAGCTAAATCAACACCCGTTGTTTTTCCAAATCCATATTTAGTTAAACAATCACGTAAATCATTTTTATCGATGAATTTACCAATCATGCTTGATACTCCAACATTACTAGAATATTCAAAACCTTTATCAAAATTAATAGTTCCCCAACCAGTATTATTCCAGTCCTTTATTGTCGCATCGGCAATTTCAATACTACCTGATCTAAAAGTATCATTTCCATTATAAGTCCCTTTTTCAATCGCACACATATAAGTATAAATTTTCATCGTACTACCAGGTTCAAAAGCATTAGAAACTAATAGGTTTTCATAACTTGTAATATCGCGTTTATTTGGATTAAAAGACGGTGAAGACGCACTAGCTAAAATATCTCCTGTTTTGGCATCCATTACTGAAATAATTGACCACTCAGGTTCGTACTTTTCTTCAATTGCTTTAACCTCAGTCTCAGCAAATCTTTGAATATTAGAGTCAATAGTTAAATAAATATTACTACCATCCATCGCATCAATTCTTGTCTCCGCTGTATCTGGAATTTTATAACCAAATCTATCCTGTTGATATTGTAAATATCCATCAGTACCTTTTAATAAATCATTATACTTGGCTTCAATTCCAAGTTCACCGTCAATTGATGTAACAACTTTTCCATTTTTATCCTTTTTTTCATTTGTCTTTGCATAGCCTAAAATATAAGAGGCAAAATCACCATTTGGATAATAACGCTTATAGTTTTCATCAAAATCAATACCTGGCAAATTCAAATCATCAATTTCACTTTTCTTAAGTTCTGTAATATTTTTCCCAGCTGTTCCAAGCTCAATCTGATACTTCTTTTCCTCTTTTCCTTTATTAAGACGTTTCTTTAAATCATCAGCGTCAGTGCCTAAAACCTTAGCCAAAGCTTCAGCTGTCGCATCAACATCTTTAACATAGTTAATTTTACTACCTGTACTTCTGCTTTCATCTAAATAAGCAATAATTGTATATGAAGTCACATTGTGCGCTAAAACATTGCCACTCATATCGTAAATTGTTCCACGGCTAGCTGTTAACGTTTTAGCTACTGTATTACGATTAGCCGCAAATTTTTGAACGTTATGTCCATTTACTGTCGGTGATAAAGCTAAATAACAATATCGCCCAAATAAAATAATAAGGCATAGAAAAAAAACAAAAAAGACTTTTTTTGGTAACTTCCAATTATTCCTTCCCTGTTTTTTCTCTTTCACATTAACACCTCGTTTATTCACCCACAACTATTATATTGTCGTTGTTATATGCAAGTCCCATTTCCTTAACAACGCCCTTAACATTCTCAAAAGACGTAAGTTCGTTTACTTTCATTGTTAGACTCTCATTTTTCTTTTTTTGATCGTCAATGTTATACTTAACTTCTTCAATGCTCATTTTTAATTCGCTAATAGAAGCTCCGCAGAAAGTTTTAATCCCAAGTGAAAATATCGCAGCAAAAACAATTACTATATAAAGTAATCTTTCACCCTTAGTTATTCTTGCTTTTTTAACTTTCTTCTTTGCCATAGCCTAGCCTCTTTCTATTACGCGAAGTCTTGCACTTCTTGCTCTGGGATTTTCTGAAATCTCAGCACTTGTTGGTAACTCGTTAGCCACCACTTTAAATTTTGGTTTATATTCATCAGGGATAACCGGTAATTTTTGAAGTTCTCTTGGAACTGAACTTACTTCATTAAACATTTGTTTACAAATTCTATCTTCAAGCGAATGAAAAGTAATTACGCATACTCTTCCACCCGGGCCTATTAATGATAATGCATCTTCTAAAGCCAACCTAAAAACTTCTAATTCATTATTTACTTCAATTCTAATTGCTTGAAATACTTTACGAGCAGGATGGCCTTGACGACGATATTTTTCTGGAACGCTCTCTTTAATGATTTCCGCTAATTCCAAAGTCGTTTCAATTTTCTTATTTTCTCTGTATCTAATTATTGCTTTAGCAATGCTTCCTGAGTATTTTTCTTCACCATATTTATAAAAAATATTAACTAATTCCTCATAAGAATATCCATTAACAACATCATAAGCTGACAATTTATCGTCTTGATTCATTCGCATATCTAAAGATGCATCTTTATGGAAGCTAAAGCCCCTTTCGGCATTATCGAGTTGTGGCGAAGATACTCCAAGGTCAAATAAAATTCCATCGACCTTCTCTACTCTCTTTAAAATTTCCTCTTTTATATTTTTGAAATTAGTATTTATAATTTCAAAGTTTAAACCAACCTCTTCTAATTTCTTTTTAGCTTCTTTTATTGCTTCTTTATCTTGATCAAAAGCATAGAGAAAACCTTTAGGTATCCTTTTTAAAATCTGGCTACTATGTCCACCATATCCTAAAGTACAGTCAACAATAATACTATCATCTTTTAAATTTAAATATTTAATGCTTTCATTTAGTAAAACACTTGTATGCATAAATCCTCCTAAATATTTAAATTACTAGAAAATAAATTATCTGCAATATCAGACAAACTATCTTCATTTTCGTCGATGAAGCTGTTCCATCTTTCCGCGCTCCAGATTTCTAGATGGTCACCAACTCCGATAACCACACAATCTTTTGCTAAATCAGCGTATTTCATTAATGGAGAAGAGATATTAATTCTTCCTTGTTTATCAAATTCCTGATTAACCGCACCTGAAAGAAAGAATCTCATAAAGTTACGGGCATCTTTTACATTCGGAAGTTCTTGATACTTAACGACAATCTTATCCCAAGTGTTTTTAGGATAAACGAATAGACAGCCATCTAATCCACGAGTTACAACGAAATTTTCGCCAAGCTCATATCTAATTTTAGATGGGATAGTTAAACGTCCTTTGTCGTCTATCGTATGATGATATTCACCCATGAACATAAAATCACCCACTTTCCCCCACAATGTTACACTGTATACCACTATTCTACTATCCAAATACCCTTTTGTAAAGTATTTTATAAATAAATTTCTGCTTTTTTTATCGAATTTTACAGTAAAAATTACAAAACTGTGGATAAAGTCATAATTTGACTTAATATGTGACAATAAAAATCACTGGATGACTAACAGATTCCAGAACATATTTGTCTTATTTTTTACAAATAATAACCCAAGTTGTTTTATCCCATCATGCTTCTTCTAACTGATAGTACTTCCGAAGGTACCCTAGTCCATCTTTCCTCTATTTATAATCATACTCTGTCCAAATTAGATTTCCTTCCTTCAAACAAAAAAATTCCGCAATTAAACGAAATTTTCATTTTCAATAGCTAAAATAAATTCAGTTACCGTCTTATATTTATTTAAATGTAAATCAAGGACTTCTAAAGCAGATTCTTCCATACAGCCCCCATTAAACTTAACAAGCATTTCCTTGTCATTTATTCCATCACCAATTGTATAAACATTTTCCGCTGAAATTTTCTCTTTAGAAACAATAAAATCAATTTGAACAGTTTTATTAACATCTTTAGGTAAAAATTCTATTTCATCACAATCCTCCCATTGGAGAATATAATCAAAAACTTTATCACCATACTTTTTCTTAACCGCTTCATAAAATTCTCTCATTTTATCATGGTGAATTATTTTAAAATCGAACATAGCTTTATGAATAGGCGCTGAACCAAATTCAATATCTTTTTTTACCGCCGAATAGATTTTTTGATCACATATCCAAGGCGAATAATCCTTTGCAATTTGATAAATACCTTTAACTACATCATCTTCGATATAGCGCTCATTAATAATTTCCCCATCTTTATCCATTATAAGGGTCCCGTGATTTAATATTAAATAATCATATGGTAATTTATCACCATTTAGAACAATATTTAAATCATTAATACTACGGCCAGTCGCTAAAACAAATAAATTACCGTCTGCTCTAAAACGATTTATAGCACTTATATTTTTCAAAAAACTTTCCCGATCAATATATATAGTTTTATCAAAATCACTAATCAATATCTTTTTCATACAAATCACCATAATAATTGTATCATAAGAAAACAAAAACCATATATTTCTAAAGATGATTTATACTTTTATCAAAATATAATGATTTAACCTTACCACTACTACCATTTACCTCTACCATCGAAGACAATTGTAAATTTTTAATAGCTTCATAACCTAAACCCGTTACACACGGAATTCCGAGCTCACGACAAATAATAGCCGTATGAGAAAGAACTCCACCTTCAGCTGTAATAATTGCCAAACTCTTTAACATAACTGGAACCCAGTCAGGATCAGTATAATCCGTAAGTAATATTGAACCATCTTCAAATGAAGAAGCATCTGAAATATCGTCTAAATAAACAGGTTTCCCTCGAACAATCCCTGCCGATGCCGCTATTCCACTATAAGCCTCTTCATCTTCAGAAGCCTGCAATTTTTCAATAACTTTAGTAACCGGTCTATATTGAAGCCAAAGCAATTTACCATCTAAAATACACCATTCCAAATCAGCTGTTTTACCAATTTTCTGTTGAACATCTAAACACAGTTGACCTACTGCATTACCATGAGAATCAACAATTCCATTACAAACATCAGGCCAATTTTCACTATGTGGCTTTACCTTACCCGATACTAGCTTTTCACCATTGCCACTAGTCCACTCTAAATATCCAGATTCTAAATTGTTACCAATCCAAACCCCTGAATATTCTGGTTCTTTAAATTTTTGCAAAACAATCGCCATCTCCGGATTTTTTGTTTTAAAGTGTAAAGAATAAGCTAATACCCTTTCAGAAGACAGCGAATTTTTAACAATAGCGATAGCATTTTCTAAATCTTCTTTAGCGACATCTAATACTGATGTAAACATCCCCGCAAAAGATTGACTTTCATTATCTTCGACAGTCGCTGAACTCCTTACTGAATAACTGCAATTACTAAGTTTTTTTAAACATGGCACATATAATCGACTATTTAGAGAACCAACCGTTAACGAATGAGTCTCCGGAATTTCGAAACCTAAAGAATTAAGTTTAGCTAAACCTAAATTCTTACCACCTACTATTAAAGCCAACTCTTTATCTAAACCACCAAGTAAAAAACGAGACAAAATATCAATTGGAATAATGGGTTCATTATCAATCAAATACAAGGATAATAAAGTTTTACCTGAAACATCATTAAAATATGGATAATCACTTCTTACATATTTTTCAAATGCCATTCTAGCCTCTTGATGTTTCGGATGAATAACCTCTTCGTGAAAAACATGTTGATTATCCTGCCAATATTTCATAAGTAAATATAAAGATACTGATTCATCTTCAAATTTAGAACTAAGTTCCTTCTCTTCCCCAAAATTAGTTAAAGAAGATGGCTTAATCATATCTATTTCACGCAAAACTTTCAAATAATCTTCCCCGTATTTTTTACTAAACTGTTCTAAAATATCATCAGTTATAACAGAACCTTCTGTAATTGTTTCAATAAAACCATAGTATGCATACGCTTCCCTATATTTATACCATTTTATAACTTTATCATTTTGTCGCTGCGCCTCTTCCATTGTCTTTATACACTCACATCTGATTTCAGTAATTATTTGATTAAATTTATCGGCATCAAGAACATTATTTTTTATGTAAGAAATATAGTCTACTAATTTGTTCGCTAAAGAAGGGTTAAGCGCCATATCATACTTTAAAGTAGAAAGCCATTGTGGATCAGTTACAAAACCTTCCAGTACCTTAACTTGATTTTTAAATTTTTCCAAAGAGATTCCTAAAATATCATTCAAATATTTACTTGACATCTATCATCACCAGTTTCTATTATATTTTTATTTTTATATAAATTATAAGCAGGACATCCGCCATTACAAAAATCACTGAATTTACATTTGTGACATTTTTTATCTTTGATTCTATAATTTCTAATTGTTTGCAAATATCCAGCATTTTTCCATACTTCCATTAATGAAGAATCAAATACATTTTCATATTCAAAATCATTCAAACTAAATGCAGTACACGGCAAGGCATCTCCATTTGGCATAATTTCAAGTTTAGTATTCCCGGCTTCACATCCATAAATTAGCTTTTCATACTCATTAGTCACAGGATTATCCAATTCATTATAATACGCTGAATATAATAAACACCCTTGTACATCAACTTTAATAAGTTCCTGATAATTATTATCAAAAAGATAATTATTAATTAATCTACTTAATTTTTTATAATCAGAAAATTCATGGTTACACAAATTACCTCCATCAACAGGCATGTAAGAATTAACATAATACTCCCTAATACCTTTGTTAACACAAAAATCAATCATCTGGTAAATTTCATCAATTGTCTGCATAGAAAATACCGTGTTAATTCGCAGAACTTTACCTTTTTTTAAAAAACTATCGATTGTTTTAACAATTTGTTTATAATCAACGCCCATTAAATCAAAATTAGTTTCACTCAAAGATTGTAGTGAAATTGCCGGAGTAATATAATCGCTATCGCATATTAAATCAAAAGTTGAACTTTTGATACTCACACCGTTTGTCGTAATTGTAGTTTTAATACGAACATTATTAATATGCTCAAGAATTATATCAATATCAGGATATAATGTAGGTTCTCCACCCAATATAGACAAATAAATAACATTATTACTTTTTAATTCAGTAATAACTTTTTTCCACTTTTCAACCAGTACCGTTCGACAATAATACTTACGTTTTTCTTTAAAATAGCAAAAACTACAATTTAATTGACACACAGAAGAAGGATAAATACTAACCTCTATGGGGGCTGTCAAGTAATTTTTCTTTATAACTTGAGCGATTTTATTTTCATATAACTTGGCTAATTTATACACAGAATTTGAATTAACTAATAATGTTTTCTTTTTCTCTATTAAAACACCAATTTCAATCATCAATTCTAAATCAGGATAATATTCCTTATTAGAAACCTTTTTTGCCACCTCTATTGCTTTATTAGTTGAAATAGCCTTCTTAATACAATCTAAAAAAACAAAATCCCCAAAAGAAATTGTATATACATCAAAACTTTCATATGAAACCAAAAGGCCTCCAAAAAATTCCAACCGTAAAATATAATTAAAATTAAATCTATAAGTCATATAACCTCCTTCATGAATAAAGCAAAATAAGGAGGTTATCCCCCCTTATTTAATAAATTCTACCAGCCATCACCTTTGCTAAAATGACAAGAACTAAATACTTTAGCTGAAGATTGTTTTTTTATTGTAGTTATTTTCTTCATAGCATTTCCTCCTTTAAACATTATTATATTATTAATATAGCAATAAATAAAATATTAATTTATTATAACATTATAACAAATTGTTATATAAAATAATAATATATTATTAACTTTAGGTTGACTAAACCACTGTTTTCCTTATATAATAAAGAAGAAATTAAAATTATGTAGTTAGTTGTACCCAAGCAGTATTTTAAATTACGCTTGGTTTTTGTTATATTTTGGGAGGAAAATATGAATATTAATTATG
>URBG01000018.1 GCA_900546055.1 uncultured Mycoplasmatota bacterium
AAGCCTCCTATTGGAGGCAAATTTTACATCATATCTTCTAACGCTTCGTCAGCCTTTTTCTTGGTTTTATTAAAGGCTTTTGTCACTGCTTTAGTTACTGGCGCCTTATACTTCTGATACGCTAGTGTAGCAGCACTTCCCATAGCCATTAGAGCTATACTTTTCATTTGTTTCATTTATATCACCTACTTGCTAGAAAAATGATGGTATGAATAAACATACATTAATAACATTTCCTTAATTATTAAATTTATACGTTAATTTTTCTAAAAGTTTTGAATTTCTAATATATTCATTATTATTATAAACGCTTTCTAGAAAGGCGCTTGTTTCACCAATTAAAATTAATTTCTTTTTGGCTCTTGTTATTCCGGTATAAATTAGTTTACGGTATAACATTCTTCTATAAGCGTTACATATTGGCATAACTACAACTTCAAATTCACTTCCTTGGCTTTTATGAATGCTAATAATAAAACCATGCTTAATTTTAATGAAATCTTTACTTGTATATTTGACAACATTGCCATCAAAATCAACATAAATTTCATTTTTACCGGTTTTACTTGTATTACCATATTTTATATATTTAATAGTTCCAATATCGCCATTATATACATTATCATCAGGCATATTAACTAACTGAAGAATTTTATCATTTTCTCTAAAAATAACATCACCTGAAGTTATTTCTCTTTTGTTTTCGTCTTTTGGATTAAAAACATCTTGAAGTTCTTTGTTTAATAAATCAATACCATTTTCACCTTTATACATTGGCGCTAAAAGCTGAACACTTTTATAGTCGTAACCTTTCTCAATAATCTGCTTACACAAATTTTTAAGATTTTTTTTGATTGAACTTGAAGAACATTCTAAAAACGTATAATCACTTTTAGTTTCTCTAAAGTTTTCACTTAATTCGCCTTCTTTTATTTCGTGAGCTAAAGAGGTTATATAAGAATTTTCATCTTGACGATATAAGTGATCTAAATGAACAGTGTCTATAACTTCACTTTCGATTAGGTCTTTTAAAACCTGACCTGGGCCTACACTTGGGAGCTGATTATAATCACCAACTAAAATTAATTTGATATCGTTTGTTAATCCTTTTAACAAGCTATCAAATAAGTTAATATCAATCATACTAACTTCATCTATAATAACTAATTTACTAGATGCCTTGTTTGTTTCATTAATCATAAATTCATTTGTATCTTTATTCCATTTTAAAAACCTATGAATAGTTGAAGAAGGAAGCATGGTAGATTCACTCATACGTTTACTAGCACGACCGGTTGGAGCAAGTAAAGCTAATTCTCTAACTAAACCGTCATAATCTAATTTGTTTAATTTTTGGTAAAGCTCTGTAATTGCTTTAATAATAGTTGTTTTTCCAGTCCCTGGTCCTCCGGTAATTATCAAGATATTATTTTCTAAAGCTTTTGTTATGGCTTCTTTTTGCTTTTCATTATAGGTTATACTATTTACTTCTTCTAAATTTTCTATTAGAATATCTAAATTCTTGTTCTTATCTAGTTCTTTATTAGTTAAAGTGTAGATTTTGTCAATAACGTTTTCTTCGGCTTTCCATATTTCAATTAAATAGTAGGCCTCGTTATTGATTTTAATTTTATTTTCTTCTTCTAGTTCGGTAAAATAAATGTCATACATGTCTCTGTCGATGTTTAGTCTTAAATAACGATTAACGGCAGTTACAATGACATCTCTTTCTAAAAAAGTATCGCCATTTTGATATGTTAAATTACTCATAACATAGACGATGGAAGCTTTTATACGTCTTTTATCATCTGGGTCAATATTTAATTTAGGGGCTATTGCATCTACCTTTAGAAACGAAATATCAACAATATCATTAGCTAATTTGTAAATATTATGCGTTATTACATCCATGGTCATATGTTTATACTCATTATATATAGTTAATGAATCTTTCATGGTAAAACCTAGTTCGGTTAAATATACAATCATTTGATGACTCTCTTCATATTTTGATAAAATATCAAAGATTTTATCAGCTTTTTTTTGTGTTAATTTTGGGACTAGATTTAGGCAAGCACGATCTTTTAAAATTTCATCTAAAGCAGTATCGCCTAAAGTATCAACTATTGATTTAGCTAAACGCTCTCCAACACCTGGGAAAAGATCACTGGCAAGAAATTCAACAATACCTTCTTTATCAGTCGGTTTTACTCTTTCGTATTCGGTAACTTGAAATTGAAAACCATATCTTGGATGGGTTATGCCTTCACCATAAAAAAAATATGTATCATCTTCATTCAATTCGTGAAAAAATCCGGTAAAAGTGATTGTTTTATTAACGTAGTCTTTTAGTGACTCAATATTAGTTTCACGCACTTTAAAAAGACCTATTACATAGCCTTTTTCAGAATGAAAGATACTTCTTCTGAAATTTCCTTTGATATATGTTTTCATGTTACCACCTTTTATAATTATATCAAAAAAAATGCCTATTTACTAGGCACTTTATTATATACTTCTACCATTGGTGTTTTGTTGTTGATTTGCTTCAATTTCTGACAATGGTGTAGCGTTTGAAAATCTATTTTCAATAGATTGATTAAGAGCCTCGTTGGCTTGTTCAGAACTTATACTGTCTTGGTTAACCTGATTTTCATAATTGTCGGCATTGGCTTTGGCTACATCATCATAGTGCTGCTCTTTTTCTTGATATGTCATTTCTTGCCCATCAACTATATATGTTATTTTTTCTGGATCAGAATTATATTGTGCTTTTGGCATGTGATCAGCAATAATTTGAGGCGTGAGCATGACTGCACCTGCTAAACATCCGGCAATAATAACTTTCTCTTTAGTATCAAAAAATTTTATTATACGAGCCCATCCTTTATTTTTGGCTTTTTCTTCCATTCTCTGATTTCTAGCCTCTCTACTATCTTCTAAGTAGGTAATATCTGGTGCAAACTGATCAGCTAATGTTTGCACTCTTCCTTCAATTCTTACTGGGTCAATTGTTGTTGCCCCGTATGTATCTTGGACAGGTCTTCTCGCGATTGTTTCCCTATTAGCATCTGCTCTTTGTGCTGGAGTTAATCCATGAAAAGTTGAAGTAGTTTCTTCCACTTTTGAATATCCATCGGGAACTCCCGGAACACTATTTAAACTATTTCTTAATTCTTGTTTTGCTTGTGATGACGCATTGGCATCAAATCTCCATTCTGCCATTTTCAGCACCTCATTTCAGATTTATTTTATCATTTATATTTACTGTTTGTCAAATTATTTTTAGTATGTACCTGCCGTTTCTAATTCTTTTATTTCACTTAATAAATATGGGTAATCAAGATTTTGAATTTTTGCGATAACTGTATTGTTAACGTACTCTGCTTTTCCTTTGGCTTTGATTAATAAATAGTTTTCAGTATGGCCAATTAAGTAACCGTCTTTATAAACTTCAGGAATGAACTCAATTTCTTTATCTATATATTTTAACATATATTCTTTTTCTAATTCTTTTGAAAGGGCTAATAAAGTTTTAACTCTTTCTTTTTTGACATTTCCATCTACTTGATTTTTCATTGTAGCTGCCACTGTTCCTTCTCTTTTGGAATATGGGAAAACGTGAAGCTTGGTAAACTTTATATCTTTAATAGTTTGAATGGTTTCTTCAAATAATTGGTCTGTTTCCCCGGGAAAACCGACAATAACATCAGTGGTTATCGAAATGTTAGGCCTGATATTTCTTATTTCATTTATTTTATTTTTAAAATAATTGGTATCATATTTACGATTCATACTTTTTAATATTTCATTTGACCCAGCTTGAAGCGGAATGTGCATATGATTAGTTAATATTTTACTGTTTTTTATAACAGCTAAAACTTTATCATTGAGCTCGGTTACTTCAATTGACGAAATGCGAAGTCGTTTTAAGCTGTCTAGTTTAGTTAAGTCGTTTAATAAATCAGCAAAATCATAATTTTCATCATGATAATTGCCGGTATGAATGCCGGTTAAAACAATCTCTTTATGCCCTTCTTTTATTAAATGTTTAGCTTCTTCAAGTACAGTTTCCTTTTTCTTGCATCTAACATGACCACGAACATAAGGAATAATACAATAAGCACAGTAGTTATCGCAACCATCTTGAATTTTTATATAAGCTCTTGTTAAATCAGAATTATTTAATACCATATCTTCAAATTCCATATCATTAATATCATATAATTTTGTTATTTTTTTATTTTGAAATTCTTTTAGATAACTAACTATTTGGCTCTTATCTTTATTACCTAAAGCTATATCTATTTCTAAATCTTCTAATTCATCATTACGGTTTTGAATTAAACAACCAACGGCAACAATGATAGCATCAGGATTTTTCCTCTTTACACTTCTAATTAATTTTCGTGATTTACTATCGGCTTGATTGGTTACAGTACATGTATTAATAATACATATATCTGGATTTTCACTTCTTTTGTATCCGGCGTTATCGAGTAAGTCTTCCATTACTTCACTTTCATATTCATTTACTTTACATCCCAGGGTATATATTTTATATTTCAAGGTAATTCTCCTTTCAAAAAATAAGCCTAGTGGCTTATAAATTTTTTCTAAATTCTTTTAATGAGTTTAAAAATTCAGTGTTATTTTCGCTTTCATAAGCAACTTTAATTTCTTCATAAGCGTGTCTTGGCGCTTCAGGCTCTTTAACTTTTTCATAACTTTGATAAGGTTGACAAGTTGGAGCATTTTGAATACCAAAAATCGGTGAAATAATATCAGAGTTGCGGAATTTTCTTGGTTCTTCTTTTGACTCTTTAACTTGCTCAATTTCTAGTTCCATTTGAACTGGAACTTCTTTAACTGGCGCTGGCTCATGAAGATAATCGGCAAGAACATCCTGGCTTGTTTTTTCTTTAGCTACTGGTTCTTTAACTTCAATATTTTGCATCTTTTTAGCTTCAGCTTGTTTGATTAATTCCTGATAACTAATAATTGCGTTTTCTTCTTGTTCACGTTCAAATTCTTCAATTACTTCAGGTGCGGGAGCTTTTGCTTCTAAATCAGCGCTCATTTGACTAAAAACACGTTCTAGTTCATTCTTAGCTTCTTGCTGTTCTTTAGTAACTGGTTTAATATTTTCGAAAAGTTCTGGTGCCTTTTCTTCAGGCTCGTCGCTATCAAAACGTTCAGTTTCCGAAATTGGTTCTACTTTATTTCCTTTATTTAAAACATAGAAAATAACAATAGCAAACAGGATAACGCCAACAAGGGCTAAACCGATAAAGATAAGATCTTTATCAGCAATTTCAAATAAAATATTCATAATAATCACTCCAAATTAATACTTCCTTTTTGGGACACTATATATAGTTTATCACAACTAAATGTAGTTTTCAAAGATTTTTTAAATCTTTTGTAAATTACTTTTTCTTTGCACAAATTCTTTACACTATAAATGCTTTGTCAAGTAGTTTTAGTGTATCTTTTAAAGCCATCGGTAGTGTAAGTCTTTCCATCATTAGTATGCCATAAAACTTCAACATCATACTTTTTAGCAAACTCTTTGCCATCATCGATACTCATTAAATATAAAGCGTTAGCAACTTTGTTAGCTTCATTTATATCTTTACCGATAACCGAAATTAAATTGTTTTCTTTATTTTTTGAACTAGTCAAAGGATTTACCATGTAAGGTTTAAATTTACTTGTATTTCCTTTAGTTGCCATACTTTCACCATTCAGATAAACAATTTTAACAAGATTTCCATCTGTGTCGGTAATACTAACTTTGTATTTATCATAATTATAATGGTCACCAGCAATTATGTTTCCATCTTCGTTTATAATATATTTTTTGATTTTATTTTCATCTAGATATTCTTTAACAATATTTGTAGCATAAGCACCAATCAATGAATCGATGTTTATATTTTTAAGAGTTTCTTTTTTGTTAAGATCTAAAGAGTTTATAGTAGTATGAAAATCATATGTTTTGTCATCTTCAATACTAGTGATTAATTCGCCAGCTGTAATATCAATCAGTCCGCCGGTTTCTTCGTAAGCATTCTTACCATATTCTAGTAATTTTAATAAATCCTTGTCAGTGTTTTGGCTTGGATTTTGATAGTATTTTTGATATTTTTTGTAAATGCTATCAATTTCTTTAAAAGTACTATTCATATTTTTGTTACTGTATATTTTAATAGTTATGTCTTCGCTAAAATAGTTAAAAGACTTTATCTGTTCATTTACTTTACTATTCAAATTAATGGCTATAAAAATAATTAGAATTATAATGATAGCTAAAATTATATAGTTTCTTTTGTCGACAATTTTCCTTACCATACTACCACCTAATTTATTATAGCAACTTTAATTTTATAAAACAATAATACATTTGTTTTGGTTACATACAAAAACTAGGATTTACCCTAGTTATTTCACCAAATCTTGCTCTAAAACTTTTTCATAGACTTTTTTTAAATCTTTGGCAATCTTCTTAATATCTTTATCTGCCGCTACTTTATATCCTTGATTAATTAAACTTGGCAGTTTCCCATTTATTATTCCTTTGATTTTTTCTTCAAATTCATCAATATTTTTTGCTTTATAAACATTAAAACCATCGGTTAGCCACTCATCATAAATTGGAATATCACTAATTATTGTATCTATTTTCATAGCTAATGCTTCTAATAATACGATACCTTCTGTTTCTTCTTTCGTTGGGAAAATATAGATATTAGCTCCACTATATGCATCTTTTAAGTCTTCACTTAGAACGTAACCTGGAAAGTAAACATTACTTGGTTTATTTTTCATAGCTTCGCTTATTTTAGTTGGCACCAAAGCTGGATCGGTGTAGCCAAACCAAATGAATTTATATTCCGGCATTCTTTTTGCTAATTCAATAAATTCAAGAATGCCTTTTCTCTCAATATAAAGACCAACAGCCATTATTACTTTATCATCTTTTGCAAAATTATATTTCTTACGAAACCTTTCTGCACCTTCTTTTGTAGGATTAAAAAATTGAAGGTCTATACCATTGGAAAGTGGAATTATTTCTTTTTTTATTCCGTAATTTTCTATTAGTTTTTTTGAATATGGTGTAGGAGTTAAAATTAAATCTCCTTGGCTATAACAAACTTTTAACCATTGTTTAAATGCTGGTGCTGCACCATTAGAGAATCTAAAAGAATTTCGAAAGTCTTCTTCAGTTGAATGAGCATGAAAAATCACTTTTTTTCCTTTAGCTTTGGCCTTTCTTGCTAGAAGTAAAGCGTCAGGAAAAACTGTATTAATATGCACAATATCATAATCATCTTTAGGATTTGTTGTATACGGAATATGAACTAGGTCAAGGCATTTTTGTTGGTGAATGCAGGCTTTCCCTACTCCACTTTTTTCCAAATTTTTAACATTGCTTGCGTAGATTAAAACTTTCATACAATCCTCCTAACCGGTTATATTAACTAGTATAACATCTTTGCCGATTTTGTCAATTTGATTCCACTTGATGTTTATTACGCCGGCGGAAAAAAATAAAAACTTTTTTCTTTGAACAGAAAGTTCATCTATTTTCCCATCTTCGCTTATTGAAACGTCAATGATCGTTCCTATTCTTTTGCCGTCAATTAAGTTTATTATATCTTTTGACTGTAAATCAGAAAGCATCATACTACCACCTAGTTAAGTTTATTAGAAAAATCAAAAAAAATGATTAGTTAATCATTCTTTGTCTGCACTCGTCAACAAATCTTTGAAAGAGTATATTATTTTTTTCTTCTAATTCAGGATGAAATTGAACACCAATTACAAAATTATTTTGATCTTGATATTCAATCCCCTCGATGTATCCTTCTTTACTAACTGCGCTAACAATGAAACTTTTACTTATTTGTTTTAAAATGGAGTTATGAATTGAAGGCTCCATTATTTCAGATGCATTATAAATTTCAAATAATTTGGTATTAGGTTTTATATATATCATATGACTCGCTTTTGGGACACTATCATTATAAAATATTGGCTCTGGATCATGATTTTCAACTTCTTTTAAATATAAGTCTTCATTACTCATAATTCTAAGATATGTTTCCATTATGGTTTCATAATTAACTGTTTTATTTTGACTTTTTATGTTATTTACTACATAGTCATAAGCGCCTAAAGCTTGAAGTCCTAAACACACGCCTAATAATGGTTTATTATGAGTTATGGCATAATGGATAGTTAATAGGTGGTATGGTCTAATGACAGAGCCCCCAGGAATTAAAAAACCATCAAATGATTGTAACTCTGATTCGTAAAAGTTACCATCAGGGAAAAGAATTCCTAAGGGTGTAGAGTTTACTTCTAATAAACGTTTAGGGTAATTACTGACAAAGTTTAAAGTGTTTAAAAACGGTCTTGTTTTATTTTCACTATATGTTGGAACTATACCTATTTTTATCATATTTCACTTCCTTATTTAAGTCTACGCTTAATTTATCATTTTTTTAATGTTTTCTAAACCACTTTTTTCTAGTCTAGATATTTGGGCTTGGCTAATGCCTATTTCTTCGGCTAATTCCATTTGAGTTCGCCCAATTATGTATCTTTGGGTTAAAATGTATTGTTCTTTAGTTTTTAATTTATTTAAAGCGTTACGGAGAGATATTTTAGTATCAAGATCATAATAACCTTCGTTACTATTTAATTGATCTTCGAGGTAAATAACATCGCCACCATCATTATAGATCGGTTCGAACATACTGATGGTTTCTTTCATGGAGTTCAAAGCGTTACTAACTTCAAATTCCGTAAGTTCCATAGCTTTGGCTATTTCGGCAATAGTTGGTTCTTTACCATATTTATTGGTAAGTTCTTCTTTTGTCCTTAAGGCTTTATATGCGGTGTCTTTAATACTTCTAGCAATTCTTACGCTATTGTTATCTCTTAAATAGCGTTTTACTTCACCTAAAATCATAGGAACTGCATAGGTACTAAAACGAACTTCATGACCTAAATCAAAGTTATCTATAGCTTTTATTAAGCCAATACAACCTACTTGAAATAAGTCATCCATGTTGTCGGTACGATTGTTGTATTTTTTTAAGATTGAAAGTACTAATTTAAGGTTTCCATTAATTAGTTCCTCCTTGGCGCTTAGATCACCAGATTGGTACTTTTTAAATAAATCTACTTGTTCTTCATTTGTTAAAACTTTAATATCCGCAGTATTCACGCCACAAATTTCTACTTTATGACGTGCCATAAAAAATCTCCTTTCTAATTCATATTGAACTGAAAGGAGAGATTTTATTCAATTATTTTTCTTTAATAAAACAGAACCCAAAATTATAACAATTACTAGAATGAGGAAACCGATTACATAATTTATAGTTTGGGGTCCTTGCAAACGAGCGACCACCGCTAAGATGTTTAAATCCATTTCTACTTCCTTTCTATTTGTCACGCTTTTTCATTATACACTATGCATGAAAAATTTGAAGGGGTAATTGTTAATTTTTTCCATTTTTGACACTTCGCTGACACTTTAAATAATATGATACCAAAGAAGTCGTTACAATTAAGCAACTTAATGATAAAGTGAAGCCAGCTAATATATCACTGGTATAGTGGACACCTAAATAAATGCGACTTAAACCGATGAAGAAAATTAAGAGTGCTAAAACAATTGTCCATATTTTCTTATATTTGGTTTTCATTTTTGTCTGCCAAATTAAATAGATAAGCATACCATAGAAAGCGGCTGAAACCATGGCGTGTCCTGATGGAAAACTATAGCCGGTTTCTTCAATAAGCATCCATTCAAAGGGTCTTGGTCTTGAGAAAAAAAGTTTTAACGTTTGATTTAAAATAACAATAAAAACTAAATTACAAAGAGATAAAAGTCCATATTTTTTACTTTTAAAAATAAAAAATAAAGCAATTGATAAAAGAACAATAAAAGTTCCACTTGACAGAAATGATAAAAATTTAAATATTTCTGTTAATAAAGGATTTTCAAATTTACTAATAAAATTATAAACAGCTGTGTCAAATCCGGTTAGTTCTTTTTGAAGAACTTCTCTAGTTATAAAGGCAAAAACGAAAACTAGCGCTGCTAAGATTAACCATTTGCCATATTTTTTCATAAATTCTTTCATATTATCACCACTTTATCATTATATATTGATTACTGCTTTTTGACAATAAAGAAAAACTATTTTTCTTTAAAAAATAAAAAAATAGACTTATTGTCTATTCTCTAAGCGTTTCAATTCTTTTTGATTGGGTACTTTTTTAATGTGCTGCCCTATGATTTCAGAAATATCACTAACTGTTACGAATGATGACACGTCAGCTTCTTGAACAATGTCTCTTAATTCTGGTAATTCCAATCTTGTTATAACAACATAAAGCATTACTTTTTCAGGATGGGACATTAGCCCTTCTCCATTTAAAATTGTTACGTTACGACCCATTCTTTTTAAAATTTCGGCAGATATTGTTTCTGATTTTTCAGTAATTATTGTGACGGCTTTTACTTGATCCATACCTTCAGAAACCATATCAATAATCTTAAAGGTTATGAAATATGTAAGCAGTGAATATAGTGCGCGATCTGGTCCAAAAACAAATACAGCGCAGCCATATATAAATATGTTAAAAAATAAAACTACCTGCCCAACAGATACGGAACTAGTTTTACTAACTAAGATAGCGATAATTTCTGTTCCATCTAAGCATGCGCCAAATTTAATAACTAATCCCACGCCAATACCTAATAATAAACCGCCATAAACTGTAGCTAAAATAATATCGTCTGTGACTTCTTCTACACTATGAAAAGAGTTTAATAAATAGGTAAATACGATCATTGCAAACCCAGCTTTTATAACAAATCTTTTTCCCATTTGTTTATAACCAATAATCAAAAATGGAATATTTAGGAAAAGAACAAACAAACTTAGTGACCCACCAAAAAGTTTATTTAAAATAATTGAGATTCCTGTAAGTCCACCATCAATTATTGAGTTTGGAATTAAAAATATTTCTAATGCAGCGGCAGCCATTGTTGCTCCTACAGCGATAAAAATAAGTGAAACGATATCATGCATAATACTTTTGGCTAATTTTTTCTTAACTTTTTCCATGTTGACCACCCCTATAATAATTATAGCGAATATTTAACTATTTTGTCTATGGATACGAGAAAAAAAGTCAATTACTTGACTTTAATTCACACTATTTAGAGCGTTTTCGATTATTTTTTTATTATTTTTCAATCTTTCGTCATCTGGATCCATTTCGATAGCTATGTCTAGATAGTATATGGCCTCAGCAAGTTTATTTTCATTAAATTTACAAATCGATAGTAAATCATAGATGGTACTATCATAACAAAATGGTTCATTGATGTAATTTTTATATTTTCCTTTAATGTTAAGTGCAATGGATAAATTTTTATCGGCCTCTTCAAAGTTGTCATTATTATATTCCAATATAGCACTTTCAACATATGGTTCTCTTAGATATGGAGTTTCGTTTTTTGCTTTTTCAAGCCAAAGTCTTGCTTCATCTAATCTGCCTAAATTACGGTATGAACGTGCGATAAAACGCATCGAAGCTGAACGTTCATCTTTCCAAGTAGCACTTTCTAAATTTAAATGTTTTATTAATGTATCTATGCATTTCTCATACATTTCGTGATACATATACTCACGGCCTAGATAATGCATATTTCGATCATCTGTGGGATCTTCTTCTACGGAAAGTTCGAGAAGTGGTAAATAAGAACCTCGAGACTTTGTACTGTCAGGATAATGATTAACAGTAATCTCATCAGTAGTTATGAAATTTTCAGTTCCATCATATGATAGAATTTCATGAACTGGGTGAGTCCATTTATATCCATTTTTTTTATGTATTTTTTCACTATAAAAATTAACAGCTGGGTTCCCATATTCATCGAAACTCCAATTGTAATTGTATCTCAATCTCGTGATATTCTCATTCCATATTTCTTCTAATTTTTGACGCCATCCATCTTCAATCACTTCATCTAAATCTAAACAAATACAGATGTCTGCATCTTCAGGAACCATTTTTAATGATTCATTTCTAGCAACATCAAAACGCCATGGTTTGATTTCTTTTACTTTAACTATAGCTCCCCTATCTTTTAATTTTTGAACTGTATTATCAGTTGAACCAGTGTCTAAAACATAAACTGCATCCGCAGCTTCTAGTGAATCCATCCATCTATCAACAAATTTTTCTTCGTTTTTGGATATAGCGTAAACATAAATTTTATTTTTCATTAAACTCATTTAATCCTAAGCACTTAATTTAGTAATAGTTAATAGAGCGTTAGTTCCAGTACCTAAAGTGACACCAACCGCTACTAAGGCACTAAGCGCCATATCTATATTTGCTCCCGCTGCTAATGTTACGACTATGCTTCCGCTATAAATAGATTGAGTACCAACTGCTAAAACTCTTGAAATAACAGTACCTGGTATATTAGTTCCGTTATTTCGAACTGCCAACGTTAATGTGGTTCCAACTGCAACTGATGCATTTAATAAATAGTTTATTTGATACGTTCCAGCTGTAGTTACAGTAATTGTATTGGCAGTAGCTGTTGTAACATTACTAAGTGGCATTGCTGTAGGTAATGGTACTTGACTTGTTCCACCGACTGTTAAATTTAGTGTTTGCGCTGCATCACTATATTTACCACCATATGCAGATAACCCTGCCGCTGGTCCTGTAGGTCCTGTTGCTCCTGCTAATCCAGTTGCCCCAGTTGGCCCTGTTGGTCCCGCTACTGTACTTGCTGCTCCGGCTGGCCCTGTTGGTCCTGTTGCTCCAGTTAATCCGGTTGCTCCAGTGGGTCCAGTTGCTCCAGTTAATCCGGTTGGCCCTGTAGGTCCGGTTGGTCCGGTTGGTCCTTCAGGAATATTGAATGCAAGTTGTACCCCCGTTGGAGTAAAAGAGGTATCGACACTTGCCGGTTGTGTTGCAGGTACGGTCGTTGTTGTTCCAACAGTTACTGTAGGAGTTGTGCCTGTAGGTCCTGTTGGCCCTGTTGCCCCAGTTGGCCCTGTAGGTCCTGTTGCTCCAGTTGCCCCAGTGGGTCCCGTTGGCCCTGCTACTGTGCTTGCTGCTCCGGTTGGTCCAGTTGGCCCTGTTGCCCCAGTTGGTCCAGTTGGTCCTGCTACTGTACTAGCTGCTCCGGTTGGCCCTGTAGGTCCAGTGGGTCCCGTTGGCCCTGTTGCTCCTGCTGGTATAGTGAAGTTCAATACTGCATCAGTATTAGTTCCACTATTGGTTACCGATGCTGGAGTACCTGGTGCCCCTGTTGTAGTTGTTCCAACAGTAATTGTTGTTGGTCCTGCAGGTCCTGTTGGCCCAGTGGGTCCACGCATTCCTTGACAGAATGTTGGTTTACAACATTGATCTTCTTGAATTTTTCTCATTGCTCGTTCGTAATTATTCATTTCTATCTCCTTTCTAAGTTATTTTATGAGAACAAGTATAAATGATTAATTACTTTTGCCGTGATATAGAAAAAAAGACCCATTTTGGTCTTATTTATCTAATGTTTTTAACCTTTTTATTACTTTTTTTTCTATTCTTGAAATGTATGATTGACTTATGCCTAATAAGGTTGCAACATCTTTCTGGGTCATTTCGTCTTTTCCATATAGTCCATATCTTAAAATCATAATTTTTTTATCTCGATCATTTAATCTATCTATTTCTTTATATAACATTTTCTTTTCTATTTCTTTTTCTAGTCCTTTAGTAACTATATCAGAATCGGTTCCTAAAATATCTTCAAGATGAAGTTCATTTCCTTCTGAATCATAACTTAGGTTATCTTCAAAACTAATTTCACCTCGTCTTTTTTTGTTTTTGCGCAAAAACATTAAAATTTCGTTATCGATACATCTCGATGCATAAGTTGCTAATTTAATGTTCTTATCAAGTTTATAAGTATTTACACCCTTAATTAATCCAACACTACCTATACTCACTAAATCTTCTAGATCTACCCCAGTATTTTCATATTTTTTTGATAAAAAAACTACTAGTCTTAAATTGTGCTCAATCAATTTTGCTCTAGCAAATTCATCGCCATCCATCGATCTTTTAACATATTCAATTTCATCTTCTTTAGTAAGTGGTTCAGGTAATTTGTCACTACTACCAATGAAAAAGACATTTTCTTTTTCAAAAAAGATTCTAAATATTTTTTTGATTTTTTCTATCATGTTTTTCCCTCCATTTTGCTATTTAAAAGTACATCAACACCACTGATATTCATGTTTTCACTAAAACCTAAAAGTACTTCAAAACTACCTAAATCGGGAATGTCGGCTGTAGTTTCAATGCATTCTAACAATCCACTACCACCGATGACAGTATAGGGAACCAAGACTTTCTTTTTTCTAGAGGTATATGGAATATTTGTTAAAATCACTGGTTTTCCCTTATGAGTCAAGGTATTACCAGTATCTAAATATCCATTTAAATTTAAAATTTTTCTACCAATTTTAATATTTACCTTATAATAATTCTTAGTTTTCTTCTGGTAAAACCTAACTTGCCTTATATAAATATATAGAATTATCGGAGAAATTATGAGTAGAAATATCACGTTTACACTTAATCCGCTATTATAAAAAATTAATCCATCGTGTTTATATGAAAATTCAATATTAAGCATATAAAGAAAGCCACCTAATAAAATACTGACTAAGTAAAAGGTTAAAATATTAATTAAAGTATATTTTAAATCTTTATGATAAAAAGTAAAAAGGTTCATTAGAATACTAAGATAAATTTTTATTAGAAAAAGCTGAATAGAATTGATAGAGAAAAAAAGAACTAATATGCTTAGACTTCCTATAAAAGCTCCAATAACGACATTGAAAATTTTAATATTTCTTTTAAGAACAATAGCGGTTGTTAAAAGTAAAAGAAAATCAAAAGCAAAATTAATAAACAATACTCCATCAATATATACTGTCATTTTGGTCACCATAATCATTATAAATTCTATAGTTAAAATATTTTGTCATTTTGCGCAAAATAAAAAAGTAATTAACATTACCTTTTATTCACAATTTGGTGATCCAGCGTTATTTTTAATTTGGCGATTTAGATATTTGCATTTTAATGCGTGCTCCTCAGCTGGCTTATCACTACCATGAAGTTCATCTAAAAATTGCATATAATCGCTTTGATCTATGTCTTTTTTCGAAATAGGAGCAGTTATTGGGCAATCTAAGGTACTTAAGTCATCTATTGAAAATTCTTCAAAAGCCTTCATAAAGTCGTTCTCAGCAGTTTGTTCATTTTCTAGTGAAATTTCATCACAAAGTTCCTTGGCTGCTTTTAAAGTCGAAGGAATAGTTCGACCATATTGACGGGCTAATTTTTGAGCTTCAGCAATTTCTGGTAATTGACTATTTTCCATAAATATACCTCCTTTTTCTTTTTAATTTGGCTTAGTATACACTTTTTTGAAAGAAAAAGCAAATAGACGGATTTATTTTCCGTCTATTATTTCTTTTATTTTATGGTAAATATCGTCAATAGAACATTCTATATCTATTTTTCCATCTCTGGTTTTAAGTTCAACAATACCCTCACTCGCTTTTTTACCAATGGTAATTTTAATTGGCAACCCAATTAAATCCATATCGTTGAACTTAACACCTGGTCTTTCTTCTCTATCATCTAATAAAGTATCAATTCCTTGGTTATTTAATTCATCATAAATTTTATTAGCAATTTTATTCATTGTTTCATCTTTTGAATTTATTAAAACAATGCCAACTTTAAATGGCGCTATTTCTAGTGGCCAAATGATGCCTTTTTCATCGTTATGTTGTTCTACTACAGCGGCAACACATCTTGCTGTGCCAATGCCATAGCATCCCATATCAACAGGCTTTTGTTCATTGTTTTCATCTAAATAGTATAGTCCTAAACTTTCTGAATATTTAGTTCCCAGTTTAAAAATATTACCAATTTCGATACCTTTTTTGAAATAAATATTACCACCACAATTTGGGCAAGTATCTCCTTCTTCGATATTAATAATATCACCGGTTTTATAAATTTCAAAGTCTTTTAAATTGACGTTGATATAGTGATAATCCGTTTTATTAGCACCAACAACGAAATTACTCATGGTACTTACTTCGTTATCGATAACAATTTTTGCTTTAATATTTAGTGGTCCTAATGAACCGAAGGAAGCGTCTGTTACTGTTTGTAATTCTTCTTCAGTTGCCATTTCTACTTCTTTAGCATTTAGTAATTTACGTAATTTGGTATCGTTTAATTCACGATTACCTTTAACAAGCGCAAAAACTATTTCACCATCTACATTACAAACTAAGGTTTTAACAGTTTTATCTATACTGATATTTAACATTTCTACTATATCATTAATAGTATGCGCACCTGGAGTGTGGACTAGTTCCATATTTTTAGCTTCTTCTTTTTCAAAGGCTTGGCCTTTTACTTCAGCTATTTCAATATTTGACGAAAAATTACATTTATCACAAAGAACTAAAACATCCTCGCCAATTTCAGAAACAGCTTGATACTCTTCGGATAATAAGCCGCCCATGGCTCCAGTATCGGCTTTAACAACACGGTAATCGATGTCCATGCGATCAAAAATGTTATTATAAGCTTTAGCCATTTTAGCGTATGCTATATCGGTATGAGCTTCATCGATATCAAAACTGTAGGCATCTTTCATAGTGAACTCTCTAGTTCTGATTAAACCATATCTTGGTCTTGCTTCATCACGGTATTTATTGCCTATTTGATATAAGTTAAATGGCATATCTCTATATGATTTTATTTTTTCTTTAGCAGCCATAACAAATAATTCTTCATGAGTCGGGCCTAAAATGTAATCACGTTCATAACGGTCTTGCAAACTAAACATGTCGTTACCAAAAGCATGGCGACGTCCAGATTTTTCAAAAATTTCACCAGCAATTAATAGAGGCATTGTTACCTCGTTAGCGCCAGCTTTATTCATTTCATCTCTAATGATATTTTCAACGTTTTGTTTTACTTTGAGTCCTAATGGTAAGAACATATAAATCCCACTTGAGGTTTTCTTAACCATCCCACTTCTTACTAATAGATTGCCACTTGTTGAGTCTTCATCTTTAATGTCATCTCTAACGGTGTAGAAAAAACTTGATTTTAATTTCATAACTATCTCCTCCTTTAATAATATTTATTTTGAAACAAAAAAAGAATGGTATTTTAAGGAGTGCATAAGCACGGTACCATCCTTTGTTTAACTTAATTTAGATAACGGCTATTAACCGGAAATGTTTACATTCCACTTAGAAGGTAGGAATTAAATAATATCATAACTTGTTCTCACTATCCAAGCTCACTTTTTATGAGGGATTAATTAATATTCCTTCGTCATCGATTTATGTTTTCATATTAACATATTATTTTTAATTTGTCAAAAGGTTTTTATATTATATGTTATTGGAATTGTTTTAGTTTATAATTTAAGTATATATTTTGTTAATTCATCGATGTTTTTTTGTGCTTAAAATATATTATGAAAATTAAATTTACTACTAAAAAAACTGCTTTGCAGCAGTTTTAATTACAATATCATCATAGCGACAGTAAGGATAACTATATTACATAAAGCAATTGTAAGAACTACTTTCAAGGCCCATTTGAACCAAGTTGTATATTCAACTTTTGCTAAAGCAAGTCCTCCCATGATGGCACCACAAGTTGGAGTAATTAAATTAACTAATCCGTTAGCGGCCACCATTGTCATAACAGTTCCTTCAACACTGTAACCAATATTAGAAGCAAGTGGCCCCATGATTGGAGTTGATAATGTTGCTAGTCCTGAAGATGATGGTACTAAAATTGATAAGAATACATGTAATAAATAGTTAAGTGGCCCAAAGATAACAGCTGGAAGATTTTGTAAAGCTTCTGAAGCATTGTAGATAATATAATTATCTAAATGAGTTGTTGTCATTAGAACACTTGCACCTCTAGCAATAGCAATAATTAGCATAACGCCAATCATATCACTAGCGCCTTTGATAAAGGTATCAACGATGTCTTTTTCTTTCATGCGGTTGATAACACCAATTATAATTCCCATGATTAGGAACCATAATGCTGATTCATAGAAATACCAATTTCCTAATGAAGATCCGGTCAACCAACCAGTGAAACCTTCAAAGAAATTAATATTGAATTCACCCCAAGGGATAAATCCGATAATCATAATAACAAAGGTTAATGCGAATAAAATTAAAGTAATTTTTTGTTTACCACTTAATTTAGCTTTTTCTTTGCTATCTTCAGCGGCTGTTCCATATGTTTCTTCCATCGCTTTTTGTTCTTGTAGTGATAGGAAGGTTGAACCTTTATTTTTCTTAACCTTTTTGGCATAACGCATTACGAAGAATATTGAAATTCCTAATGTGGTTAGCCATAAAATTGCACCAAGACCAATGATAAGTCCTTGATTAACAGCTACACCTTCTGGAAGTGCAGAAACGGCAGCTCCTACAGCAAATGGGTTAATAGTTGAACCTAAAACACCACTACCTGCGCCTAGCAAGACGATTGCTGAAGCGACAATTGTATCCATACCAGCGGCGACCATTGCAACAGCAAGTAAGGCATAGAAACCAACTGTTTCTTCAAGCATTCCGTAGGTTGTTCCACCTATAGAAAAGATGAACATAAGGATTGGAATTAAGATTAATTCGCGTCCTTTTAGCTTATTAACAAGAACAGCGATTCCTGTTTCTAAAGCTTTTGTTGAATTGACGATAGCTAGGAAACCTCCTAAGATTAGGATGAATATTCCAACGTCGACAGCATCAGCAAATCCTAATATTGGTGACATTAGGGTATCTGATAAAGATGCGCCAACTACGCCACTGCCATCAACTAACTTATCACCAACAAACTCAGCTGCTGGCAAAAAGTGTGAGACAATTGCAAGGATGAAGATTAGTATCAAGATAATTGTAAATGCGGATAATGAGACATTAAATCTCTTTTTCTTTTGACCTTCTTCTTTAGTCATTTTGTCCTCCCTCTTTGACAATCACAGTTCCAGCGCCTGTGGCAAGTGCTTCTTTAGCATTTTCAAGGGAAGTAATGATGGCTTGTCCATTACTATTTTTTACAAAATCTAGACAAGCTTCAACTTTTGGAAGCATGCTACCTTTAGCGAATTCACCTCTTTCGATGTAATTTTCAGCTTCACTGATATTCATTTTATCAATGAATCTTTGGTTTGGCGTGTTAAAACCTAAAGCTACTTTATCAACTGCTGTCAAAATAAGTAAGATATCAGCTTGGATTATAGACGCTAATTTAGCACTGGTTCTGTCTTTATCGATTACTGCATCGATTCCTCTATAACCATTAGTTTCCTCATCTTTGACAACTGGTATTCCCCCGCCGCCACAGGCGATTACGATGTTGCCATTTTGATATAGGCTACTAATAGTAGACGATTCTAATATTTGAAGTGGTACTGGTGAAGCAATAACTCTGCGGTAGCCTCGTCCAGAATCTTCCTTAACTGTATACCCTTCCTCGATTAATTTATCGGCTTCTTCTTTGGTATAAAAAGCACCGATTGGTTTGGTTGGGTTTTGGAAGGCTGGATCGTTCTTATCCACTTCAACTTCGGTTACAATTGTAACACAACCACGACTTAAACCACGTCTTTGTAGTTCAGCACGCAATGATTGCTGCAAATGATAACCTATATATCCTTGGCTCATAGCACCACATTCGGCAAAAGGCATTGCTGGAGAATTATCTACTTTGTGTGACGTCTCCATTGCTAAATTAATCATGCCGACTTGTGGGCCATTACCATGGGTTACAATAACATCATTTCCTTCTTCTACTAAATCGATAATATGTTTTGATGTAATTTTAACAAGTTCTAATTGTTCACTAGGAGTTTTGCCTAAAGCATTACCTCCTAGTGCAACGACAATGCGTTTTCCCATTATCTTAAAGTCTCATACATTACGGCTTTAATTGTATGAAGTCTATTTTCAGCTTCTTCAAATACTTTAGATTGTTCTGATTCAAAAACTTCATCGGTAACTTCCATCTCTTTAAGACCGTATTTTTCATATATTTCTTTACCGATTTTAGTGTCTATATTATGGAAAGATGGTAAACAATGTAAGAAAATTGCATCTTCACTGGCATTTTCCATAAGGGTTTTATTTACTTGATATGGTTTTAAAAGATTAATTCTTTCACCCCATAGTTCCATTGGTTCACCCATTGATACCCAAACATCAGTATACAAAGCATGAGCACCTTTAGTTCCTTCCATAACATCTTCTGTTAAGGTAATTGTACATCCATTTTCTTCAGCTATTTGTTTACAGGTATTTACAAGCTCTTCTTCTGGAAATAATTCCTTAGGAGCGCAGCAAGTAAAATTAAGTCCTAATTTGGCACAAGCTACCATTAATGAATTACCAACATTATTTCTAGCATCCCCTAGGTAAACAAAATTCAAGCCTTTTAAAGTACCAAATTGTTCTTTAATAGTTAACATATCAGCTAACATTTGAGTTGGATGAAATTCATTAGTTAATCCATTCCAAACAGGGACAGTAGCGTGTTTTGCTAGTTCTTCAACAACATCTTGACCAAAGCCACGATATTCAATACCATCATACATGGTAGTTAAAACTCTAGCGGTATCAGCAATGGTTTCCTTTTTACCCATTTGGGAACCAGTAGGTCCTAAATAAGTAACGCCCATACCTAAATCCATTGCTCCAACTTCAAAAGCACATCTTGTTCTAGTTGAATCTTTTTCAAAAATCAAAGCAACGTTTTTACCTTTAAGGTATTCATGAGCTTCACCATTTCTTTTTTTTGCTTTTAAATCAGCGGATACTTCAATTAGATATTCGATTTCTTCAGATGTGAAATCTAATAATTTTAGAAAATCTCTTCCTCTTAAATCCATTATATATCCTCCCTTACTAATGGCATGCTCATACATCTTGGGCCACCACGTCCTCTTGATATTTCAGCGCCATGAATTTCTAAGACTTTTAAGCCATGCTTACGAAGTACTTCGTTTGTTACATTATTACGATCATAAACAACAACAACACCTGGAGCAATACACAAAGTGTTAGAACCATCATTCCATTGTTCTCTTTCAGCTGCAACTTTATCGCCTCCAGCACATGGAATTAAAGTTACTTTTCTTCCAACATATTTACTTAAAATATTTTCTAAAGAATCGTTGATTTCAACAACGTTTAAATCTTCATATGTTGTTGGATCATCGCCTTCAGTAATTTCAAATACTTGAAGGGTTTCCATAATTCCTGGATGATAAGTAAATTTATCATAATCAATTTGCGTAAATACTGTATCTAAGTGCATGAAAGCACGGCTGTTTGGAATGTTGAAAGCTAAAACTGTATCAATTTTGCAAGTTTCATCTTTGAAGAAGTTCTTAGCCATTTGGTCAATTGCTTCTGCTTGAGTTCTTTGAGAAATACCAACTGCTACCGTATGTTCATTAATATTTAATACGTCTCCGCCTTCAGTATGATAAGGATTATAACGATCATAGTATAAATCAGTTCCCTTATATTCTGGGTGGAATTTAAAGATATACTCAGCATAGATTGTTTCTCTATTTCTTGTCACTGAATACATTTTATTTAAATTAATTCCTTCACCAACACTAGCAAAGTTATCTCTAGTAAAATATAAGTTTGGCATTGGATCAGCAATGAACATATCTGGAGTATCTATTAAATCAACTAAAGATTTTTCGACTTCTCTTTGTTCTAATGGTAAATCACTAATTTGAATACCTTCCATAGTTTTTAATACTAGTTCTTTACTATCTTTAATGGCTTCTAAATAATCAAAGACTAATTTTTGATATTTTTTGGTACGAATACCAGCTTCATCGATAAATTGATAGATGAATTTTTCACGAATATCTTCACCTAAGCTTAAAACTTCAGCCATTAGATCTTCAAGATAAACGACTTCAATACCGTTATTTCTTAAAGTTTCAGCAAATGCATCGTGTTCTTTAATCGCATCTGGCAAATATGGAATATCATCGAATAATAGACGTTCCAATGTGTCCGGGGTTAAATTTAATAGTTCTTTCCCTGGACGATGAAGTAATACTTTTTTTAGTGGGCCAATCTCACTAGTTACATGAATGTTTGACATATCTTCCTCCTTCGTTTGGATAACCACGTGGATTTTAGGTGATTTCCCCCTATTATCCTACTTTCTTATTATGATTATCATTATCTTCACTATACCAAAAAATAAAAAAAGAGTAAAGCTTTTATGTCAAGTTAATACCTTATTTGACGCCTTTATTTAAAAAGGTCTAATAGGTTTTTTACTTTTCATTTTTGCTTTACTATAATTATGATGGTTTAGTCTTTCGTACTTTTTATTTAGTTCTTCTTCGATTTCTTCTAGCCTCTTTAAAATGCCATTTAATTTTGGATTATTACTATATTTATTTTTCATCGATACTTTTAGCATTTGGGCGGTTTTAATATTTTTAGCTGTAACATTTTCTAATGAAGCTAAAGTCTTTTTCCGACTTAACAGGGTTAAAAAATGAACTTTGCGATAACTAAAATTAGTCCCATTTACTAAGTTAACTGAACTTACTAAATTATTGTTTAAAAGAGAAGAATTATATAGGTCCTGGACTTCTTTTCTTTTAAATAATTTAAATGGCAATAGCCTGGCTTTTGAGTTCGGTTTTTTATTAAGCAAATATTCAACTTTATCTGGTATATTATCTTTTTCTTCAGATATTTTTTGCTTATTTGTAGCATCTTTATCAAGATATTTGGAAAGATGAATGGCTTCATTTAAATAAACTTGAGGCACTACATATTTAGTTTTTGGAACTACTTTTGGGTCTAATGCGATTGATGGGCTACTTTTTTGGATACTAAAATTAGGTGATTGGCTCGCTTTTAATTCTTGGTTTTGAGCCTTTCTAATCAGATGCATAGCCATGGCTGGCGGGATGATAGCAACTAATGGAGCGACTTTTTGAAGTGCTGGTTTTTTAGTTACTAATGGTTCTTGTTTTTGTTTGACTTGACCTGTTTGATATTGTGGATACCTAGTTAAAATTGGTTTACTTTCATGGTTAGGTTTTTTTGAATCTTTTAATGATTTTTTTATTGGTTCGTTAGGTTTTATAGTTGGTGTTTGTAATTTAGGCTTTCTTTTTGGTGGTGTTATCCCCTTTTGGGTTTTAACAATATGCAATTTATTTAAAACTGGCTTTTCTGATAAAGTTTTTTTTATAGAAGGTGCGACTTTTAATTCATTTAACCTTTTTTCAATTTTTTGTCTAATAGGCTTCATTTCTTCTGTTTTAGGAATTTCTTTTAAAAGTTTTTCTAATTCTTTTTGATGTTTATGAAAATCTAAAACGGGATCTTTTAGTATTTTTTCAGTTTTTTGCTTATAAAATGGATATAGCTCTAGTGGTTGCTCTTTTAAGGTTTCATTGTAATTAATGATTTCGCCTTTGCTAATTTTGAGTTGTTTTTTTATGGTTTTTTGTGTGCCCTCGTCTTCGTCTTTATTACTTAAAAAGAACCCAAAAAAAGTTATAATCATTGAGATTATAAACTTAGAGAAATGTTTTATTTTACTGAAAATAGATTCAAGCATATATATTCCCCACTTCTTATTTAATATATCAATTTTAATGAAAGAAGTAAAGAAATTTTATATTTTTTTGGTAGTATCTTCAATTTTAATTGGATAAACACTGGGTCCTTCAATTAAATTGCCATCAATATCAAATCTGGATCCATGACAAGGACAATCCCATGTCTTATCAGCATTGTTAAAAACTAGGCTGCATTTTAAATGAGGGCAGATGTTTTTAACTATATGTTTGTCACCTTTTTCATCGATATATACACCACATTTTACACCGTTTATGTTTGTAATATACGCATTATCCATTTGTGGTTTTAATATTTTGGTTCCGATATAGGTTTTACCTATTTTAAAATTGTTTACTAAATTATTTAAAACTTTCTCAAAGGTAAGGGGCCTTTCGGGATTAAAAAGTCCGATATATTTGTTTTTCCTATTTAGTGCAATGTCAGCTAATATCTCGCCAGATAAAATACCATTAGTCATCCCCCATTTATTGAAACCGGTTGCTATTAATAAATTGGGATGTTTCTTATTTAATTTACCAATCATCGGCAGATAATCGGCTGTCATAACGTCATGAACTTGCCAAGCATATTCAATTTTATTTTGAAAATGATTGTTATAAAAGTTTAAAAGTCGTTCTTCTTCTTTTTTATAATCGAGCTTGTCAGCAAGACTATGAGAGTATCCACCTAATAATAAATAGTCATTGTAATATCTAATTGAATATGTTGGGTTATCAATATTAATTGCACTAAAATCTTGGTTTTCAGCTTTAGCAGCTAAGGCATATGAACGTTCTTGGTGAAGTTTAAAGGGCATTAGTCCGGGAATGACAAAAAATGGGTAATGGGTACAAATTATTAATTTCGTTGTTTTTATATTACCATGATCAGTTTTTATTAAATATTTGTCATTTTCGATATCTAAATCTAAGGCAGTAGTGTTTTCATAAATTTTAATTCCGCTTTCTAGAACGACATCTTTAATTTTCATTAGAAATTTAAGAGGATGGTAGGTAGCTGTGTGTTTAGTGTACAACGCATCTGCACATGGAAAATTTATCGGTAAAGTTTTTTGATCATAGTACGGTACTTCGGCTCTTCCTAAAAAGTCTCGTTCTTTGTTTAAAAGTTTAGCATTTTCTGTTTCAAAAATATATGAGTCGACTTTTTGAAAGTTGCAATCAATTTGATGCTTTTCGACTATTTCTTCGGCTTTTTTAATAGCGTATCTTTGGGAATCTAAATATTTTTTAGCTACAGTAAAATCATACATATTTTCAATTTTTGAATAGATATCACCTTGCATATAAGTTAATTTACCTGTGGTTTTTGAGGTAACACCATAACCTACTTTATCTTTATCAATTAAAACTATATTATAATTTTCATCTTTTAAATGATAGGCGGTCATTAAGCCAGCGATGCCTCCACCTACTATTAAAATATCTACGTCTAGATCTTCGTTTAAACTAGGACATGGTTTGTTTGTAATACCTTCAGTCCATATAGATTTTTGTTTCATTTTTATCACCTACTATGTTATGAGTAGATTTATTTACTTTTATACATATTTTTAATATTTCATAAAAAAAGAATCTTTTGTAGAGATTCTATTTGTTTATATTTTTAACTATCGTATTTTGATCTTAATTCTTTTTCAATCCACTCCATATTGTAGGTAATAAATTCATCTTGCTTTTGCATAATATCTTCATATTCTTCAATAAAATAAGGGGTGTTCTGAAACATATTCAACATTTCTTCTGGCGTTCCTTGATAAATTTTTCCGTCAATTGTGACTTCTAATTGATTATCTATTTTGGTTAATCTTGGATATTTAGGATTATCTTTATTTTCTTCTCTTATTTCAGCAAGCCGAGCTTGAACATCTTTAGCTTTTAATCCCATTAGCCAGCTTGAACTCCATTTGGAACTTCTTCTTCTGGAACCGCAAGAACAGGATTAATTCCGTCATTATATCCTAAATCATAAATCATCCCTTCAGACATTTCACCAGCCATTTTTCTTGGTTCTAAATTGACAACAAAAAGGGATTGTTTACCTTCCAAGTCTTTAATGTTTTCTCTTTCGGGTTTCATTCCTGATAAAATATTTCTTTGAAAATCTCCGAAATCAACAGTCATTCTAACTAATTTTCTTGAATTTTCAACATCCTCAACTTTGAGAATTTTCCCTACTCTGATGTCAATTTTTTCTAAATCGTCAATTGTTATATTTGGTTTTACTTTTTGCATTTATATCACCTTTCTATGAGACTTTCTTCAGTCATTTCTTTGGGTTTAGGTAAATTTAATAATTCTAAGATAGTTGGTGCTATATTAGCTAATTTACCATTTTTTAATTTTAGATTTTTATTAGTAATGATAAATGGAACTTTGTTTAATGAATGCGCAGTTAATATTCTCCCTTCAAAATCTAGCATTTCATCACTATTGCCATGATCAGCAGTAATTAGAAGAACACCGTTTTTTTCTTTTATTTTATCGTAAATTTTTCCTAAACATTCATCAATGGCTTCCATTGCTTTAATGGTGGCTTTTAAATTACCAGTATGGCCTACCATATCACCATTAGCAAAGTTTAAGACAATGAAGTCATAGTCTTTATCTAATTCTTTAAGTAAAGTTTCGGTGATGGTAAAAGCACTCATTTCGGGCTTTAAATCATACGTTGCAACTTTTGGAGACGGGATTAAAATTCTTTGACATCCTTCTAAGTTTAACTCAACCCCACCATCGAAGAAGTATGTTACATGGGCATATTTTTCAGTTTCGGCAATTCTAAGCTGTTTTAAATGACATTTACTAATATACTCACCCAATGTGTTTTCTAGCTTTGGCTCATGAAAAGCATTTATGCATGCAACATCTTCACTTACAGGCAACATGGTTAATAGTTTTAAATTATTAATATACGGTCTTTCAAATTCCGTAAAATTAGGATTTGTTAGTGCCATATTTAATTCACGGAGACGATCTGGACGAAAATTGAAAACTATTATTCCGTCATTATCTTCGACATTCCCGTTTTTGTCTAAAATACATGGGACAACAAATTCATCATAAATACCCTCATGATAATTTTGTTTAATTGCTTCGTGATAATTTTCAAAATATGGTCCTTTTGCTAAAGCGATAGCCTTATATGCCCTTTCTACTCGCTCCCATCGGTTATCACGATCCATAGCATAATAGCGACCACTTATAGTAGCTATCACACCAATTTTAACTTCATTTAGTTTCGCTTGTAAAATATCAAGATACTTTTCGGCAACATTTGGCAAAGTATCTCTACCATCTAAATAAGCATGAATATATAATTTGGAAATATTATTTTCTTTGCATATATCGATGATTTTTAATAAATGATTAATATGAGAATGGATTCCTCCATCACTTACTAAACCGAGAATATGTAGTTTTGAATTATTTACTTTTACATGGTTGATAACTGATAAAATATTTTTATTATTTTTAATTTCACCAGTTTCAATAGCATGATTGATAAGTTCTAGAGGTTGACAAACGATTCTTCCAGCTCCTATATTCCCATGTCCCACTTCACTATTTCCCATTTGACCATCTGGAAGACCAACGGCTTTCCCACTTGCGTCTAACACGGAATTAGGATATTCACTTAATAATCTATTAAAGTTTGGCATATTTGCTTGTTTAACAGCGTTACCATAAACTGAGTTTTTAAGGCCTACTCCATCTAAAATACACAATAATAAAGGTTTCATATACTCCTCCTATCTTTAATAATTATAACATTTTGCATTAGCTATGGCAATTATTGAGGCATTAGTTGACATTATTTTCGTACTTTTATAATATCATCTTCTTCGAGTTCACCAATTAATAATGATGAATTAGGGTTGTGATTTTTTATATTGTTTTTAATATTTTTTTCATCGTAGTTTGCATAACAGTACTTGCATAGATGAAGACAAGTATTATAAGCACCAATATCAACCATTTCAATACAATTACACTTACGAGCATTCCATTTTTTAAATTTTGTTTTACCAGTTAAATTTTGAGCTATTTCTTTGGTTAAACATTCTTGCTTGATGAAACCATATTCCGTTAAATCATTTTCTTCAAAGCATGTTTGCACAGTCATTTTATGTTTTTTAGCACTCTGGCTAAAATTAATGCCTATTTGTTTATAGTCGTTTTCCGTGAAAGGTTTAATGTTTAAAATGTTCATGTTTTTACGGACGTTTTTGTAATCATCAACAAAGGAAACTATTATATGTTCAACATATCCTTCTAATAATTCGCAAAGGTGATTGAATGTTTTAATGTGGTAATTTAAATTATAGTTATTATTTAAAAATATAGGATCGTATCTAACATATAAATTTTCACTACCAATTATTGTTGATATTTTTTTAATGGCATCAATGATTTTTCCCTTAGGTGGAACGCTTGGCTCAATGTCTTTCTTATAAGGAGTTAAAGTTACATGAAAAAGAATTGGCTTTTTTATTTCGGGTAAATAATTAATAATAGGTATGGGATTTTTAGTACAAAACATAATCGCATCTACTTCATTAAAAAATATCCTACTTACTTGTTTTGGATAAAAAGGATTTCTAACATCAATATAGCCTTCTTTATACCTTTTCATAAACCATTTGGAATAAAAGGCGACGATATCAGTTCGGTCACTAACATTTAATATCATATTAATTCCTCGAAGGATTTTATTTTATTGTTTATTACTTTCATGTAGTTACTGTCTATATGATATTCCTTTTGTAGTTTCCAGATTTTTTCGTAAATTGTTTTTTTATATTCTTTTAAATTAGCGCCATGATATAAAGGATATAGTTTTTTATAAACTTCTAAATTATAGGTCTTTAAAAAGTTTAGAAAGCAGGGTTTTGTTTTGCCTCTTAGATAAAGGGTTCCTGGCAAAACATAGTCGGCATTTATTTTCTTGGCAGTACGGTAAATAGCGTTTAAGCTATTATAGTCATCAGTTAAATATGGAATTATTGGCATAAGATGGATACCAACAACAGCATTTGTCTTCTTTTTAATTTCAGCTAAGGCTTTAAAACGGTCAATGCTTTTAGAGGCGTTGGGTTCTAGTTTTTCTCTTAGTTTTTCATCGGCAGTTGTAATAGTACAGGCAATGTTAACAGTAGTGATTTGAGATAGTTCGTTAATTAAATCGATATCTCTTAAAATTAATTTAGATTTCGTTGATATAATAATTGGTGTTTTATATTTAATCATTAATTTTAAAACTTCTGGCATAATCTTCATTTCTTTTTCTATTGCTTGATAGGAATCGGTAACACCGCCAATATTTACGACTTCCCTTTGCCACTTTGGCGATGATAATTCTTTTTCTAAGCATTCTAAGATATTTTTTTTATAATAAATAGCTTGAAAATAGGCATCATCATTTAAATAGTCATGGGTATACATGGCAAAACAATATTGACATGAATGCTCACAGCCACGATAAATATTTAAATCCCACTTATAAGGAAATCTCCCTTTAACTTTATGCATAGCAGTCTTGGCATTAAATTCTTTATATTTCACATTTATCACCACTGTTATTATACACAAACAATTGTTCGCTGTCAATATATTTAAAAATGTAGCTTATAAAAAAGATACTAATATTTAGTGTCTTTTGTCATTGATAATTGTAAATCTTTTGGTGAATTTATTGGTTGCAAACTTTTTAAATCACACGTTGGCATTAGACTAGCATGCGTCAAACTATCAAAGTAGCCACTAACACAAGGAATACTTGATTGCCCACTATTATTAATAAAATAATTGACTAAATCCATACTGTTTGAATCAAATTGATTATGGGCATAAAGCATCGGAAAGTTTAAATTACGACCAAATTCTTCAGCAAACAATAGTCCTCTTCTTGGACCAAGGATTGGACCTCCATTATCTATGATTTTAGCCATTACGCTATCCAGCAAGCCATTATAAACAGCCAAATCGTGTTGATAGCTCAGTGTTGTCATAATAATTTCAGCATTATCTAATTTTCTTGCTTGTTTCGTTTGAGGAAGGGTGATAAATATTCCTTCCCTTTTAAAGAGTTCATTAGCTTCTATTAAATCCATACCTATTAATCTTTGATCGTTAATAATTCCTCTTTTATTTTCAGGAATAAGACTTTGAAGATCGCCTTCAACCCCTATTATTTTCCCCTCGGTATCAACGCAAAAATAATCTTTTCCTTGGTTATCAAAATGAACGTTTTTTTGATGAGCTGGAACTTTTAATAGTTCTTTTTCTTCAGGCGATAATGATCTATAAAATTGTTCTATTGACATTAATTCCTCACCTGGTGCTGTACCATCTTTATTCTTACGTCCTTCATAACAAGGTATAAGTTCCACTATGCGATTTTTTGTATACTTAAATTCAAACCAAATGGCCATTTTATTTATTAGTTTTTCCACAATCTTTGTTTTTTCTTGTTTGTGAATTTGAGTTCCTTCAATAGTATCTTGATACCAAGTAATAAAGGTATCATAAAAATTTTCAAGAGATACATCACTATATCTTACTCTATCATTTTTTTCTACTAATTCAATAATTTCTTCTGGCGTTTTTGGCCATGATTTTTCATTGTATAGTAAAAATTTTTTTACTTCTAATAGACGATTTTTCACTTCCAAAGCCTCCTTATCACCATGATAACATTTTGGTCACTTTTTGTCTATATTTGTTATATTAATTATGTGGTTTTTATTATTCAAAATTAAAAGAAATGATTATTATTCATTTCTTTTTGCTTTTATGTATTTGCAATCTTTAGAAATTATTTCGTAGGGATGTTCTTTACGATATCTAAGCACTTCATCGTATTCTAATTCCATAATATTGTCAGTTAAGTCTAAATGCAATATTCCGTTCAAATGATCATATTCATGAGATATTATTGTTGCGGCTAAACCTTCAAAGTGTTTGCATTTTTTGTTCCCGTTGATATCATAATATTCTACGTCTATTTGATAAGGTCTATCAACAACGGCAGCATAATTTAGACAAGACTCACACATTTCTAAAAATCTTGTATGACCTAGTTCTTTTTTAATAACGGGATTGATTAAAACTTGATTTTCATTATAATTTATATCAGCGTTTTTTGACATATCGGCCGTGGTATTTTTTAAATAGATTATTCTTTTAGGTATACCGATTTGAACTGAGGCTAAAGCAAATAGTGGATTTAGACTATTATTAAAGTAGCTTTCAATTAGTTTAATATCATCAAGATAGCTTTTATCTTTAAAATCTACTTCTTTAGAAATCTGCCTTAAATATTTTTCATTGTTTTTAATTGTCTTTAATTCTATTTCCATGGTATTCACCTTTTCTAAATAAGA
>URBG01000019.1 GCA_900546055.1 uncultured Mycoplasmatota bacterium
TTAAAGTGGCACGCGAGCTGGGTTCAGAACGTCGTGAGACAGTTCGGTCCCTATCCGTCGTGGGCGTAGGAAATTTGAGGAGAGCTGTTCCTAGTACGAGAGGACCGGAATGGACTTACCTCTGGTGTATCTGTTGTCACGCCAGTGGCAGTGCAGAGTAGCTATGTAGGGAATGGATAACCGCTGAAAGCATCTAAGCGGGAAGCCAACTCCAAGATGAGATTTCCCATTCTTTATGAAGTAAGACCCCTCAAAGACGATGAGGTTGATAGGCTAGAGGTGGAAGCATGGCGACATGTTGAGCTGACTAGTACTAATAGGTCGAGGATTTAATCCTATTAATTTTTCTTAAAGAGATTATTTTTAAAATCACATTATCATGTTTTCAGGGAATTATTTCTCTATATTTAATTCGTGACGATAGCGAAGTGGATACACCTGTTCCCATCCCGAACACAGAAGTTAAGCACTTCAGCGCCGACAATAGTGTAAGCTAAGATAGGACGTCGCGAATTTTTTTTTGCTTTAAAGACTGTAAAGTCTTTTTTATTTGCCTTTAATTATTTAAAATACATATATCTCGTAATAATGTTACCTAAGACTAATAAATTATCTAGAAAAAATATTACTATTTTATTAATTTAAATATATTATTTATGCTTAAAATGTAAAAAATTGCCAAAGAAAAGTAAAATTTTTTCTTAAATTATAAAATTTCTGAGCCCAATTCTTCAATGCAAAGTTTGTAAAACTCAATTTCCAAAACTAAAGATATTAACCAAAGCGTTCCTAGAGAAAAAGTTTGATAAGTGTTATTTTCAATATTAGAAATAAATTGTTCTGAATAGTTGGCTTCAGCAGCTAGTTTAGCTTGAGTCCACCCTTTTTGCTTTCGATATTTTTTAATATTTTTGCCTATAAAACTATAAACATAATTTTGATTATCTCTGTTCAATTTCATAATACATCACTACTACCTTTGCTTTTATTAATGCTCATATTTATAGCCATGGTTTATTTGCACTAAGTTAATCAATAGTATAACTAAAATCAAAAACAAATCAAGTGTTATATAAAAAGTCATAAAAACTATTGTACATCGCTCTATCTTTTTGATATAATGATTTTGGTGATAATAATGGAATATAGATTAACAACACGTGGTGAAATGGAAACAATCGAGTTTGCCCAAAATTTAGAGTCAGAAAAATTTCCTAATATGATTATTTGCTTAAATGGCGAATTGGGAAGTGGAAAAACTGTTTTTACCAAAGGTTTTGCTAACGCTTTAGGGATTAGAGAAAGTGTTACCTCACCAACATTTACCATTATTAAAGAGTATGAAGGTGAATTACCACTATATCATATGGATGTTTATCGTTTAGATGGAAATACAGAAGGCGTAGGTATTGAAGAGTACTTTACTAAAGGTGGAGTAGTTATTATCGAATGGGCAAATACTATTAAAGATGTTTTACCAGAGAATAGACTAGATATAAAAATTAAAGTTGCTGGTGAGAATTCTCGCGTTCTAATAGTAACACCACATGGCAAAGAATACGAAGAACTATGTGAGGCCGTATTATGAAATATTTATTCATAGATTCAGCGACTGCTACTTTAGTGGTCGCTATTGTTATTAATGACGAAATAAAATATATTTTTAATGAAGAAACAGGCAAAGATATGTCATCTACTATCATGATTAAAGTAGCAGAAGCTTTCAAAAAAACAGGAATAACTCCTCAAGAACTTGACAAAATTTTTGTAGTAACTGGTCCAGGATCTTTTACAGGAATTAGAGTTGGTTTAACTGTTGCTAAAACCATGGCGTGGTCTTTAAAAGTACCAATAGTTCCTATTTCTTCATTAGAAGTTATTGCTAGTGGCACACCTGCTACCAATAATATTGCTTTAATTGATGCAAGACGTGGATTTGTTTATGCTGGAGGCTATAATGAAAATTTAGATAATACTTTTACTGATAGACATATTTTATTAGAAAACATAACTGAACTAGGCACATATGTTAGCTACGATGAATTACCTAATACTATTAAACCTAATATCGATGTCTTAAAAGTAATAAAAAAGCATGAAAAAGAAAATGGAATAAATCCTCATAGTATAAATCCAAACTATTTAAAACTTACCGAAGCTGAAGAGAATTTAAAGAAGAAAAATGATTGAAGAAAAAACGCATAACGAAAACATTGATAAAATATTAAAAGAAAATTTTAAAGGTTACCAAGTGAGTAATGATCCTTATGAGAAAGTTGCAGTATACTCGCGTGATGGAATTATAGGAATTATTTCATATAGTATTATTTATGAGCGTGCTGAAATTAATTATATTATTGTTACTGATTCCAATAGACATAACGGAATAGGTAGTAATCTATTAGAATTTGCTTTAGCTGATATTGTTAAACATAACTGCCAAGTTATTTCCTTGGAAGTTGAAGAAAGTAATTTACCAGCAATTAATTTGTATTTAAAATATGGCTTTATAAAAAAAGCACTTAGAGAGAATTATTATAAAAATAAAAACGCCATTTTAATGGTGAAAGAATTGAGGTGAAAATATGGGAACATATATTTTAGCAATTGAATCAAGCTGTGATGAAACTAGCGCTTCTATTATTAAAGATGGTCGTGAAGAAATCGCGACAGTCGTATTATCACAAATGGATACTCATGCTAATTATGGGGGAGTAGTACCAGAAATTGCTAGTCGAATGCATATAGAAAATATAACTTTAGTATTAGAAGAAACATTAGCTAAAGCCAATATGACTATGGATGATATTACTGCTATTGCTGTTACTTACGGCCCAGGATTAATTGGCTCATTGTTAATTGGTTTAATGGCCGCTAAAACATTAGCGTTTACCTATAATAAGCCATTAGTCCCTGTTCATCATCATGCCGGACACATTTATGCTAATAACTTAGTTAAACCTTTAGAATTTCCTTTAATAGCTTTAGTTGTAAGTGGAGGGCATACTGATTTATTTTATATGCCTGAGGATTATAAATTTGAACATTTAGGCGGAACTTTAGATGACGCCGTTGGTGAAGCATATGATAAGGTTGCTAGGGTAATTAATGTTCCGTATCCAGGAGGACCGCTTGTCGATAAATTAGCCCATCAAGGTGAAGATACCTATAATTTACCGCTACCTTTAGATGATGATTCATATAACTTTAGTTTTAGTGGAATAAAAAGTGCCGTTATAAACTTAGTTCATAACGAAAAGCAAAAAGGTCATGAAATAAATTCAGCTAATATGGCCTGTTCATTTCAGAATAGAGCAGTTCAAATATTAACTAAAAAAACTATGCACGCTCTAAAAGAATATGGTGTAGAAAACTTAATTGTTGCTGGTGGTGTTGCCGCTAATAGTGGTTTAAGAGAAAGCCTTACTAAAGAATGTCAAGCTAACAATATTAATTTAACAATTCCTGAAATTAAATATTGTACAGATAATGCTGCCATGATTGGTGCCGCTGGCTACTATGCCTATAAACTAGGTAGAAGAGCAGGCTTAGATTTAAATGCTAAAGCTAACGATGAATTATATTAATTGGAGGGGAAAATGATAAATTATATTTGTGATGGTAATACAAAAGGTTATATAGCTGAAGTTGACAATATAATAAAAAATTGCAAAAAAGAAATATTAGACTTTTTTGATAAAAATAGTTTAGATTTAAATTGTACAGTATATATTTATGATACAAAGCAAGAACTAATAGAAAAATTAAATAAACGTGGCTTTGGTAAATTTCCTGATTATATGTGTGCGTGTTTTAAAGATGAAGATAATTCATTAAATTTTTATGAACCACCTGAAGAAAGTGAAAATGATTGGACAAAAGAAGAATATAAAAAAGTTATATTTCATGAACTCATTCATGCAATTCACTATAATTTATATGGAACACAACCCGAATGGCTTTGTGAAGGGATTGCTAAGTATTTAGATGGCACTTATAAAAAAGGCATAAAATATTTGCTTGAAAATTATATTATTAACAATCAAATACCTAAATTTGAAGAACTACAAAATGAGTTTGGCTACCATGAATATGATAGCTATGATTATGCCTATTTAATGGTAAGCTATTTAATTGAAACATTAGGCAAAAAAACATTTTTAGCCTTATTATATGATAATGAGCAAATAAATAATATAGATAAAGACTTAATTCAAAAATCTATCAATTATTATAAAAATAAATATGATTTAAAATAAAAACTCTCTATTTTTTGGAGAGCTTTTTTCTAAAGTAAAAATTAAATATACATTACATTAGCCACAGTTACAAGCAGGATTCATATTACTACTGGCTTAGATTTAAACGCTAAAGCTAACGATGAATTATATTAATTATAAAAAGACTATTAAGCAATAGTCTTTTGTTATATAGTAATTTAACAATAAGGGTTAAAAACATACCCAATCTTGCATTTGCATCCTTCTATAATTTCCCATCGAGCAGTTAAATAAATATTACCTGTAGACCCTTGTGGAATATTCGTAACCAAATTACCATTATCATCATACCATCCTAAAAATAAAACCCCAGGCCGTGAAGATGGCGCTGTCAAAATAATTGTTGGAGTATTCTCAGTGTATGTACTTGGATTAGTATGATTTGTCCCGTGCAGGTTATAGTAGGTAATAGTAAAAATTGGCGCTTCTCTAGGAACTAGAACAATCTCTGTATTATTGTTATATAACAATAGGTCCCAATTTTCAAAACCGACTGGTGGTTTTAAAAAAGCTTTTAAATCATTATCAGTTAATATATGGTGAGTTTCCGTTGCTTCAGCAACAACTATGGGAGCCAAAGCAATATTTGGTGCCACATAATTACTATTATCAATTTGAATAGATGATCCAGAAACAAGGGCATTAGTTATTTTAGCTACCGCATTGCGATTATATATGTATAATCCATTTTTAATATCGCGATTATCTTGAACATAAATATTAGCGCTGTTATAAATACCTGGAGCAATATCAGTAGCTACATTGTCATATATTAAAGCATCTGACGAAATATATAAATTAGTTTCCATTGTAAATGCCTCCTCCGACTTTAGCGCTATTACTGTAAATCCTACCACCAGAAAAAGTAAATGTACTATTTTTATTATATACTCCGCCACCATAATTGGCTTCATTATTATGAATAGTGCCATTGTAAATTGTTAACCATGCATTTTCGCCAGTACTTATACCACCACCAAATTTCAGTGCTTTATTATAAGCTATTTCTGTGTTGTCAGCAATAGTCACATTCCCAGGAATAATCGATATGCCTCCACCGTGATTACCAAAATCACTATCTATCTGATATGCTGAATTATTTAAAATCTTAACATTGTCAAAAAGCGATAGATGCCCTTCTTCACTATTAAAATAAATGCCCCCACCATTTCCTGCTTTAGTTTCATTATTGTTAATCTCAGTAGTTCCATTTAAAATAAGGTTAGTATTAGTTCCCCCAGACCAAATGCCACCCCCACTATTTTCATTTACAAGATTATTATTAATTTTTGAGTCGCTAATTGTTGAATTAATAACACCATCACCCGATGACATTCTAATGCCACCGCCTTGACCTTCAGCGTAGTTATCACTAATATTGCATAAATTAATATTAGTTGTTACTATTCCTGCAGAACTATTAGTTATAAATATTCCCCCACCATAATTATTTGAATTATTTTTTATAATATCACAATTACTAATAGATATATTACCTTCATTTCCTAATGAAAGGAGAATACCGCCACCATTGGTCCCTGAAACATTATTATTAATTTCACATTGAATTATATTTACAACAGAATTATTGCCGTTATCAAAAAGGTATAAAGCTCCACCCGTTGCTGTAGCATCATTGCCTTCAAACTTTGTTTCAGTGATAGATAGATAAAATGATTTATCCGTACTAACATTATTGATCCAAATAGCACCACCACTGCCACTTGCCCCGTTTGTTGCTTTATTTTCGGAAAACAGACATTTGAGCATTTCCATACCACTAGTAATAGGCGATAAAATATATATAGCTCCGCCAGTTCCGGCTTGATTGCTAGTAAAAATAGTCCCTGAAAAACTGTTAATATTTTGATATGAATATATAGCTCCGCCTAAGTTTGTTGCATAATTATTATTCATAGTTACTTGGTCGGTCATTATAATGTTGTCGTTTTGTGAAGTTCCATAAAAGAAAATGCCCCCGCCATGGTTTCCAGCTTGATTATTACTGACATTAACGCTATTGCTTAAGTATAAAGTAACAGCTGAAGTATTATCATTTAAATTTGAAGTATATATGCCTCCACCATTGGCCCTTGCATTGTTGTTTACAACTTGTGAGTTTTCCTTAATTTCAACGAAATTATTAAAACCTGGTTCATAAACTCTAAAATAAATGCCTCCACCATAGTTGGCTTCATTATTTTCTATAATCGCATTGCCGCCAATTGAAAGAGCCTCTCCACTATTTCTTACAGAAACCATAATTGCGCCGCCATTAGTTCTTGAATAGCAGCCTCTTATAGCAGAATTACCATTCATCTCTAAAATATTTATGTATGAAGTACTACCATATAAATAAATAGCTCCACCATCACTATATGAATTATTATTTTGTAAAACAGATCCATCATGTAAATTAACGCGACCACCAGTTACATATATTAAGGCTCTGTTGGCCGTGTTATCTATTGAATGATTATCTTTATCACCATCTAAAATTATATTCTCTAATGTTAAAACTGCTCCATTTATAACTCTGAACATAAAAGAAAAGTAGCTATAATTTTTACTTATTATATTTTTTGATAGGCTACTGATAGTTACATTGTAACTAATATTAACTTGTGAATTAATTGAAAAATCAGAGATCACTTCAATTTGGGCCTCTTTAGAATTTAAAGCTGCTTGAAGTTCTGCCTGATTTGAAACTTGAATCATAAAAATCACCTAAATTATTATATGTTGAAAAACAAAATGATAGTGGGGCATAATTTATTATATTAAAAACTCTCTATTTTTTAGAGAGTCTTTTTTCTAAGAAAAGAATTAAATAATACATTACGCTAGCCATTACTGCAAGTAAGATAATTCCCGTTACTACTAAGTTAAGATTAAACACTTGGGAACCATACATAATTAAATAACCAACACCAGCTTTTGAAACTAAGAATTCACCCATAATAACTCCGATGAAGGTTAAACTTAAATTAACTTTAAGAACCCCAATAATATTTTTAAAATTGCTTGGTAAAATCAACTTCAAGAATATTTGCCTTGGACTTGCCTTAAAACTTTGCAATAATCTAATTTTATTAGGATCAGTATTAGTGAAAGCTTGATGAACATCCATAATCGTAATAATTACCGAAATAAATAAGGCCATCAATATAATAGAACCAGTACCAGCTCCCGCAATTATAATAATAATTGGGCCTAAAGAAACTTTAGGTAAACTATTCAATACTGTTAAATATGGATCCAATACTTTAGCTAAAAATTTAAAACGCCAAAGTAAAGTTGCCACAACAATTCCTATTAAAGTTCCGACTACAAAACTAACCATTACTTCATAAAAAGTTACCCATATATGATGAAATAAAGAACCATCATTATATAAGCTAATAATCGTTGTTACAATCGCTTTTGGACTAGAAGATATAAATGTATTAATCCACCCAAAATCAGCCGCTATTTGCCATAAAACAATAAGTAAAACGATAATAATTATCTGTGTGAAACGAATTAAAAATTTATTTAATCTTATCTTTCGAAGATAAGCCTTATGTTCTGCACTAAACATGATAATCAATATCCTTCCATATTAGGTCATAGTATTTGGCAAACTCTTTAGCTTTACGGTTGTTAATGGGTGTACTTTTGTCAGAAAGTTTAATTTCATAAATATTTTTAATAACGCTTGGTCTTTGTGAAAGGACAATTACTTTATCAGCCATGCTTATAGCCTCACTAATATCATGAGTTACCATAATCGCACTCTTTTTTTCTTTTTTAATAATCTTATAAACATCGTCTGAAACTGCTAAACGAGATTGATAGTCTAAAGCACTAAATGGTTCATCCAAAAATAATAAATCAGGTTTTGTTGCCAAAGTTCTTATTAAAGAAACCCTTTGCCTCATTCCCCCAGATAGATTAGATGGATGAGCATCCATAAACTCCTCAAGGCCATAAGTTTTAAGTAAATGCTTAACATATTCTTTATTTTCTTTACTTACCTCACCATTTAATTCTAAACCGAGTAGACAATTTTTAAATATAGTTTCCCACTCAAATAAATTGTCTCCTTGTAACATATATCCAAATTTTAAACTAGGATCAACTTCAATTTCCCCACTTGAAGCATCATCTAGACCACATAGTATTGATAATATAGTTGACTTGCCGCAACCACTTGGTCCGACAATTGCGATAAATTCGCCTTCTTTTAAATTAAAAGAAAAATCATCAACAGCTAAAGTTTCTCCTTGTTTAGTGTGATAAATTTTTCTTAAGTTTCTTACCTTTAAAATATCCATTATTTTTTAGAATAAGTAGTATCTACTAATTTATCATAAGGCGCTTTTTTATCTAATTTACCAGCATTATCAATAATATCTTGAATATGATCAAAATCTTTTTCTGTGATATATGTTGTATCAAACCATGAATCATTGTCGATATATCTTTGAACAATGTCTACAAGGTCATTCTTAGAAGTGTCTGGGAAATAATCAGCAATCACTTCAGCAATTTCTTTAGCTGTGTGACTGTGGATATAATCTAATCCTTTTTGTGTTGCTTTGGTAAAGCCTTCAATTACTTTTGGATTTTCTTTAATATAACTTTTCTTCGCATTGTAAGCTGTATAAGGAACAACACCACCTAATTGTCCTACAGAAGCTACAATATGCCCATAGCCTTGTTTTTCAAGTTCTGAAGCTGTAGGTTCAAATAAAGTTACAAAGTCACCATTACCTCCAATAAAAGCTCCTGACATTGAAGCAAAGTCAACACTTGTGTCAATATCTGTTTGATCACTACTAATGCCATTAGTATTTAAAGCGTATTCAAGAGTCATAGCTGGCATACCACCTTCACGCCCTCCTAATACCTTTTTATTTTTTAAGTCATTAACAGTAAAATCATCAATTTTTTCTCTTGATACTAGAAAACTACCATCACGTTTAGTTAAAGCCGCAAAACTTACTAAATAGTCTTTTTCTCCTTGGTTATAAAGGTATACTGTAGATTCACTTCCACAGAATCCAATTTGAACATCTCCTGATAAAACAGCCGCTGTCACTTTGTCAGCACCCGCTAATTAAATAAAGTGATAGTGAAACCAATTAAGTAAATATCATATAATAATTTGAAAGGGGAGATAGAGTGCATTATGTCGCATCAAGTGACGGTACTAAATTAGCCGTCGAAGATATAAATCCAAATGCAAAAAAAGTCATCGTTATGGTTCATGGATGGCCACTTAGTAAAGAAATGTATGAATATCAAAAAGATATTTTAGTTGACTTAGATTATCGTGTAGTTTCATTTGATTTAAGAGGATTTGGTGATTCAGAAGTTAGTGGGTTTGGCTATGATTATGATCAGTTAGCTACCGATTTATACTACGTAATTGAAAGTCTAGAAACTTCAGAAGTTAATCTAATGGGCTTTTCAATGGGAGGGGCAATTTGCGTTCACTATATGGCTATGTATAACAACCACAAAATTAAAAAATTAATTTTATTAGGTGCTGCTGCCCCATCATTTGACAAAAATTCTAATAATCCATACGGTAGTGCTGAAACTGATACTAACCAATTAATAATGGAAATTTATCAAGATAGGCCCAAAGCCGTAAATGATTTTGGTTCAAAAGTATTTGCCTTAAGTCATTCTGATGCATTTCAAAAATGGTTTAGAGATTTAAGCTTTAAAGCTTCTGGCATTGGAACTGCTAAAACGGCTATTTCATTAAGAGATGAAGACGTTTTTGAAGACCTAAGTAAAATAACCGTTCCAACTGCTATATTCCATGGAAGACTAGATCAAATATGTCCATTTGGTTTTGCTTTAATCATGAAAGAACAAATACCTAATTCAGTTTTAGTGCCTTTTGAATATAGTGGGCATGGACTCTTTTATGATGAATTAATGAGATTCAATCAAATGATGATAAATTTCCTGGAAAATAACAACTAATTATTGTAATTTTTCCTTCTTAGAACTATAATAAACATAAGGAGGAAAGAATATGGATGAGCTTTTAACAGTTATTTTTGAACTTTTTGAATTTTTAACTCCAATGGGTAGAAAAAAGAAAAAGGGTGAGGATTCTTATTCACCATTTAGTAATATAATAATGCTTATTCTTTTAATCATTGTTGTAATTGGTGCTTTCTGCATTTATCCATTACTTGATATCAATTTAACAACATACCTTATTTATGCAATTATTGGTGGGGGAATTGCCTGGGGATTACTTTATATTATCTTAATAAACATTGTCGATCTTATTTATATAAGATATTTGAAACATTTTAAAGCTAACAAATAGATGTTAGTTTTTTTATTCATCGCATATATTTAAGTGTGAGGTGAAAAGCATGAATATAATAGAGAACTATCTTGAAGAGGGTCCAACCATTAGTCAAATTTTAAAAAGTTATTTAACGCAAAATGAATAATAACTTTAAAGTCGCAGCTTATATTCGCCTTTCAAAAGAAGACTCAAAAGATAGTGAAAGTGAAAGCATTATTAATCAGCGTCGTCTTATTACCGAATATCTAAAAAGTCATAATTTAAAACTAACCGATGAATATATAGATGATGGATTTACGGGCACAACATTTCAAAGGCCAGCATTCCTTAAACTAATAAACGATATTGAATCCGGGAAAATTAATATGGTTATAACCAAAGATTTATCAAGATTAGGACGAAACTATGTTAAAAGTGGTTATTATATCGAAGAATACTTTCCTAATAAAAAAGTCAGGTATGTATCTATTTTAGATAATGTTGATACTTTTTTAAATAATTCCAATAACGATATAGCGCCATTTAAAGCCTTGTTTAACGACATGGTATCTAAGGATACGTCTCAAAAAATAAAATCTATTTTAAAATCAAAGAAAAAACAAGGAATGTATCTAGGCGCAACCGCCCCGTATGGTTATAAAAAAGATAATAATGATAAACATAAATTAACATTAGATCAAAACGCTGCCAAAATTGTTAAAAAGATTTTTACTTATTTTTTAAATGGTAAATCAATCAATGAAATAGCTACCATTTTAAATACAAAAAAAATACCAAGCCCTAGTAAATATAAAAAAGGTAAAGACATCCTTTGGTCATATACCTCTATATATAATATATTAAAAAATGAAATATACACCGGAAAAACCATTCAAAATGTTTGGACCAATATTTCTTATAAAAATAAAACCAGAGTCAAACGTGATAAAAATGAATGGATTATTAGCGATGGAACTCATAAAGCTATTATTAGTAAAGAAACATTTATTCAGGCCCAAAACAAATTGAAAAGAAAAACCGCAACACCAATTAAAGAAAGAAAAAAACTTTTACTAGAAGGGTTAGTTTATTGTAAAGACTGTGGAAAACTAATGGGAGCTAATTATAACAAACAAACCCATAAGTGGTATCTTGTCTGTAATAGTTACAAAAGAAGAAGTCAAAAGTACAATTGTACTTCCCACTATACTAATTACCAAAGCCTAGAAACCTTAATTTTAAATAAAGTCAAAGTATATTTAAATAATCAAACATTTTCCTTAGATAACACTGATAAAATAAAAGCTTTAGAAAACAAGATAAATATTTTATATGAAGACCGTCTTAATAATGTTATTTCTTTAAACAAGTATCAAGAAATCCACAGTAAAATAGAAAATCAAATTCAAAATTTGAAGGTTGAAAAACAAATCAATATAAATAGAGAACTATTATTTATGCTGGTTGATAAGATAACTGTGGATAAAAATAAAAACATTACTGTTTTTTATAAATTTAAAAAGCCTAAAGAAAATTAGGCTTTTAATTTGCCTTGCTTAAGCAAAGACAAAAGATAAACATTTTGATCATATGAACCGCGGTAATTATTAATTCCGTTTTCAGAAGCAATAACCTTTCGGTGGTCAAATGAACTATCGATGCCAATACTCTTTAAGCCATCGACAATAGAGCCCCCACTGTAGCTGGAGCTTATAACTGAATTACTAGGTTTACTATTCACCCTATGGTTATCAACATTTGATGTAGACTCTTTAATCTCATTAGTAGGTCCTTTTTCTTTTACCACATTTTGAACTTTTTCATTAGTAGATTCTTTAGCCACATTTGAAATATTTTCTTCAGTTATCTTTTGCGGTTTCTCTTCGGGCGGATTTTCTACTTGCGGTTCTTTAGAAGTAGGCTCAAGTGAAGCTTGTCCACTGAGGTAATCCTTAGGATTTTCTCTAACCTCATTAGAACCTCGCACTTCAAAATGCAAGTGGGTACCATAAGCATTACCAGTCGCGCCCATTGTGCCAATTTTCTCACCCTTAGATATTCTATCGCCTAGACGAACTGAAACACTACCATATTTGAGATGAGCATATAAAGATTTCTTTCCATTGTCGTGTCTTATTTTAACAAAATTTCCGTAAGTTGCATTTCCCTTAGCTTTATGATTTGTGTATTTAACGTTATTAACAACCATTTCAACCACACCATCACTTATCGCTATAACGTCGCTACTCGTATGACCAGAGCCAACAATATCTAAAGCCTGATGACTATTCGTATAATCATAAGAAACCACTTCATTCATTGAACTTATTACATGATCTACCATTTTTCCTCCTTTCTATTAGTAATCATACGAGATTAAAAGCTTATTTCCTTCTTACATTTGAAAAAATATCACTTTTTTTTAACCGCACCTGATGTTAAAATGAAGTCAACATCTAATCCTTCATCTTCAAAGTAACCTAATGCATCAGCTGCATATTGTGGAGCGTAGAAAATACTATGAGTAACCTCCCCAACTTTAATTTTTTCTAATTTTTCATCTTTCTTACCATTGTCAGTAAAGATAAAATATCCCGCTATAATCAGCGCAAGTAAAATTAAACCAACTAAAAATTTTTTCATAAATTCTCCTTTCTTTTCCATAGTATTATATTCTTTTTCACTAAAGAGGTAACTAAAATGATGTCAACTATCCTCTAAAACACCATTAGAAGTTTAAAAAAGAACTCAAATATGGTATGATAAATAAAGGTGATAGTATGCTTGATAATTTAAATGAAGAACAAAAAAAGGCCGTAGAAAAGACTGAAGGTCCCGTTTTAGTATTAGCCGGAGCTGGCAGCGGAAAAACTAAAGTTTTAACTACAAGAGTTGCTTATTTAGTCAACGAAAAGGAAATAGATCCTTATAACATTTTAGCTATAACTTTTACAAATAAAGCCGCTAAAGAAATGAAAGATCGTGTTTTTAAAATGCTTGGGATTGATGCTTATCGTATTCAAATTTCTACCTTTCATTCATTAGGGTTACTTTTAGTAAGAGAAAATTACGATAAATTAGGTTATGAAAAAAACTTTACAATCTTAGATAGTGAAGACACCCTAACTGTTATTAAAAAAATCTTAAAAGAAATGAATTTAGATCCTAAGGTCTATAATCCGAGAGCTATTAAAAACAAAATAAGTAGTTCAAAAAATGAACTTATGGATTCTAGCGCCTATAGTAGATTTGCCAATTCTGATTATGAACAAATCATTTTAGAAATATTTCAAAAATATGAAAGAAAAATTAAAACTAACAATTCATTAGACTTCGATGATTTACTTTTAATGCCAATTAAACTATTTAAAGAAAATCCTGATGTCTTAAAAAAATACCAAGAACGTTTTAAATACCTTCTAGTTGATGAGTATCAAGATACTAATGAAGCGCAGTATAGTCTAATTAAAATGTTAAGCGCTAAATACAAAAACATTTGTGTCGTTGGAGATTTGGATCAATCAATTTATGGCTTTAGAGGAGCTAATTATCGTAATATATTAAACTTTGAAAAAGATTACCCTAATGCTACAGTTATAAAACTTGAAGAAAATTATCGTTCCACTGGGAATATTCTAAATGTTGCTAACGATATTATTAAAAACAATAAACAACGTAAAGAAAAAAATCTTTGGACGCGAAATGAAGACGGTTTAAAAATAAAATATCATCGTTCATATGATGAAAAAGATGAAGCTTTCTACGTATTAGATGAGATAAAACGCTTAATTAAAGCTGGTGAGCCCAAAGAAGGCATTGCTGTTTTATATCGAACTAATGCGCAATCACGTAACATGGAAGAAGTTTTACTAAGAGAAAATATTCCATATAAAGTTGTGGGTAGTTTTTATTTCTATAACCGAAAAGAAATAAAAGATTTGATTAGTTACTTAAAATTAATTTATAATCCTAACGATGACGTTAGTCTAATGCGTGTTATTAATGTACCCAAAAGACAAATTGGACCAAAGACTATTGAAAACATTGCTTTAAAAGCGACTACTAATGGTACCAGCTTATATGAAGCAATCGACAGTGGTAAAGAATTACTTTTTAAACACATCATCGAAGATATAAAAAAGGAAAGTGAAGATATTTCCTTAACAGACCTAGTTGATCTAATCTTAGATAAAAGTGGTATAAGACAAGAACTAATAAATGAAAAGACCTTAGAAGCCGAAGTAAGATTAGAAAACTTAGAAGAGTTTAAATCAATTACTAAAAACTTTGAAGAAAATAACGGAATAATTTCCTTAGAAGAATTTCTACTAGAAATAAGTTTAGTCTCTGATATTGAAGAACATAAAAATAATACTGATGTCGTTACTTTAATGACAGTTCATTCTGCAAAAGGATTAGAATTTAACCATGTTTTCATTATTGGTTTAGAAGAAGGAATATTTCCTCATAACAATTGTTTAGATTCTAATGATGAAATTGAAGAAGAGCGTAGGCTTTGCTATGTCGCTATTACCAGAGCTAAAAAAACCTTAACCATACTAAATGCAAAAAGACGTATGCTTTATGGTAATACTACTAGTAATATGCCAAGCCGTTTTATTGGTGAAATCGATAGAAAATATCTAGATACTGACGTTCCAGAGGAAAAACCTCATATAAGTAGAGAAGAAATGATTGATAAAGATGCAACCTATAACGTTGGGGACAAAGTTGTTCACGATAAATACGGTGAAGGTATCATCGTTGGCATTGGAAGCATTTTAACTATTGCATTTAGCCACAAATATGGTATTATTAAGATAATGAAAGGTCATAAAAGTATAAGAAAGGTGGGATAAGATGGTACTTTCAATAATCGACCAAATAAATGAATGGATGGAGCCAGTAAAAGCTTGGTTAGACGCTAATCACAATAATCCAATATTGTGGATTGGATTTTTAGTTATTGGTATCGCAGTTTTTTTCTTAACATATAATGCTTTAAATAAACATCAATAAAGGAGGTTAGTATGCCAGAATATACATTATTAGTTATGGCGGCCGGAATGGGCAGTCGCTTTGGCGGTTTAAAACAAATTGAACCAGTAGGACCAAATGGAGAATTTATCATTGATTATTCCATTTATGATGCTATTAAAGCCGGCTTTAATAAAGTGATTTTTGTTATCAAAAAAGAACATGAAAGTGTTTTTAAAGAAACGATTGGCCATAGAATAGAGGGGAAAATCAAAGTAGAGTACGCTTTTCAGGAATTAGATGATTTACCAGAGGGCTATCAAAAACCAATTAATCGTACTAAACCATGGGGAACTGGGCAAGCGATTTATAGTGCCAGAGAATTAATTAAAAGTTCTTTTGCTGTTATTAATGCCGATGATTTTTATGGCTATGAAGCTTACGAAATTCTAATGGATTTTCTTAAAAATAACGAATCGCGAAATCATTATTTAGCTGTGGGTTATAAGGTTAAAAATACTTTGTCAGAAAACGGTAGTGTAAAAAGAGGAATTGCTCGTGTTAAAAATGGAATACTTGAAGAAATTATCGAAAGTAAAGTCGGACTTGAGAATGATGATATTATTGCAAGACCATTAGATGGTAGTAAAGTCTTTAAAATAAATAATGACGATTTAGCCACTGTTAATTTATTTGGTCTTACTACTAACTTCTTAAGAGACGTTCAGCTAAAATTCCCAGAATTTTTAGATAAACATATTAATGAGTTAGAAGCTGAATATCTTATGCCAAATATTATTACTGACGAAATAAATGATGGATCAGCTACTGTTTATGTTAAAAGCACACCATCAAAATGGCATGGTGTCACATACAAAGAAGATAAGGAATCTGTGGTAAACGCTATTAATAATTATATTAATGAAGGAAAGTATCCCAAAGACTTGTGGGAATAGGGAGCAATAACTACCTATTCCTTTTTCAATTATGTTATAATAAATTGTAGAAAGGATGATATGATGATATACCCTAAATTTATTAAAGAAGATGACACAATTGGCGTAACGGCCCCCTCAGATGGTTCAGCCAGTGAAATGGATATTAAAAGGTTAGAATTAGCTACCAACCAATTCAATAAACGAAATTTTAATGTGGAAATAACGCCCAATTGCTATACTAGTACAAACTTCAGAAGCTCAGACGGAGTAACCAGGGCTAGAGAATTAGAGTCACTATTTTTAAATAAAAATGTAACTAGTATTATCTGCGCTTCAGGAGGCGACTTTTTAAATGAAATGCTTTCTCCATTAAATTTCGGTATTATAAAAGAAAACCCAAAATGGATTCAAGGCTATTCTGATCCAACTAGCTTATTATTTGCTATAACTACTAACCTTGATATAGCTACGATTTATGGCGCAAATTATCGAGTATTTTCCATGGAACCATGGCATCAATCATTAACAAAAAATCTTGAGATTTTAAAAGGAAAAAAAATTACCCAAACCGGCTTTGAGATGTACCGAAGTGAAAGAGAAGAATACCAAAGCGGAACAGAGCCATATATTTTAGATAGACAAGTCGTTTGGAAAAACTTAAATAATGAAAAGCAAATTAAAATGTCCGGTCGTATGATTGGTGGTTGTTTAGATTGTTTTTTAGATATTATTGGAACTAGATTTGATAATACTAAAAATTTTATCGAAAAGTACAAAGAAGATGGTATAATTTGGTATTTCGAAAATTTTGGATTAACTAATGAAGAAGTCCAAAGAACAATGTGGCATTTTAAAGAAGCTGGATGGTTTAAATATACCAACGGAATTATTTTTGGTCGCAGTCAAACTGATCAAACTTATTTAGATGTTTCTTTTGAAATGGCCTTGAAAGAATCACTTGATGACTTAAATATCCCAATTATTTTAAATGCCGACTTTGGCCATAAACCACCACAATTAACGATTATTAATGGCGCAGTAGCTTCTATAACTTCGGAAAATGGTAAAGGAACCATGTCATTTGAATTAAAATAAAAACTGATTTTGAATCAGTTTTTTAATTTCATAAATTAATTATTAAAATTAATAGTATTTTTTTCCTTAATAAAAGAGGTTTGATAAAATTGCAGCAAAGCTTTATACATATATAATAGGTCCGAAGCTCCGATTATTTCGTTAGCTGAGTGCATTGCTAACTGAGGAATTCCAATATCAATAGAATCAATACTAACATGGCTTTGGCTAATTCCTCCTAGTGTTGAACCACACTTCATATCTGCTCTGCTAGCAAAATCCTGAAATGGTATTTTAGCTTTATCACAGACATCTTTAAATAAAGAAGAAGTCCAACCGTCAGTTGTATAATTAGTATGGTGTTTAATAACGACACCCTGATTTAAATATACCTTATTAGTTAGATCACTTTTCGCTTGTGAATTAGGATGTAATGCATGGGCATTGTCCGCACTGACTAAAAAACTATTGTTAAGTGCAGATAATAAATCAATATTTAAAGTTTTCGAAATTCTTGTTAATATATTTAGCAAAAAATTTGAATCAGCGCCTTGTTCAGTTAAACTTCCAATTTCTTCATTATTAAAAACGCAAAAAACATTTATTACTTTTTCATTAGTAGCTTTGATAAAGCTTTGTAATGCAGTATATAAACAAGCTAAGTCATCCAGCCTTGGAGCTAAAATAAATTCATCATTTAATCCGCATCTTTTAGCCTTATCACGATTGTATAAATATAAATCATAGTCACAAATTTCTCCGGAAGTTAAACTTAAATATTCTTTTATAATATCCTTCAAGTTTTTTTCTTCACTTAGCGAGATAATTGGCATCATATCTATCTGTGGGTTTAAACTATTTTTAGTATTAACGTCTCTATTTATGTGTATAGCCTGACTTGGAATTATCAGTAAATCCTTATCAATATTTAGAATTTCTTTTCGGTAAATACCATTATCATTAATTATAACTCTGCCCGCAAGTGATAGTGGTCTATCTAGCCAAGCGTAATTAATCATTCCTCCATACTCACCTATATTAAGTTTCAAATATCCATTATCAAAAATTTCAGGATTTGTCTTAATTGAAAAACTAGGTGAATCTGCATGCGTTGCTGTAATATTAAAGCCAGTTTTACTATTACTTACAAGTTTAAAAGCAATAAGTGATGAATCATTTCTAATCACAAAATAATTTCCATCTTTTAAATTAGACCATTCTTCATTCTCGTAAAGCTCTTTAAAACCATTGTCATTTAATATATTTTTTAAATTTTCGGTACAACAAAAAGCATTAGGTATCTTATCAATAAATGATAAGAAATTCTCATTAATTTTACTTTCCATAAATATCCTCCTTATAAAAAATTATAGCATATAAAGATGCAATAAAAAAGTCAAATATACCAAAGCTTGACTTTAATAAATTTCTAATTATGTTTCATTTTCTCAAACACGCCAGTTACTCCACCATCAATCAAAATATCCGTTCCAGTAATAAATGAGGCTTGATCACTACACAAAAATTCAATCAAATTGACGATGTCTGAAGCTGTTCCAATTCTTTTGACTGGAGTCATAGAAATTAGATTATTTATCGCTTCACTATTTTTAGCCATTTCTCTTTCAACCATTGGTGTTTTAATAACTCCAGGAGAAATTGAAATTATTCTACCACCTTTTTGACCAATAATAGGCGCTAGAGTCTTTGATAGTAACATAACTCCCTTCTTAGATAAGCCATAAGCTAAATCCGCATTATTTTTTAAGTGATTACTAATGTTATTTATAAAATTTTCATCAAGGGGATTCTCTAGTAATTTTAAAACCTCTTCATTAGCATGCGCACTATATCCTGTCATTGACGCAGTATTAATAATTACTGTACCTTCGGTAACTAATGGTTCTAATTTATTTACTAGTTTAGCCGTTCCAACTAAGTTTATTTCCATTATCTTTTCAGGATCGCCAAATGTTTCAGAAACGCCAGCAAAATGAATTATTCCTTTTAAAGTTCCCATTTCTTTAACTTTATCAAAAATTTTATTTAAAACGTCTTCCTCTGTTACACTACCAACAATAATTTGATTATTTACTTCGAGTTCTTTTTGTAACTTAAGTAAAAGTTCTTCATTTAAGTCGCACAGTACTAAATCACCTTTATCTTTAAACCTGCGTGCCAAAGTGCTTCCCATACCACCAGTTGCTCCTGTAATTACGTATATATTGTTCATTAAAAACCTCCTATTATTAAAACCATTATAACAGATTATTAACCGTAAACTCAAGTTCATAATAATTGATGTTTTATTATATTTGGGGTATAATTATAATAGGGTGAAAACAAATGACAGAAAAGCGCATAGATGAATTAATAAAAATAATAAACAAGGCCAACGAAGACTACTATACTTTTGATAAGCCAACAATCACTGACCAAGAATACGATAGATATATGCAGGAACTTCAAAAACTTGAAGAAAAATATCCTGATTTAAAAAGAAATGACTCTCCAACTACCAGAGTCGGTGGAGAGATAATTGATGAATTTAAAAAAGTTACCCATGAAATTCCTATGTTATCATTAGGAAATGTTTTTAACGAAAGTGAAATAATTGGCTTTGATGAACGTATTCGCAAAGTTGTTCCTAATCCAAATTATGTAGCTGAATTAAAAATTGATGGACTTTCGGTTTCATTGCATTATGAAAAAGGTAAACTGGTTAGAGCGGCAACTCGTGGCGATGGTGTTATTGGTGAAGATATTACCCATAATGCTAAAACAATTAAAAGTATCCCTTTAACTATAAATAAACCGATTGATATTGAAGTTCGCGGTGAAATTTATATGAGTAAAGCCTCATTTACCAAATTAAATGAAAATGGAGAAAACTTCGCTAATCCACGAAATGCAGCCGCTGGTAGTGTTAGACAATTAGATTCTAAAATTGCTGCTAGTCGTAATTTAGATTGTTTTATTTACCATCTTCCAGATCCTGAAGACTATGATATTTATACTCATGAAGACGCTTTAAGGTTCATGAAAGAATTAGGCTTTATGACTAACCCTAATAATAAAAAAGTAAATAATATTTCTGAACTACTAGACTACATTAATTATTGGACCGAAAACAGAAGCAAACTACCTTATGAAATAGATGGGATTGTCATTAAAATTAACGATTTAAACGACCAACAAAAGCTTGGATTTACTGCCAGGAACCCTAAGTGGGCTACAGCCTATAAATTTCCAGCCGAAGAAGTTTTAACTAAAGTAACTGATATCATTTTTACCGTTGGTAGAACAGGACAAGTAACGCCAAGTGCTAATTTAGAACCGGTTAGAGTAATGGGGTCAGTTATTTCGAGAGCGACCCTTCACAATGAAGATTATGTTGTTCAAAAAGATATTAGAGTTGGTGATACCGTAGCTATTAAAAAAGCTGGTGACGTTATTCCAGAGGTTGTTAAAGTAATAAAAAAAAGACGTGATGGAACAGAAGTGCCATTTGTTATGGCCACTAATTGTCCAATTTGTAACCATGATTTAGTTAGAAATGAGCAGGAATCCGCATATTATTGTGTCAATGAACATTGCCCAGCTAAAAAAATAGAAAAATTAATTCATTATACTAGCCGTCATGCTATGAATATCGAGGGCTTTGGTGATCGAATCATCGAAGACTTCTATAATTTAGGATATTTAAAAAACTATGATGATTTTTATACTCTAGAAAAACATAAAGAAGAGCTAATGGAGCTAGAAGGTTTTGGTGAAAAAAGCATCAATAATCTACTGGATGAAATAGAAAATAGTAAAAATAACTCTTTAGAAAGATTGTTGTTTGGAATTTCTATAAGGCATGTTGGAACCAAAACCGCTGATATTTTAGCTAAAAATTTTATTAGTATTGATCATCTAATGGAAGCTGAGTTTGAAGAAATCCGCGATATTAAAGATATTGGACCAATTATTGCTAAAAGTGTTACTGAATATTTTGCTAAAGAAGAAAACAAAAAATTGATCAAACGCTTAAAAGAACATAAAGTAAACATGATGTATTTAAAAAATATTAATACTAAAGAAACAGATTTTTCAGGTAAAACTTTTGTTTTAACCGGAACTTTAGAAAGATTTACTAGAGATGAAGCCAAAGAAAAAATTGAGGCTTTAGGTGGAGAGGTTACTACAAGTGTTAGTAAAAAAACTGGCGTTGTAATCACCGGGGCAGAAGCAGGTAGTAAACTTAAAAAAGCTGAAGATTTAGGTGTTACTATTTGGGATGAAGAAACATTTATAAATATATTATCAAAATATTAATAGACGTAATCGTCTATTTTTTCATTGCCAAAAAAGTCCAAATGACGAAAGTCAAGAGATGTTCCTAAAAAAAGGCAAAAAGAAAAGAATTTAGTGTAACTAAAAGTTTGAAAAAAGAGAAAAGTATGATAGAATAGTAACTACTTACTTATAAGTAAGTAGTTGAGGTATAGGGACTTTGAATGAGCGAACATTTAAAGTCTCTTTTATTTTGTTATAAGGGCTATAACCGCGAGATTTAATAATAGAATGAACATAAACATTAATATAATCATCTACACAATTAAGTAAACTTTTATTATTATAAATATCATCCCAAGCAAGGCAATCTCTTTCAATATCCCAATGAAATGATTCAACTTCACTATTAGCTGTACAATGGTCAGGAATATTTGTACGATGATGCTTAAATCTTTTAGCTATAAAAACAGTAAAAGAAGTATCCTTTGCTTCATGACCATCTTTAGTTTTTGTATACTTATTAGTAAACTCCTTACCATTATCAGTTTGAATAATGATATCCCCAAAGTCTAAATATTTAAACTGTTTTAAAAAGGGAGTTAATACTTCATTTAAAAACATAGTAGTAAAATAAGGAGACTTCTCGTGACAATAAGCATCAATAGGAAAACCAGTATAAACATCTCTAGCAGTAATCTGGTATTTAGCTAGGTTTTGCGTATCAAAATAAGGATGAAGGTTATCAATGTCGGTTAAGTATTTAATATCAACTTGGATAATTTCGAAAGGTTTTAAGAAATCTTTAAATAATAAAGAACCACCATTAGTCTTATCAGATTTCCTTTTAACTTTAGAACCATTAAGAGCCTTATTAATATATCGTCTAATAGTAGTATCAGAATAGTTTTTAATCTTGGTTTTCTTTCTAATATTATTAACAGTAATATATTTGCCTTTGTCTAAAGCCCAAGAACAAACAGAAGAAATTTTATCAATATCTTTTTGATTAATTTTATTGGGACTGTATTTGGGTTTTTTATTACGATCATATAAACCATTAATACCCTCAAGAGAATATCTACGACACCATTTACGGACAGTATTACGATCAGTATTAAAAAATCTAGCAGTCGCTTTATAGCCTCTTTCAAAAGCCATATGAACCATATCTAATCTTTTGCGAGCGATAAAGTTCATGTCGTTAGAAGCATTATACATTTCTTCATAACTTGTGAACATTTTTCCACCTCCCTTCTTGATGAGTTAGTTTATCATACTTTTTCCCTTTCTTCTATTTCACCCACCTATTTGGGGGGTGTACATGTATTGTATATTATTATTCAACTTAAATTCACAAAAAAACTTTAGTTTTTGTTTTAACTAAAGTTTGGGTAAGTATATAAATGATTATTTATTATGCAAATAGCCTTATATTTTAATCTTCTTTGTTAATTTATCACAAATGCCACTAAACATATTAAACATCATAACAGCAATCATTAATAATATTGCAGCTAAAATGATTAAATGTGGCGTTAGCAATGTTAAGGAGAATAAATCTCTTAAAACTACCGCACCAAATATAAACATGCAAATTAGCACGGCAAATAAAGCTCTTCTTAAATGATTAAATGGAACACTAATTCGATATAAAAGCATAAAACCAGTAAATCCAGTTAATAAAACAGCAAGTGTTGATACTTCATCTTCAGTTAATCTAATGATTTCTGGTAAAACAGTAATAATTAGAATATTGGCCACGATAGTTAGGGCTGTCGGCAAGGACTTTTTAAGTACATTGATAATTATTTTACCGTTTATTCGTTCATTGTTTGGTTCTAATGCTAAAATGAATGATGGAATACCAATTGTTACCATACTTGTCAATGTCAGTTGTATTGGAATAAATGGATATGCCCTATCTAAAAATAAGAAAATAACAGCTAATAAAGTAGCATAAGTCGTTTTACAAAGAAATAGTGATGATGATCTTTGAATGTTATTAATGCTTCTTCTTCCTTCTGCTACAACTTTTGGCATTGAAGCAAAATTGGAATCTAACAAAACCAATTGCGACACATTTCTTGCTGCATCACTACCACTATTCATAGCAACACTACAATCAGCTTCTTTTAGGGCTAAAACATCGTTAACCCCGTCACCTGTCATCGCAACGGTATGCCCTTTGGCTTTCAAAGCTAAAATAATAGCTTTCTTTTGGTTTGGTTTCACTCTACCAAAAACATTGTATTCTTCGGCTAGTTTTTCAATCGGAATATCAGTGTTGCTCATATCAATGTATTTTATATTTTCAAGACCAACCTTTTTAGCAACTCCAGCAACGGTTTGAGGATTATCACCAGAAATTAATTTTATATCGACATCTTGAGCTTTAAAATATTCTAAAGTAGCTCTAGCGTCTGGCCTGATTTTATCATTAATCAAGATTAAAGCCATTGGTTCAATATCATTTGGCAATCTTTTATTTAATTTTGTTTTTGATTTAGCAAGTAATACAACTCTATTATCAGTTGTATAAGCTTCTAACTCTTTTTTTATGTTAGTAATATCTTTTAAAACTATTTCAGGAGCACCTAAAATGTAACTTTCATTTTCAAAAGAAATACCAGACCACTTTGCTTGTGATGAAAATGGCACTATTTCTTTAACTTCGTAATCATTTTTTCTTGAATATTTTTTACTAATGGCTTCCATAGTCTGATTATCATTTTCCATGTGATAGCTCATAAGGCCCAAGGCATCAGTAATATCGCTCATATTAGTCATTTCTAAAGGAACTATTTTAGATACTTCCATTTCACCTTTTGTTAAAGTTCCAGTTTTATCTAAACAAATGGTATCAACCCTCGCTAAAGTTTCAATACAATACAGTTCTTGGACTAAAACTTTATATTTCGATAGTCTAATAACACTAATAGCTAAAACGGTGCTTGTAAGTAAAACTAATCCTTCAGGAATCATTCCAATTAAAGCGGCAACAGCATTGACTACTGCACTATCAAAGGTATTACCATCTAGTTCTAGCTGATGAATAAATAATAATATTCCAATAGGAACAATTGCAATAGAAATATATTTAATAATACGATTAATGAAATTCATAATTTCGGAATTAACCTTTTTAATATATTTGGCTTCAGCGGAAATTTTAGCGGTATAGTTATCAGCTCCAACATGAATTGTTTCAGCATAACAATGACCAGAAACTACAAAACTTCCTGAAAGTAACTCATCGCCAGTGACTTTAGTTTCCGGCTCAGATTCACCAGTGATTAATGATTCATTAACAAGAATTTCGCCTGACAAGACTTTGCTGTCGGTAGATATTTGATTACCTGGGCCTAATTTAGTAACTTCGCCTAAAACCATATCATGGATATCTATTTTTACCTCTCTACCATCTCTAATAACAATAGAAGTTGGCTCATTTAATAAAGATAATTTATCAACAGTCCTTTTACTTCTTATTTCTTGAATAGTACTTATCAAAGTGTTACAAATAACAACACCTAAGAATAAAAGATTTTTATAGGAACCGACAAAGAAAATAGCAGCTGCTAAACCTAAATTTAAAAAGTTAAACAATGTGAAAAAATTAGTCATAAAAATTTGGCTAATTGTCTTTGTTTTAACATCAGTTTTATAATTAACTAAACCGTCAGTCTTACGTTTTTGAACTTCGGCTTGAGTTAATCCTATTATTTGCCTTTTTTCCATATAATACCTTCTCCATAAATATTGTATCATACTTTTACTATTTATCAAGATAGTTTTTGCTTACAATTTTGTAAGGAAAATCGACAATAATTATAAAAAGAAAACATACAAAATATTATTAATTTTTATCCTAAAGCAACATCTAAAACCATCATTAAAACAAAGCCTAAAGCAACACCAATGGTTCCAATATTAGAATGTTTGCCGTTTTGACTTTCAGGAATTAGCTCTTCAACAACTACATAAATCATTGCACCAGCAGCGAATGCCAATAAGTATGGAAGTATTGGAACAACTAAACTCAATAGTAAAATGGTAATTACTGCAGCAATAGGTTCAACTATGCCAGAAAGTACTCCGTAAATAAACGACTTTAATTTAGAAGCTCCAGCACTTCGAAGTGGCATGGAAATGATTGCTCCTTCAGGAAAATTTTGAATTGCAATACCAATGGCTAAAGCTAAAGCCCCGGCAATAGTTATTTCTGAAGTTCCACTTATAAGACCGGCAAAGACAACACCAACAGCCATTCCTTCTGGAATATTGTGTAAAGTAACTGCTAATGTCAACATAGTTGTTTTTTTATAATTTTTATTAGGTCCCTCTGGTTCGTCAGTATTTAAATGAAGATGTGGAATTATATTATCTAATAGTAGCAGAAAACCAATTCCGAGTAAAAACCCCACTGCAGCTGGTAACCACTTAATACCGTTTGTTGTCATTTCTAAGGAAGGTATTAATAATGACCAAACTGAAGCGGCAATCATAACGCCTGAAGCAAAACCTAACAATAGTTTTTGAATTTTATTATTTATTTCCTTTTTTAATAAAAAACTCATAGCAGCACCTAACGTTGTCCCTAAAAAAGGTATTAATAGGCCTATTACAATTATTTGTATATTATCCATATGTGCCTCCTAAAATTTCTTTTTCATTATTCCTAAAGTATTTAAAACAGCTAATAAGGTTACCCCAACGTCAGCAAATACAGCCATCCAAATACTCGCATAACCAAAGGTTGCTAAAACTAGCATTAAGAGTTTAAATGTTAAAGCAAAAACAATATTAAAATTAACTATTTTTGTAGTTATTTTAGATATTTTAATGGCTAAAGGTATTTTGGTTAAATCATCTTTCATTAAAACAATGTCAGCAGCTTCAATGGTAGCATCGCTACCTACGCCACCCATGGCAATGCCAACATCCGATAATTTAATAACTGGGGCATCATTGATGCCATCACCAACAAAAGCTGTGAAATCTTCTTCTTTAATTTCATTTACTTTATTAACTTTATCGATAGGAAGTAAATTGGCGTAATATTCGTTTATTTTCAACTGTTGACCAACTTTGGTAACAATATCAACATTATCTCCGGAAAGCATAACGACCTTGCTAATCCCTTGATCAGATAAATTTTCAACCAGCTCGTAAGCTTCTTCTTTTATTTGATCAGCAATTGTGACATACCCAACATAATCATTGTTAATAGCAAGATAGACGGTGGTTCCCACTTCAACGTTTGGAACTTCTATATCATTTTTATTCAATAATCTTTGATTGCCCACGATAACCTTTTGACCATTGATCGTTGCAGTTACTCCATGGCCACTAATTTCCTTAAAGTCTTTAATAATACTTTTATCAATTTCTTTATTATATTTTTTTAAAATTGATTTAGCAATTGGATGATTTGAATAATATTCAGCGTGAGCTAAAACAGTAAGCATTTCTGTTGGATTCATTTTATTACTCTGAATTTCTGACACTTCAAAATTACCTTTAGTTACAGTCCCTGTTTTATCGAAAACTAAAGTTTTAATTTTATTTAATCGTTCTAGTTCACTACTGCCTTTAATTAAAATTCCTTCTTTACTGGCTCTACCAATTCCACAAAAGAAACCAAGTGGAACTGAAATAACTAAAGCACATGGGCATGAGGTAACTAAAAATACTAAAGCGCGATATAACCATGTTTGAAAATCATAGCCCATTATTGTTGGGATCACCGTAATAAGGAATGCTAATAAAACAACAATTGGCGTATATATCTTGGCAAATCTTGTAATAAACTTTTCAGTATCAGTTTTTCGTTCGCTAGAATTTTCAATTAATTCAATAATTTTACTAGCAGTTGAGGTTGTATAAATACTTGTTGCTTTAATGGTAAGTAGTGATCCATTATTTACTGAGCCACTTAAAACAGTATCGTCTTTTCTCACGGTTTTTGGAATTGATTCTCCAGTTAAACTTGAAGTATCTACACTACTTTCACCATCTATAACAATTCCATCTAGAGGGATTTTTTCACCTGGCTTAACAACAAAAATATCGTCAAGCTTTGCTTCTTTGACATCAATTTTCTTGATATCATTATTTATTTTTAAATTAACATAGTCGCTTCTTAAATCCATCAATTTAGTGATTGATTCTTTTGAATGATGGACAGCCTGATGAGATAGGTACTCACCAAATTCAAATAGCAGCATAACCATAACGGCTTCTGGATATTCACCAATACAAAAAGCACTAATTGTGGCAATGATCATAAGCATATTTTCATCAAAAATATCTTTACTTAATAATTTTTTACCAGCGTCAATAAAAATTTTATATGAAACAATTATATAACTGGAAATTAAGAAGATAAAAAATGGAATCGATTCTTCTTTAAGAAAGAAAGATATACCAAATAAAATAGCACTGATAATTATTTTTATGATTTCTTCATTAAGTTTAAATTTTATTTTCATCTATATTTTCTCCTTTATATGCTCAATACCGTATTTTAAGATGATTTCAATATGCTCATCTGTAATACTGTAGTTTACAGTTTGCCCTATTTTATTTGTTTTAACTAAGTTAGAACTTCTCAATGTTTTTAATTGATGAGAAACTGCGGATTGGCTAACATTCAAATTTTCAGATATTTCTTTAACACATTTTTCTCCATTTAATAATAAATCTAATATTCGTAATCTCGTCGGATCACCAAAGATCTTAAAAAACTCGCTAAGTCCAGTTAGTAATTCTTTACTATGCATTTTGTCCTCCCTTATATGAATACTTGTTCATATAAACATATTACAACTGTTCTTAATTAATGTCAATAGTTATAATTATTTATATAAAAAAAGTAAAAATTTTAAATTTTACTTTTATTCAGCTCCTATCCAGTTAATAGTAGCGTTGGTCGCACCCCAGGGCTCTCCACTGACTGCGCCTTTTTTACGATTAATAGTTATACTTGTTAATTTAGGGTTTTCTTGAAAAGCACTACTGGAAATTGAAGTAATGCCTTTACCAATCGTTACTGTTGCTAATTTACTGTTATATCCAAAAGCTGAAGCACCTATCGTTTTAACTCCATTTCCAATGTTATATTCTGTGAAACTATTCCATTCAAGTGCTGATTCGCCAATATTTTCCACTGTATCCGGAATACTAAAGGTTCCTGTAAATGGCAATGCTCTAAATGACCATCTGTCTAATGTTCTAACGGTTTTTGGGATTGTTATATTATCGCTCCTTGCCCCACCATAACTGGAAACAATAGTATTATCAAATGTGCCATCACTGTTTATTTTAAAGATAAAGGCGTCTTCATCGGAAAGCTTATTATCATTAAATACAGAATCCCCCATATTAAAATACTTATTTGGAAGTTCTAGTTTAATAATGTTATTGTGGCGAAATGCTATGTCTCCAATTTTTTCAATCGTGGATGGGAGTTTAAGTTCATTTATTGAATTTACATCAAAAGCGGCTTGACCAATTTCTTTAATTCCCTCTGGTATTATTACTTTTTCAATTCCTTTTTTTGCGAACGATTTGGTATTCCCAGTAGATGGAGTATATTCTGCAGGCGCTATTTTAGAAACTGTAATTCCACTAATTTTACTTGGTATTTTTACCTTGGAACCACAAGATTTATCGTAATCAGTAATTGATAAGGTCCCATCACCATTGTCAAAGGTTGTAAAGCAGCTGTCTGGGGTGGTTACAATATTTCCTTTAGCCGTTAACGCTAAATTAGTACTGAATGCAGCATAACCTACGGTCATGACTAATAGTAAACAGAGACTTACACTAATTACTATTCTAACTTGTCGGCCATTCTTTCTTCGTTTGCGCGCCCTATCAACTACTTTCTAATCCATTATAATTATATCGAAATTTTCGTTACATTTCAATTTCATTATTTCTTTGATCATTATACTTTTTTATTTTTCATTTTTTGTCGATTCTTAGCTATTTATAGTATACCCCCCCCCC
>URBG01000020.1 GCA_900546055.1 uncultured Mycoplasmatota bacterium
CCCCCCCCCCCCCCCTAGGTCGACTATTTTAACAAAAAAACACAGGATACTTCTGTTTTCCTATGTTTTATATTATTTTATACATAATTTTTATTCATTTTTCTCATTCAAAGATTCCAGTTTATTTATGTAATCATTTTCGAGGTTAGAAATATCATTAGGACTCATAAATAACACAACAGCATTTTGATGTTTTATTAACTTGTCAGCTTCATCAATGGTAATGTGTTCAGCATTTGGAATTTTTTCAATTAAATCTTCACTAGTGATATCGTCTTCTTGTTTGTTTTCTCTAGCTCCATGAATATCCATGATATATGCTTTATCAGCGGTACTTAAAATTTCAATGTAATCTTCAGCAAATTCTTTTGTTCTAGTAAAGGTATGCGGCTGAAAAACAACAACTATTTCTTTATTATCGTATTTTTGTTTAGCAGCTTTAATTGTAACTTTAACTTCGGTTGGGTGGTGGGCATAGTCATCAATAACAACATTATCACCAACTATGGTCTCAGTAAACCTTCTTTTAGCACCTTCAAAGGTTTTTATTTGTTTTGCTACTTCTTTAGCTTCTAATCTTTCATAATAACAAACACTAATGACAGCTAGTGCATTAAGTAATTGATGTTTGCCATAAAGTGGCAAATCAAAATGCCCATAATAATTATCTTCAACAAAGACATCAAAACTTGTTCCACTAGAACTGTAGTTAACATCTTTGGCAATGATATCATTATCTTCATCAAGTCCGTAATAGAAAATTGGTTTATTTACTTCTAAACTATGGGTATATCTATCATCACCGCAAGCAATAACCATTTTTTCGGCGTTATTGGCATATTCTTGATATGCATCGATAACATCATCAATATCTTTAAAGTAATCAACGTGATCTAATTCAATATTGGTGATTATAGCATAGTATGGCGAATATTCTAGAAAGTGACGTTTGTATTCACAAGCTTCTAAAACAAAATATTTGTTTTCCTTATTTGCGTGTCCTGTACCATCGCCGATTAAATAGTTAGAACCTTTTAAATTATCTAAAACATGGGATAACATAGCTGACGTTGAAGTTTTTCCATGACATCCAGCGATAGTAATAGTTTCAAACATTCTAGTTAATTTAGCTACCATATCTTGGTATGAGTGGATAGATATCTCTAACTCTTTAGCTCTTATTAATTCTTCATTATCATCTTTAATAGCGTTGCCCCTGATGATAGTCATATCTTCTTTAATGTTTTCTTTGTTGTAAGGTAAAATCTTAATACCTCTTTGGATTAGGCCTTCTTCGGTAAAGAAATGTTTTTCAACATCACTACCTTCAACCTCATAACCTAAATCAAATAAAATGGCAGCTAAGGCACTCATGCCCGAACCTTTAATGCCAATAAAATAATACATAGTTTCCTCCTATCCTATCAGTTCAATTAAATATGGTCCTAAAATTAATACCATGATTAACGGAACAATAAAAACAACTGATATTATACTAACTTTATTTGGTATTTTATTGATTTTCCCCTTTATTTCTAATATTTGTTTTTCTCTTAGAAAATCTATTTGATTATACATTGTATCTAAAATACTATTACCAAATTGATTTGTCTGAGTAATGTTTAAAATGATATTATTAATGGTTTCAGAGGGAATCCTTTTTTTCATGCTTTCTAAAGCCTCAATTAAGGATTTACCAAAATTCATTTCAAACAAAGCTTTTTGAAATTCCTTAGAAATTTCTGAATCTACATTATCACATGTTACTTTTAATGATTCTTCAAGGTTACGTCCTGATTCTAAGGTTAAGGTCAAAATCTCAAAGAACTGCAATGCTTCGTAATCTAATCTTGAAGTTCTCTGTTTTATTTTTCTAATAATAAATATGTAATAGAATAAATAATAGTACCCTATCGCGACAAATGGTGCATAAATATAACCATTTTTACTAATGTATAAAACAAGGATAAATACGACAACTGTTGTAAAAAGTCTGGTGTTACAAAATGAAATTGTATCAAATTCAGTATCGTCACCTAAACTAGTGATTTTTTCGTTTACTTCTTCTATTTCTTTTTTTCGATATATTTTCTGAATGAATTTATTTCGATCGTTCATCTAAATCACCACCTTCATTATTTTGCGGACACAGATGACGAATACTATATAGTAAATAATCATTCCGATAAGTAAGAATACGCCAAGTTTAGTCGTAAAGAATGGAACGAAATAAGTTGGACTTATAAGACTAACAAATAAAATAAATAAGAATGGTACAGCAAATAGAACGTAAACGATTATTTTACTGCTTCCAGTTAATGACTTTAATTCTAGTCTTAGTTTTTTCTTGTTAAATAAACTCTTTTCGATTGATTCGAAAACAGCAATGATATTACCACCGGTTTTATTAAGAATCGTTAAGGATGCGGTTAAGTAATTAACTTCTTCAAGATTAACTCTATCAGCAAAGCGTTTAAATACAACGTCAATACCTAAACCATAAGAAAGCTCTAAACTCATTTTTTCAAATTCTTTAGCGATTTCGCCTTCGACTTCTTTACTAACAATATCAATAGCTTGGCTGATACTTCTTCCTGACTTGAAGGCGTTGTTCATAACAATAATAGCTGAAAGTAAATCATTTTCTAATTTGTTACGATAAACTTTGTATTTAGCAAAATAGATAACGTCTAGAACGAAGAAACCAACTAAAAGTGGGAATACGATTTCGTATGGAGTCATCAATTTTAACTGAATAGTTTTAGCAAAGCCAGCGATTAATAAGAAAATAAATGATACAATAAATTTACCAACTAATATTTCCATTCCGTTTTCGTGTATCGCGCTTACGGTGCGATACTTATCTAGTTTTTTAGCGTATTTTTGAGCGAAAACTGATTTTTCTAGTGATTTAGTCCACTTTTTAGCTTTTCCTTGATACCAGTTTATAGAACTATCAAATAATGATGGTTCTTTGTTTTTTAATGGTTCGATGGTATATGGTTCAATTCTTTTTTCTAGCTTTAAAGTTTTTCTAAACCTTACAATAAGAAAAACAATAAAAGTTAAAATTATTATAATAAAACCTTGGAGCGCGAAAATGTGGTGCTGGTTATCAAGAACACTAATGGTAATGGTTTTACTAACAGTGTTTCCAGCCTCATCACTAACAGTATAAGTTAAATTATGATTTCCGGCTTCATCAAGATTTATATCTTTTGAATTATTTGTTATTTTGCTGGTGATATCTCCATCCTGATTATCCTTAGCGGAGATACCTTCATCAATTAATAATTTTTCTCCTTTATACAATTCAAGTTTGGATGAACCAACATCTAAAACTGGTGGTTCTTTATCGATAATATAAGTGCCACTATTAATAACAGTTTCTTTACCAGAGGAATCATACACCTTAGCAACAATTTTGTAGGTCCCAGTATCACTCATATAAATGTTAGTGCTTTTGTTGTTGTTTATAACAATTGTACTAACATCTTTACCATTTTTATAAAGTGTATAGTTATATTTTTGTGTATTTTGTGCAGGTGAAAAAGCGACAACAAGATCTTTGTTTATCGGTTTAGTTGTGCTTGTGATGTTGAAGTTTCCACCTTCTACCATACTGGTCCTCCTACTTATTTGCCAAAAATATCGGTTAAATCATCAATGCCATGAGCTTTTATTTTGGCATAAACTTTTGGAACGTATTTATGCATTAGGAATTCACCAACCACGTCCCCATTTGGTAAAACTCCTGTTTGTCGAAATTTAAATATTTCTTTTTGATTAATTTCCCCATCTTTAATACCAGTGATTTCGTTAATACTGGTGATTCTTCTTCTTCCATCGGAGAATCTTTGAATTTGAATAACAATATCTAGAGCGTTTTCAACGTATTCGCGAATAGCAGTTACTGGAATTTCAATACCATTCATCAATACCATGGTTTCTAGACGGTTTAAGGCGTCTTCGGGGCCATTAGCGTGCATTGTAGTCATACTGCCGTCGTGTCCAGTATTCATAGCTTGAAGCATATCAAAGGCCTCTTTACCACGAACTTCACCGACAATAATACGATCTGGTCTCATTCTCAAAGAATTGATAACTAAATCTCTGATCGTAACCTGTCCTGAACCTTCATAATTAGTAGTTCTTGTTTCTAACGAAATAACGTGATCTTGTTTTAATTTTAATTCAGCAGCGTCTTCAATAGTAATAATACGCTCATCATGGAAGCAAAACGATGATAAAACGTTTAATAAGGTTGTTTTACCACTGCCAGTTCCCCCGACTATGATGATATTTAATTTAGAATGAACACAAGCCTCTAAAAATCTAGCCATATATGGCGTTAGAGTTCCTGTTCTTAAAAAGTCATCAATATTAGCCAATTCTTTTTTAAATTTTCTGATTGTAAGGACTGGACCATTTAATGATAATGGTGGCAAAACAGCATTTAATCTAGAACCATCATCTAGCCTAGCATCGACCATCGGATGAGCAATGTCAATTGTTCGTCCTAATGGTTGAACAAGCCTTTGTATAACTCTAACAATATGATCGTCATTAACAAAACTAACACTATTATCTCTAATCAGATGCCCATTTAGTTCAATATAAACCTCATCCTTACCATTAACCATGATTTCAGTTATATCTTTATCTTTTAATAATTCGGTTATTGGTCCAAAACCGCTAATTTCGTTATCAATTAAATTATATATATAGTTTCTTTCGGCACTGCTTAAGTCATAGCCTTCTATTGTTTTGTCAATTTGGATTTTAACAAAATCGTCCATTGACTCATGATTTTGAATATTATTATCGATTAAATTTTGAATAATTTCATTTCTGAGTTCTTCTAGTAATTCCTTATTGGGAAAGGCATCGTAGTCATTTACTTCTTCATGAATTATTTCTTCTGGTTTTACGTCAAACTCATCGACAAATTTTCTTTTAGTCATGGCCTTTCCTCCTTATTCTTCTTTTAATGCTTTGGTGACAATTTCGGTTAAGACTTGTCCACCTTTACTATGGGCAATGTTTTTATCCAGGGTCATTATTTTGCCATTGTAAACAAATTTTTCAATATTTTTATTATAAAAACTCTTAGGCAAAACATAATCGATATTTGAACCAATCATGTTTTTTATTTCATATGGACTGTAACTAGTATTGTTTGGTCTAGCTTCATTTAAAATTATTTTATAGTTATGGCGATCCATATCCTTGAAAATAGCAACCATTGTTTTCATGCTTTTAATATCCATTAAGTCATTAGTAATTACATATAGTATTTCATCACTAATGTCTAAGGTAACAACATTTATTTGATCAATGATGTGGTTGGTATCGATTAAAATAACATCGTATTTCAATATCAATCTTGAAATTAATATTTCGATAAATTTTGCTCTTATTTTACTAACGCTTCGAGGATCGATTGGAGCGGTTAGAACATCGATATAATCATTATATTTTTGGGTATAATCTTCCAATTGTCCAAAACGGTTGTTCATCATATCTTCACATAGGGTATAAATATCTGTCTCGCCATTTACATTTAGTGACGCCCCTATTGAACCTGAGTATAAATCTAAATCAACAATAACTGTTTTTTTATGCATATCTGATAAAATGCCAGCTATATTTAAAACGGTTGTGGTTTTACCAGAGCCACCTTTAACCGATGTTACAGTTATTACTTTTGCTTTATTTAGTGCCATAGTCCACCTCTTACTCTTTTATTATTTGCATTTTTCCATCATTGACATAGCCATTATAAGTTATATCTAAATCATAACCATTACCAACAATAGAAATAAAAATTCCTTTGACTTTATCTTTGACGTTAATACGAATTACCCCATTGTCGACATTAACGATTTTATTTCCTTTTATATTTGTTTCTAACATTGTTTCCATCTTTTGTTTTATGTTATCATCTTTTAGATTTTTTAAGCCATATTTTATTGTGCTTTGAATTTCAGTTTCATATTTATGTTTGGTATAAGCTAAATTGCCGACATCGACGACGATAGCTAACAAAATGATGATAATTGGTAAAAGCATAACGAATGTAACCAATGATTGTCCTTTATTGTTCAAGGTTTTCACTACTTTCTTGAGGAATATTTTGACTATCATCTACTTCATTATCAAGATAAATACTTTTTGAAGCTTCAGCCGTGTATTCTTTACCTAATACATTATTAAGTCCGGGCGCGTTGATACTTATTTTCTTTTTTAAGGTTAATTTAATCATATCACCAGTTTTGCTTTCGTCATAAATTAAATTTTCATTAGCAACATAGGCTTTTAATTCTTTTTGCTTGTCATTTTGATAAAGCTCGGTAACGGTTTCGAGGGAATCGTTTAAATTGTATTTTTGCAAAAAAATATTACCAATATCTATTAAAGCAACAAAAACAAGTAAGATAATTGGCAAAATTAAAATGAACTCTATTAGTGCTTGCCCCTTTTCTTTCATATTATCACGCTACCTATCATATAAATTATATCAAATTTAATGGTAAATAACAATAAAATATTAATTTAAAATCTAGATTTTTATTTCTGATGCCTACTAAAAAAGTATTATAGTGAATTCCTTGATTTTTAAAGGTGTTTATGATAAGCTAAGTGATACTTTTCGAATTATTTAGGAGGAAAAAATGGCAAACAAAAAAAAGACACTATATCCGAGTGAAGTTTATTATAAGGAATTAGGAAAAAGAAAAGGAAAACAAATAATTTATCAGGAATATCTTGATTATCGATTAGGTCTTCCTCTTGGAACAGAGCACATCTTAAATGAAGCAATTAGAATTTTTAAAGCATCTACTCCCGAAAAGCCAGATAGATTAGATGTTAATTGGAAATTATTTGGATGTTTACTATTAGCGGCTTATAATTTTCCAATTCGCGATGAAAATTCAGTTATAGACAAATTACGCAGATCAGGTATTACTAGTAGTCAGCTTTGCTATGACTTTGATTTAAAAATACCAACTAGTAAATTAAAACTTATAAGCTGCGCACCAACATATGTTGATTATTTTAAGGAGCCGTTTGAAAAAATGGAAAGCCGAATTTTTCCGATTGATGAAACACCATTTTCAAGATTATCTCCTGAAAAGCTTTTTTATCAATTGATGAGAATTATAGAAAGACCACAAACGAATTTAGAAATTGAAGATTACGGTAATATGGATGAAGAACTATTTGACACTATATTAGCAGAGCTTCAAAGAAGAGATACTGTTCTAGAACAAATGGATAAAGATTTAAAACCTGTATTCATGTGGACTAGCCAAAGCCTAGGATATACAGAGGCGGAAAGTATTATTTCTGCAAATGAAATATTTACTAAGTCACAGGAAGATTTTGAAAAGCCTGATATTCAAACTCCCTTTACTTGCTACTCTGGTCAAACGCCTAAGTGCTTAAAAAAAGGTACACTTTAAAAGCGTACTTTTTTAATTGTTTTTATTTTTCCATTTCCAATTTTTAATTTCTGGCATATCTTCACCATTTTCTCTAATGTAAGCATTATGGGTTATGATTTTATTCTTCATTTCCTCCATTAAATATATCTCTTTGCTTCCTTGCTTTGGAAGATGCTCAATAACGTCTTGAACTAGATGGAATCTGTCAATTTTGTTTTGAACGCGCATATCAAATGGCGTTGTTATTGTTCCTTCTTCTAAATAACCATGAACTGAAATATTACGATTAGTCCTTAGATAAGTCAATTCGTGAATTAACGTTGGATAACCGTGATAAGTAAAAATAATTGGCTTATTTTTAGTGAAAAGCAAATTATACTCTTCATCACTTAAAGCATGGGGATGTTTAGTTGGAGACTCTAATTTCATTAAATCGACAATATTTATACATCTAATTTTAATATTAGGCAATTCTTTATTTAAAATAGAAATCGCTGCAATGGTTTCTAAGGTTGGCGTATCACCGCAGCAAGCCATAATAACATCAGGCTCTTCATTTTGGTCATTACTTGCCCATGGCCAAATTCCAATACCTTTAGTGCAGTGGATTTTGGCTTCTTCCATTGAAAGCCATTGAAAACTTGGATGTTTTGAGGCAACTATTACATTGACGTAATTACGACTTTTAATGCAGTGATCAAAGCAAGACAATAGGCAATTAGCGTCTGGTGGGAGATACATTCTTACAACATCAGCTTTTTTATTGGCAATATGATCTAAAAACCCTGGGTCTTGATGGGTAAAACCATTGTGGTCTTGTTGCCAAACATTTGAGGTTAAAATTAAATTTAATGAGGCAATATCACGGCGCCAAGAAATTTGATTACATACTTTAAGCCATTTTGCATGCTGCGAAACCATTGAATCAACAATGCGAATAAAGGCTTCATAGCTCGTAAAAAATCCATGTCTTCCAGTTAATAAATATCCTTCTAACCAGCCTTCACACATATGTTCAGAAAGATAAGAATCCATAATTCGACCATTGGGGTTTAAGTGCTCATCATTTTCAATTATTGGTTCTTGCCAATCACGATCTGTTACTTCGAACATTTTATATAGGCGGTTTGACATAGCTTCATCTGGGCTAAATGTTCTAAAATTATTTGGATTATTTTTGATAATATCGCGAACATAGCCACTTAATTCTAACATGTCTTGTGTAACTGTTTCTCCATGTTTTTTTACTTCAATAGCATAATCTTGAAAATTAGGTAAAATAAGGTCTTTTAAAAGTAATCCTCCATTGGCATAAGGACTTGCGCCCATTCGTTTTTGACCATCGGGTGTTAATTTTTTTATTTCTGGCTTTAATTTTCCTTCGACGTCAAATAGTTCTTCAGGATGATAACTTTTTAACCATGTTTCTAGCTCCTTGATATGATCCATACTTTCCATTGAAATAGGAACTTGGTGAGCTCTAAAAGTACCTTCAACTTTTTTGTCGTCAACTATTTTGGGACCGGTCCAACCTTTTGGAGTTTTTAAAATAATCATTGGCCATAGCGGTAATTCTTCATCGCTACCTTTACGAGATTTATCCCATATTTCGATAATTTGATTTATCACTGAGTCCATTGTTTTGGCCATTAGATGATGCATTGTTTTTGGATCATCACCTTCAACCAAATATGGTTTATAACCAAGTGCATAAAAATAACTGCCTAATTCTTTATTTTTCATTCTAGAAAAAACAGTTGGATTGCTTATTTTATATCCATTTAAATTCAAAATAGGAATAACTGCTCCATCGGTTTTGGGATTTATAAATTTATTAGAATGCCAAGAAGTTGCTAAAGGACCAGTTTCTGCTTCGCCATCACCAATAACACACGCGGCTATTAAATTTGGGTTATCAAGAACAGCGCCATAAGCATGAGCCAAAGAATACCCTAGTTCCCCACCTTCGTGAATACTTCCAGGGTTTTCTGGTGCAGCATGACTTGAAATACCGCCAGGAAATGAAAACTGTTTAAATAGTTTCTTTAGTCCATCTTCGTCTTCGGTGATGTTTGGATAGAATTCACTGTAACTACCTTCTAGATAAGTGTTGGCAACCAAAAAATTGCCGCCATGTCCAGGGCCAGAAATATAAATCATATCTAAATTATATTTTCTAATAACTCTGTTTAAATGAGTATAAACAAAATTTTGAGCTGGAACAGTTCCCCAATGCCCTACTATTTTCTTTTTAATGTCCTTTTCTGTTAAAGGCTCTTTTAATAATGGATTATCAAGTAAATATAATTGAGCGGCAGAAAGATAGTTAGCGGCTCTAAAATACTTATCTAATAATTCGATTTCTTTATTGCTTGTCTCTTTGGTCATATTATTCCCCTTCTATTCTAATTAATATTATAGCATACTTAATTTAAAATTTTAAGATTGTTTTTTTATTTGTTTCGATAATGTTATTTTAATTAACTCTTTAATGCTTTTAACATAGTTACTTTTTATTATGTAATAAAAAATAATTAGCTTTAGACTAACTATTTTTATTTATTTCTTTTAATTGATACAAAATATTTAAAGCCTCTAACGGTGTTACTTCTAATGGGTCAATTTTATTTAGCTCTTCTTCAACTTTTGATTGTTTCGGAATTAGTTCATCAATTGGCAATGCTTCTTGAACTCTAATATCACGTTTTTGTTCGTTACCTTCATAAACTTTTAAAATTTCAGTAGCTCTTTTAATAAGAGATTCTGGAAGGTTAGCAAGTTTGGCAACGTGAATACCGTAGCTCTTATCGACACTACCTTCCTTTATTTTATGAAGAAAGGTTATTTTACCATCTTCCTCATAAGCACTTACATGAATATTTCTTAAACCTGGTAGAGTGTTTTCTAAGTCCGTTAATTCATGATAATGAGTGGAAAAGAAGGTTTTCCCTTTAATATTTTGATGGATATACTCAATAATGGATTGCGCTAAAGCCATTCCATCGAAAGTAGCGGTTCCTCTACCTAGTTCATCAAAAAGCAATAAGCTATTTTCTGTAGCGTTACTAATAGCATTATTAGCTTCCATCATTTCGACCATAAATGTTGATTCACCACTTACTAAATCATCACTGGCGCCAATTCTAGTAAATATAGAATCAAATACTGGAAGTTTAGCTTCTTTTGCAGGAACAAAACAACCGATTTGAGCCATGATGGCTATTATAGCCATTTGACGCATATATGTCGATTTTCCGGCCATGTTTGGTCCAGTGATTAACAATATGTTGGTCTCTTTATCCATAATAATGTCATTGGATACAAATTCAGTATCGATCACCTTTTCAACAACTGGGTGACGTGATTCTTTAATACACAATTCTTTTTCGGTTAATGTTGGTCTAACGTAGTTGTTTTGTTCACTAACGGTGGCGAATGATTGCATTACATCAATTTCGCTAATTATTTTAGCGATTTCTTGAAGCTTTGGAATATAAGTTTTAACTTCATCACGAATGCTTGAAAATAAGCTGTATTCAAGCTCGATTATTTTTTCTTCAGCATTTAAAATTAAAGCTTCTTTTTCCTTTAAAACTGGGCTAATATATCTTTCACAGTTAGCCAAGGTTTGTTTTCGCTGGTAGCCAAATTCGTCTTTAACCATATCCATATTGCCTTTGCTGACTTCAATATAATATCCAAATACACGATTATACCCAATTTTAAGATTTTTAATGCCAGTACGCTCACGCTCTTCTTGTTCAAATCTAGCGACAAAGTCTTTACCGCCTTTACGAAGGTCTTTTAATTCATCTAATTCAGCATTAAAGCCATCTTTAATTAAATATCCTTCTTTTAATCCCATAGGTGGGTTTTCATAAATACTATGCTCTAATAATTTATATAAATCATTTAACGGTTCTAATTCTTTATGAAAGCTAATTTGTTTTAATAATTCACTAATTTGAGGCAAAACTTTTATTGAATTTCTTAGTTGAAGCATGTCTCTAGCATTGGCATTACCAAAAGCTATTTTGCCACTTAAACGTTCAAGGTCGTAAACTTCCATTAAATAAGTTTCTAAATCACTTTTAATTATAAATTCTTTTAGTAATATATCGACACAATTGTAACGTTCTTCAATACTTTTCTTATCGATCAATGGGCTTAAAATATATTTTTTTAATAGTCTAGCCCCCATCGCCGTTTTTGTTTTATCTAAAAGCCAAACTAATGAATAATTACGTTGCTTTAATCTTAAAGTTTCAATAAGCTCAAGATTACGTTTTGTATGAACATCCATTTTTAAATAATTTTTTGTTTCTTTAATTTGGACTGGTTGAAGATGTTCTAAACTACGTTTTTGGTTATTTTCGATATAAGCAATTAAGTGTTTAACAGTTTCTATATAACGTTGATCAGCTAATTCACTATAAACTTTAGCATAATTTTCAGTTGTATTTTCAGTAATGGTAATTGTTAAATGAAATTGGTTTTTTAAAATTGAGTAAATACTTTTATCAACTTTTTCGGTAATTACTACTTCCTTAACACCTAAATTAACTATTTCACTAACTACTTTTGATGGATTATGTTCTATTAATAAAGCATAAATTTCACCAGTTGAAACGTCGGCATAGCTAATACCATAAGCATGTTTAAAATCAACAATATTAGCAATGAAATTAAAATCATCAGACTTCAAAGTGTCACCATTCATGACAGTTCCGGAACTGATGATTTGGATAATATCACGTTTAACGATTCCTTTAACATCTTTAGCATCTTCCAGTTGCTCACAAATACCAACTTTATAACCCTTTTCGATTAATCTATCTATATACCCTGATGCAGCATGGTGTGGGATCCCACACATAGGTATTCTTTCATCTAAACCAGCGGATTTGCCAGTTAAAGTTAATTCTAGTTCATGACTAAGTAAAATAGCATCATCGAAGAACATTTCATAGAAATCTCCTAGCCTAAAAAAGATTATTAAATCTTCATTGGCGTTTTTAATTTCTAAATACTGTTTCATCATTGGGGTTACTTTATTTAAATCTACATCTTTTCGTTCCATCATATCACCAACATCTAACTTTCTAATGCATTTATATTATAATACATTTCAAGGGAAATAGTCAATGAAATAACGGCATTACCGTTAGCTTTTCGCCTAATTTTTTTATAAATTTATCCTGTTTCTTCTCATCTTTTAATTTCAATATTTTCCATTTAAAAACTACCTTTTTAGGTAGTTTAGAGCCTCATCAAATGTTTCGATTGGAACTATATCAATGTCGTACCCTTTTTTATTTTTAAGGTCTCTAGCTTCAACATAGTTTTCACCCTGTGGAACAAGGAAAACGTCAGCTTTTTCTTTTACAGCCCCCATTAATTTATATTTGATACCACTGATTTCTCCAACGTTTCCATTTCGATCAATGGTTCCAGTTCCTACTATTTTTTGGCCATTGGTTAAGTCTATTTTGTTTAAATAACTGTAAACAGTAAGAGCCATCATTAGACCGCCAGAAGATCCTGATTCACTATCTTTAAATTTTAAATCAACATGATGATCAGATTTAATATCCAAAGTTTCAGTAATGATAATACCTGCTTTAGCCTCACCGTTGACGTCAATTAAAGTTGTTTTACATTGTTTTTGTTTTCCGTCTCTAATAACGGTAAAGTTTATTTTATCGTTTGGTTTTTTGTCTTTAACAAAATCGTATAAATCCTGTTTTTGTTTAATTGTTTTACCATCAACTTTAATAATTTGATCTTTTACTTTTAAATTGGTTTTAGCTAAATCATCGACATAGGTTACATATACTTTGTTATTTTCAGTTTTGTAATCAATGTCTGAATGATCATAAGCAACTAAAACAGCGATATCGTTAGCCTCTTCTAGAAGCATTTTATTGCGGTATTCTTCGTCTTCAATTGTTTCGTCACCGACGGTTACTTCTTCTTCTTTAGCAATGTCCCAATTAGGATTTATTAAAGCATAAAGCAACATCGGAATGGTCCCTTCTACTTGGGAAACATACGCCATATTAAGAGAACCAGATAATTTGAAATCGGTAGCAATATCGACCTTCTCTTTGGTATCAATTGTTCCTCCTGGCGCTGAAATATAGTATGGTAATCTTACAGTGACAAGAATAATGGCGATAACGATTATTAACAGGCTTATAAAGTTTTCTTTAATGTAATTTTTAGTTTTTTCATATATTTTAGTAAACATAGGTCAATCCTTTCTATTATTAAAATATACTTACATAGGTGAATTTATGAAAAAATGGGTCAGCGTAGTTACAGTATTAATTTTAATGTTCCTTTGTTTTGAAATACTAACAGAGTCAAAAAGTATTTTAGATTCTGTTTCTTTTTCGCTGGCAATTTGGAAAAATAATATTTTTCCATCGCTTTTTCCCTTTTTTGTTTTATCAGAGATTATGATAAAGTATGGAATTCCTGAGTTTATTGGTAATTTACTCAAACCATTTATGAATAAATTATTTAAAATTAAAAGCTCAGCTGCTTTTGTCTTTGTCATGAGTATTATATCAGGAAATCCAGCAAACGCAAAGTATACAAGGGAATTATATTTAAATGGTGATTTGAATGTTCATGAGGCAACGAAAATTTTGTGTTTTTCATGTTTTGCCAATCCTTTGTTTATTTTGGGAACGGTAGCCTTATTATTTTTGAATAATAAGGAGGTTGGCATTTTAATTCTACTATGTCATTATGCAGGAAATCTTATAATTGGTTTTATTATGAGGAATTACTATCCAAGTAAAAAGGAAAATGAAAAAGTAAGTTTTTCTAGAGCTATTAACAGTATGCACCAAAAAAGAATTAGTAATAAAAGTGGTTTTGGAACGATCTTCACTAATTCTTTAGTTAACAGTATTAATACCCTTTTACTTATCTTAGGGGTTATGACAATGTGTTTGGTTTTTACAACAATCATCGATAACAATGTTAATTTAAATAGTGTTTTTCAAAGTATTTTAAATGGCTTTATCGAAATGACTCAAGGTTTAAAATACATAAGTTTAGAAGCAATACCACTTAAAATCAAATGCGTTTTATCCGTAATGATCTTATCATTTGGTGGATTTAGTATTCACATGCAGATAGTTAGTATCTTAAGTGATACAGATATTAAGTATTTTCCTTTTTTATGCGCCCGCATGATGCATGCTATAATATCTGGGATTTTAATGTTTGTTTTATTTGATTTTTGGATTAACTTGTTTTAATGAAATGTATAAATATAGTTAAACTTGACGTCTTCATTTAAGTTTCCACCAGTAACAATATAACTAATTTGAAGATATGAGTTGTCTACATTTGGATCAGGAGCAACTAATGATACGGGTTCAGCAGCTAAAGTAGACACTTCTATTTCAACACCTTCTGGCATTGCTATTTTTTGCTTATCACCTATAGTAACGCCATCGGTGTTAACTACTATTTGATCGGTACTACCATCGAGATAAGTAACCGCGCAGCTATTGCCTGTACAAGTAGCAGCACTGATGTATTTTTTTGATAATTTATTGTTAATGTTAGTAGCTATTAAGGCGTTTTTATCCATGACTCTAGTTTTTAATGAATTATTAACGTAAACATCTTTTAACTCTAAAACTATTTCAAAAAGAAAGACAACGATAATCATGGTTAAAGTGAAAGATGCGAGTAATTCAACAACGGTAAATCCCTTTTTATTTAATTTCACGGTAGGCCTCCTTTTTAACTAATCTTTCCGTACGTTATGGTAGCAAATGTTCCGTTTTTGTATTCAGCAATTAATCTATTTTTATTACTTTCTAACTCTATTTGATTAATGAAATTACGCATTCCTTCGGAAATGTTTAGATTTTTGTTTTTGTTTACATATGTTTTTAAATTTGTTACGTCGGAGTTAGTAAACAGCACGCTTCTAAACTCACCGGCATTAGCTAAAGTGTCACAGAGATTAGAATTAGCTAAGTTAGTATCAACTGTACAAAAAGTTCGTTCTCCTTCTTTTTTAAAATTTTCAGTTTCAATAATTATTTTAAAAGGAGTGGTAGAATTAATTTGTCCACTTAAAGGTTTACTAGAACTTTCGTTTTGTGATACGTATTTTTTCACACTGTTTAAATTATATATTCCTTCAACGGTATTATAGTTATAGCTATTATTATAATTTACAATTAGATTTTTAAACTGGGTGTAAAGAATAACTAAAACTGTCAAGCTGAAAGTGGCAACAACCAAGGTTTCAACCAATAAAAAACCTTTACTATTTAATTTTTTCATATTTTGCTCCTTTTTAGTTTGTATTTATCTTGAATATATTATATAATATATTTAGGATAAATGCTAGTCCTTAAGTAAAAGAAAATAAAAGGAGTGTATAAGAATATGTTAAGAACTTTTGACTTTCAAAGAATACCAGTTGTTGATGTAGTAAATGAAATTTTAGTAGATGCTGCTAAACGTGGGGCCAGTGATATTCACTTTGACCCATATGAAGAATATCTACTTGTTCGTATAAGAATTGATGGGGATTTATTCGATTATGCGCAGGTTCCTAATTCGGTGCGTGATTATTTAGTTACCCGTATTAAAACTATTTCTAAAATGAACATTACAGAATCTAGACGTCCACAAGACGGGGCGATTAAAGCGACGCTTAAGGGCGTTGATTTAGACCTTCGTGTTTCTTCTCTTCCAGTAAGTAATGGTGAGAAGATTGTTATTCGTATCTTGGATTACTCGATGAGTATGGCTGGGATTGATGAATTAGGTTTTAGTGATGAAAATTACAAAAAAATGCTGGAGATGATATCAGTGCCTAACGGTATTGTTTTGGTTACTGGTGCGACTGGTACTGGTAAATCAACAACCGTTTACTCTATACTACAATTTTTGAATCGTTCAAATACAAATATTATTACGGTTGAAGATCCAATAGAAATGGACATTAAAGGAATAAACCAAGTTCAAGTTAATAGCCAAATTGGTTTAACTTTTGCATCGGCTTTGCGTTCTATTTTACGTCAAGACCCTAATATTATCATGATCGGAGAAATTCGTGATACTGAAACTGCAAAAATTGCTGTTCGTGCTTCTATTACTGGTCATTTAGTATTATCTACTATCCATACAAACAATTCATTGAATACTATTGAGCGTTTAATTGATATGGAAGTTCCTAAATACTTGCTTGCTTCGGCTTTAGAAGGTATTGTTTCACAAAAATTAGCACGTAGACTATGTCCACACTGCCGTGTTAAAAGAAAAACAACCGAATATGAAAAACAAATTTTTAAGGTTGTTACAGACCGCGATGTTGAAGAAGTATATGATGTTGAAGGCTGCGAAGAATGTCATAATGGTTATAGTGGACGTATCGCTATTCAAGAAGTACTTATTATTAACCAAGAAATTAGAGATGCTTTAAGTAATAATGTTGCTAAAGAAGAGCTAAGAGACATGGTATATGGCTCTAACGTTACTACTTTGCTTGAAGATGGGCTTGATAAAGTTATTGCTGGACTAACGACTTTTAGTGAAATTATTAATTTAATCGAATTGGATGACGACAGTAAGATAAATGATAATTTTGATTTGAAACAAGCTATTTCTCTAACTAAAGCGGCTCATGCGGTTAAAGAAAAAGAACTTCAACAAAAGGAGTTCATGGGAACTCGTGAAGCTCACGACAGAGAAAACGCAGAAATTGAAAATTTGAATGTTGAAGGCTTGGAAGAAGAATCTTTAGAAGAACTCTAAAGATTTTTTTAATTGCCTACTTTCAGTTGCGGTTCCATCTTTATAATATTGTTTTAAAAATCGTAATTTGCAATCATTGTCGGGAAGAAAATCGGCAACATAGAAAGCTTTGTCGGGATCAATTGGCGCTTTTTGACGATCAGTATCCCAATCAATTTGACTTATACCTCTTTGATAGTCGTATCTGCCAGATGCGGCGTAGGATGCGAGATGACCAGTCAACATTATGTTGTTTTGAATGATCAAGTTACTAAGGGTGCCATTTGGAAGACGATTCTCGATGGTGTTTATTTGTGTGGGATCTTCTTCATGAAGAAAAAGTCTTGAGAAGTTAAACGCATTTTTTTTATAATCGGAAATAATTAAATGATATCCATAAAAAGAATATAGAAATTGGTAATATCCTTGCATATCGATATCATCTAAATTAGAACTTAGGAAATTAGTAAATGGTTCGGCGTATTTATCAGCATAACTACGAAGATTCAAATATTCACCATTAAAGAATCTGGTTAATATATCTTCGTTTTCAGCTAGTAAGACCATAAACGAAAAAAGTAATTCGGGGTCTTTATTAAAAATTCCACCATCAATATGAATATGACTACTACAGGTTTCATCGATAGTGATATTTGGAACATTTCTTTTTATTGATAATAACATTCTTCGGATATCCTGCCAACTTTCTTTTGTGTCGGTATATATTGGAGAACTTAGTTCCCCACCTGTGGTGCCAAGACTTCTATCTCGGCTTAATATCCATCTGCCCTCTTCATAAACGTTATTTGGCATATACCGATGATCATCGTAATAAAGGCTTTTTCTTTTTCCCTTCATTCTTTGGATAAAATCGGGGTCGATTGCTTCAATTTCTATACCAAATCGCATATTTTCTTTAAAACCTACACTATCGCGATATGACATTTTATATCTTGACAAACTTTCTAGTATTTCTCTTTTGCTGATACTATCAAGTTCACTTAAACATGTATTAGCGGTTCTATCAAGCATAATATCGCTTCCTTTTGGTGACTATTATAGCAAATTATGAATAAAAGTCAAAAAAACAAAGATTTTATTCTTTGTTAAAGATAAGCTTTTAATTTTTTTATTTCATTTTCGCCAAACGTTTGAAGGTCTTTGGCTAATTTAAGAATTTTTTTATCGGCCTGTTCTTTATAACTATCAATTAGTTTGCTTAGTTCAAGATTCCCCATTGTAAATCCTTCGATTAGCATTTCAGCAATTGCAGAGTCACTATTATCCATTATTACTTCTCTTTTGATTCCCATTTTAGACATCATGTCAGCCATTACACCTTTGCCTTTTGGTTCAGTGTCATTTTTCTTCAATAATTCTTTACTTTCTTTTACGAATTTTTCATAACCTTTTAATTCTTCACCAACAAGGTTTTTAATTTTATTATCTCTTTCTTTTAATTCATTTAATAAATCGGTTAAAGTTTTTGTACCCATATCAGCATTTTGATAGATACATTCTAGTAATTCTAAATTTTCGTTCATTTTATCATCCTTTCAATTTTATTATTGAATTTTTTTGTTAGTTTATACATTATTACAAAGAAAAAACTTCTTTACGAAGTTTTAATGACATATTGGTAGCCCGTACGGAATTCGAATCCGTGAATGCTGCCTTGAGAGGGCAGTGTGTTAAGCCGCTTCACCAACGGGCCAGGTAAAGCCAAATGATTAACATTTGACCTTATCATTTTATCATATTATAGGTTAATGTTCAAGCGACTATTAAAAATATTTTTACTTTGTTTTGGGCTTTTTTTCCTGCCCTATTGTAAACTCGTCTTGTTTTTTTGAGTATAGCTCGCTACTGATAAATTCAGCTTTTTCTTCTGGGTCCATTGTTTTCCAAGTACTGACAAATTCAGGATTCAAAGCTGGTTCGTTATTTGCGGTAATAGTATCTTCTCTCTTTAAATCTACTGATTGCTCAATGCTTGAATCATGATTTTCTTGCTTACTATTTGCTTGACCTTTTACTTCAAAAAAAGAGTTTTTTAAATTGTATAAAGAAGCACCTGTGCCAACAAGAGAAATTCCCAAAGCCGCACCAATGCCTTGATAACAATATATTAAGCTTTGCGGATTTTGGATTGTAAATAGGGCTAAAAAACTGATAACTGCAAGGGAAGCGGTACCTACACAAGAATTTAAAATAATGGAAGATTTATTTGATTTCATAATTTGGCACCTCCTTTTTTATAACGAATATAATAACAAGTTATAACGAAAAAGTCAATTTAAAATAATAAAGATACATATTGTTATGTACCTTATATTTTATTTGTCTTTAATCCAAAATAGAATATCAATGGTGGGATTTTTACCTATGCTTTTTTCGGTGTGATATTCATACTCTAAATTTAATGATTTATATTTACTGTTTTTTATCCATTCTGTATAGAAATAGCGTTTGGCTTTTCCAATAGATAGTCCCCAAAGAAATTTAAATTTGGGTTTAATGGTAATTTTGGCAAATTTACCTTGAGGAATTTTAAATTTTTCTAAGCTTTCGTTTACTTTAATGCTACCGACGAATAGCTCAAACGTTTTAGCCTCTTCGTCATAGTTTTGGCTTAAAACAAAATATGGCAAAACTTCTTTTCCCATTATTTTACTATAATTTTCTGATAATTCATTGATATCTCTAGGAATTGTTTGGTCCCCTGATTTTTTGGAAAAACCATATAATTTAATTTCATTTTGGTTGATTATTTCAATATTATATTTTGTCATGTTAGCTCCTTTATTTTTCGGGATATTTTTTATCTTTCCAATACCACCACTTTAATTTTTCGTCTTCATATGTTTCGTTGTTAGCGTAATAAACGGCCATACGGAAAACATATAGTTGACATTTATCTTCTTGATATCCTTTAAAATCACAATCTTTTTTATATAATTCTTCAGGGTCTTTTCCTTTTAAATCTTCAATACTGGTTATGCCAATATTAATTAAATCTTCTTTAGTGTTTGGCCCTACGTTTGGTATTTTTATTAAATTTGTTCTCATTTTGCGTCTCCTATGATTATAATACTTTAAAATTTGTTTGTTTTTCTTTTATTTTGAATAGCGTTTTCATATATATTTATTAAATCATTGATATATTCATCTTGAGAAAATTTATCTCTGGTATATTTGGCAATGTAATTTCTATCAAAAATTATGCCCCCATTTAAAACTTTTTGAACGTTAACTGCTAAATCATGTGGATCTTCTGGTTTAACTAAAATTCCAGTTTCCTTGATGATTATATCTGGAATGCCTCCCTCGTTGCTTCCAATAACTGGAGCTCCACAAGCACCGGCTTCAATTACGACCAAACCGAAGGGTTCATTTCTAGATGGGACTAAAGAAACATCTGCTATATTATATAATTTTCTTAATACATTATGGGGCTGATTGCCAATAAAAACGACGTTTTGTAAGTTTAGACTTTTTGCTAGTTGTTGCATTTCACTAACCAGTTCCCCACTTCCGGCCAGAATAGTTAATGTATTTTCATTTTCATATTCTGCCGCGGCTTTTAACAAAATATCAATTCCTTTAAAATGTGCGAACTTTCCTACAAAGCTTACTATTTTACTGTATTCTCGTGTAATACCTAATTTTAATAATGCGTCTTTTTTATTATATTTTTCCTGATAAAAAATAGTAGGGTCAAAACCGTTTAATAGCATAGTTACTTTTTTAGTTGCAAAACTAAAAATTCTATTTACTAAAACCGAATTTTCTTTAGAAATTGTAATAATTTTTGAAGCTTCTTTAGCTGCTTTTTCTGCATATTTCCTAAATCTTATACTTTTTTTATAGCCAATTAAATCAGTCCCATGAGCGGTTATTATTAATGGAATGTCATAGTCTGCTGCTATACTCGGCAATATCCAAATGTGACCAGAGTGAATGATATCTGGATTAAAATCTTTTAATTCGGTTTCAATCGCTTCTTTGAAGGCGTTAATATACATATTTAACTCTCCATCGGATAATTCATAAAAGGTTTTTTTACTTCTAGGATGTGTGGTAAAACAAGGGAAATTAAATGGTAGTTGTCCAGTAATTAATTGATCTCCTTGGAAATAAACAGGATGTAACTTTATATTCGTGTCATTATCAATAATTTCATTTTCGGGAAATATGATACAAACTTCATGCCCTTTCCTAATTAAACTGTTTGCAAGATTCATTGTATATACACCACTTCCGGAACCGCTGAGTGGAAAATGGTTCATAAGTAATATTCTCATAAATTCACCCTACGATCAGTCCTAAAACTGATTTCTTTCTATTATATTTTATATATTACATTTTACTTTAATGTATCTTGTTAGTCAATTATTTTTAACAAAAATAAAACTAGACAATATTGTCTAGTTAATAACAAATTGGTAGCGAGAGGGGGATTCGAACCCTCGACCCTACGGGTATGAACCGTATGCTCTAGCCAACTGAGCTATCTCGCCAAATAAATGACCGTATTAATTGTATCAAATTTGTAAAAATTTTACAATACTTTTTTTGTTTTTTTATTACTCTCTTTTAGTTTACTAAATTATTAAATAAATATTCCTGTTCTTATTATTACATTTATTAACTTTTTTAGGTTAACTTAAATATAACTTATAAACTGAATGCGGTTCTCACTTTTAGAAATAAAATTTTTGAAAACAGTTTTTATTTTTTGGTATAAATTTTTTCTTTTAAGCCCACTATAATTATGAAAGGAATGATTATATGAACAAAGTACCTGATATGATTTCTGGTAAAGATTTAGATTATTTTAGTGATATGTTTAATTGGAACTTCACGGCTAGTAAAGTGGCTAACGCTTTTAGTGAAAATGCTACTGATGAAGAGGTAAAAAGTAAACTACACGAAGTGGCTATGATGCATTCAAATATTTGTAAACGTTTAACAACTATTTTAGGAGGTCAAAATGAATAATAAAATTCAAAATCCAAAAACAGAAGTATCTGAAACTACGGCTTTAAATGATTGTGATTATTTAAACGAGGTGTTAGCTTGTGAAAAGAATATGTCAGTCAATATGACTATTGCTTTAAATGAAACAAGCAACGATACTTTATACAATGAACTATTCCCTATTTTTAAAGAAATTAAGGAATGCCAAAGAGAATTATTTAATTTAGCTTTTAAAAAAGGATGGTATAGTTTAGAAAAAGCTGAAGCTTTAAAAGTATCACAAAAGATTAGCGAATTAAATCAAAAAATGAATCAATTAATAAATTAAAAACTAGAAATATCTAGTTTTTTTATCTTAATAAACTATATAGTCTAGCAAATAGATTTTGGGTTATAGGCGCACTGTAAATGAATTTTGGATTTTCTTTGGTAATAGCTTTTTCTATTTTATTTACTATACTGTTTAAATTTTTCTTTTCAGCAAGCATTAAAAGGATATTTTCGGATTTTCTTATAAGATTGATTTGATGATTGAAGTATGATTCGATGGACATCCAATCATATTTTTTATCAAACATTAATTTGTTGAATCCGGTATGATATAAGCCTGGTTCAATTAGACAAACATCTATTTTAGCATCTAATAATTTTACTTCTAAGTTTAAAGCTTCGGTTAATTTTATAATACTAGCTTTAGTAGCGCAGTAAGAGCCTAGAAATGGAATTGGGATGATGCCAGCAAGTGAGGCCATCATTATGATTCTCCCCTTCCCTTTTTTTATCATGTTTTTTAGAACAATTTGTACTACTTCAAAATTTGAAAAAACATTGGTTTCAAAATTTTTTCTAACTTTATTCATATCTATTTCAGCGATTGAACCACTTTCACCGATAGCAGCATTGCTGACTAAAATATCAATATCTAATTCTTCGAGTTTTTCGCGATCTTGTTTATATGTAATATCTAATTTAAAGCATTCAACATTTTTATTATCTTTATATTTTTCTTTGACAATTTCTAATTCACTTTCGGTATGAACAGTTATATAAACAAAATAATTTTCTTTCATAATTTTATTAGCAACTTTATTAATAATGCCACTTCTAGAACCTGTAAACAAGACTTTTTTCATGATATCACCTATTTTTATTATAGATGATCATTAGTTAATTATACTTAAAAAAAAGATTAAAAATTAATCTTTATAGTCATAGTCCCATAAATTTAATCGACCATTTATTGAAATGGGTTCAATAGTTTTGGGGTTGGTTATCTTCCAAGCATATCCAGTTCGCCCAGAGGTTGAACCATAAACTTTTGGGTTTTCTGCAATTAGTTTTTTTTCAAATGAATTGGTAACTAAAATACAATCTTCTAATGTTACTTTACCAATTATTTTCCCAGTTTCAAATGGAATATTATATTCACCAAATTTATCTATGACTTCTTTATCGAAAGTTTTAGAAGCATGAATTAATAAATCACCACGATACTTAGTTTGCCAACTACGAAATTCAAAGGATTTATAACCATAAACTATTAAAGAAGCCCAAGGTTGTTTAACTGATATTACTTTCATAGCATTTCTACTAATTCTTTGATATCTTTAACTATACCTTTACTAACATCCTTTAATTCTTTTGATGAGTCTTCTACAGCAAAGCCATTACATATTTGACACATTGGAATATCATTTTGATTGTCGCCTATAGCGTAAACATCTTTATAGTCGTATTTTAAAGTATAGCAAATATTTTTAAGGGCATTTCCTTTATTTACGCTTTGATCCCCAATGTTAAGCCAACGGTCACTTATATAAGCGCTTATGGCTGGATATTTATTTAATAATTCTTTTAGGGTTTCTTTGCTTTTCTCACGGTCAATTATTCTAGCTATAATTGCATTAGTGTGCGTTTCTGGGGCATTGGAATATTTCGTTGAAATATCTATCAATGGATTGCCAACATATGGGCATTTTTTTAAATAATCATATATTGGTTCAACAACTTCTTTGATAATATCTTTGCGATATATAACTTTAAAATTTTCATCAAAAATAATTCCGCCATCATTACATATAATATATGACATTTTTAAATTTGGATTTAAATCTGGAATTAGGCTATTAAGATTACGACCTGTGGCTAAAATAAATTTATTCCCTCTTGCAATAAAATCGTTAATAGCATTAACGTTTTCTTCATAATTTAAAGTAAATAATGTTTTATCAAAATCCGCTATTAATATTTTCATAGTATCACCATATTAATTATATCATGTTTTGTCGAAATTTAAAGCAAAAAAATATAACTAACACACTTATTTTACTTTGGATATGAGAAGAGATGTAAAATATTGGTGCTAGTTATATGGAATTTTATAAACTCCAGTAGAACAACTACTTATTTATAATTGTCCTCTTTGCAATTTATAAAATTAGCCTATTATATACGGATTAGAGCTTGTTCCTTCTCCTGATAATGTGATATCAGATTTTAGATAAAGAACAGGTGCAACACCCGGTGTAGTCTCGTATGCTCCGTGATAGCTGAGGGAACCACCGGAATAAATAAAAAACATACTAGACAAGTGATCGGCATTTGGCGAAAGCAACCAACCATATTTATTAGTTGATGAATTCATTATTTTCGTTAACCAATTATGGGTACTTCCATTACTATAGCAACTTAAATTACTGTTATATTCTTTAGCACTTGTACAAGCACTATTGTTACTTGTTCTTACATATTCACTTGCCGTTGCCAATGCTATATTCCCATTCCATGTTGTTCCATTTTCATCTTTTACTGTATTTCCTA
>URBG01000021.1 GCA_900546055.1 uncultured Mycoplasmatota bacterium
CTTGCATGTGTTAAGCACGCCGCCAGCGTTCATCCTGAGCCAGGATCAAACTCTCGTTTAAAAATCTTAATTCCGATTTGACTCGGATTTAAAATCAAAGTTCGTTCCAGGTCAAGAAAACTACTAGCTTTCTTATCCCTTTTACTGTTTTAAGGTTGACATTGTCATTCAATGTCCGTTCTGAATTTTCTCTTAAAGAATCTTCAGGGTTGTTGTCTATTATTTAATTATCAAGGTTCTTTTTCTTTGTTGTCGTCTCAGCGACAGCTTATTTATATTATCACATTCACAATCGCTTGTCAACAACTTTTTTCTTTTTCTTTTTCTCTGTCCGCTTCGATCATCTCTGTCGTTCGAAACAGCTTATCTAGAATATCATTTCTATCGACATTTGTCAACAGGAAATTTCATTTATTTTTTTGCGTTCCCATGAGCTCTTAAGCACTTTCCAGTCTTGTCTCACGCGACAGCTTGTATAATATAGCACAGCGGAAGTGGAATTGTCAATATTGTTTTTAATATTTATTATTTTTTTGGCTTTTTAGCTCCATATTTAGAACGAGCTTGCATTCTGTCTTTAACACCTGCTGTATCTAATGTTCCTCTAATTATATGGTATCTAACACCTGGAAGGTCTTTTACCCTACCACCTCTGATTAATACAACACTGTGTTCTTGTAAGTTATGTCCTATACCTGGGATATAAGATGTAACTTCGTAACCATTAGAAAGTCTAACTCTGGCAACTTTTCTTAAAGCTGAGTTTGGCTTCTTTGGTGTTTTAGTTCCAACACGAGTACATACACCACGTTTTTGTGGAGAATTTGTTTTTGTAACTTTACCGTCTTTACTATTTAGACCAACACCTAACATTGGTGATTTGCTCTTTTTAGTTTTACTTTTTCTTCCTTTTCTAACTAATTGATTTATAGTTGGCATAATTGTCCTCCTTTCTTTACACATATCCAGGCGTTTCATTTTATCTCTTAATTAAAGATTTACAATAAAGTAAATCTAAATTAAACGCATTAACAATATACCACCTTATTATATGTTTGTCAAGTTTTTTTATACCATTATTTAACAGGCTCATCGTATTTTGACTTATAACCATCGGTTTGATAATTATCGCCACATTTTAAATATGGTTCATAAGAAGTTTTACCTTCTTCTCTTTTGAAATGAACATATCCTGAACAGTGGATTTTATTATCTTTAAGGTCAATGATATTTTTCAAAAGATCTTCACCCTGCATATCTCTAACGGTTACGTTATCTTCGTCACCATTTTCTAAAGCTTTATAGTAATAATTATCAGTATAAGTACGAGCAGTACTAGCTAAAGTATTTTCAATGTCACTATATGTTTCACTTTTAGATTCGCCCGAACTATCAAATAAGTCTTTAATACCACGGTTATACATAGCCATAGTAACTAAAATAGCTAGGCATATAACTACAATAAAACCTAAAAATTCTTTTAGGCCCCAACCTTCTTCGTTCATTCTATGATACTCCTCTCCCCCAGTTTATCATTGAACTTATAAAGTTCTCCAGGTCTACCAGCACCCCCAACATTTTTAATACCTGTCGGTTCAACAATGTTTTGAGTGATAAGTTTTTTGCGGAAATTACGACGATCTAGTTTTTTATTTATAATATTTTCAAAAAACTGTTGTAATTCTGGTAAGGTGAAGTCACTCGGAAATAATTTAAATAAAACATCGTCTTCATTCTTTAATATCTTATGATTTAACTTCTTCATATTTGCTTTAATAATGTCTTCGTGATCATAGCCTAATTTAGGAAGTTCATCTAAATTAAACCATTTTAATTGATGGCGACCATCGTCACCTTTGATTTCTACTAAATCTTTCGCAGATAAAGTTGTAAAGGTACAAGCAATAATCCGATCATCAGGATCTCTATTTACAGCGCTGAAAATTTTGCCTTGCATAAGAAATAGGCTTGACATACCAGTTACTTCTTCGATCACTTTTTTAGCACTATCTTCAAGACTTTCATCATTAGATAAAATTTTACCAGGTAGAATCCAGTATCCCTTATAGGGATCAGTCATTTTACGTTTAAGGTAAATTTTAAGATGACCATCTTCAGCGGCGCAAACGCAGACTAAAGTCTCTAATATATTATAATATGATTTAGTCATTATTTCACTTTCCTTTATTTTTTAGTGTTTTTAATTTTATCATAGACAACCGCTACAGCGTAGCGCAAACTCTTCTCATTTTCAATTTTGGTCATTAACTCATTATAGCGATTATCCTCAAGTGGTTCTGAAAAAATACACAAATCTTCAGCAGGGACATTTTTGTTATACCTAACCATAGTTTCAACCGCAGCTACATCGGCTGTTAAAGCCTCGTAAATATCAGTTCCCTCAAAAGCTTTAATAGTTTTGATCATTTCAAATGTAATAAGTTTATGCTCATAGGTTTTTTCAAAATATTCGTCAAGCAATTTAACTTGCTCACGGTAATCGTCATCAGAAGTTAGATAATCAAAATCACCGTCATAAATTGCCATAACTAATTTGGCAATATCATATTTACCATAATTATGCTTTTCGGCAGTTTTACTAATAGCTTCGCCCATCACGTCATAAACAGGATTAGTAAACTCCTGCTCTATACGCATATTTTTTCTCATTTCTGTTTCTTTTGTCATGATATCACCCTTTTATTCCTTTAAATTATAACATTTTAATGATATATAAGTCAATTGAAAAAAACGCCTATGAAGCGTTTTTAATCTATCTTTATTGTTTCCATGGTTTTTTCATTCGCAATTATTTCAACTTTATGGTAATTCATGTTGCCATAATTGTACACTTTACCATCTTTTAAATTGTCGATAAAGCGATTATACTCTTTTTTAAAGGTATTGAAGTCACCGTTATAATTATTCATAATTTCAATGTAATTATAAAGTGAAGTATCTTTACAGTGTTGATAATCTTCATATTCGTCTTCGTAATTATAATAATTTTCATCATCATAATCATAATCACAATGATCACTAAACTTAAAGTTATCTGTTTGCCTAAATTCAATATTTTGATTGTCTTTAAAGTATGAAACTTCGATGATGAATTGTCCGTCCTTTAAATCTTTATTGATTGTACGGGTTATTTTATCATCACTATAACCATGAGCTTCTAAATATACTGGCTTATCACTATTAAACTCTTTAGATTCAGTTTCAAGTTTAATATCGTTTGGAAGTTCATCGTAATACTCAATTCCCATAATCATATCAATAAACATAAAGGTCCCGGCCGCAATCATAATAACACTAACGATAACTGGCGATAAATGTGGTTTTGATTTACCAAATAGTAAGCTGAATATTATTTTAATAATATAGGTAAGTAAGCTAGATATTCCAAATAATAATAAGCTTAAACCAAATAGGTCTATACCTTTGATCCAGTAGATGACACTAAATACTAAACCTATGATGGTACAACAATCAATAACGATTAATGGTACGATAACATAAATGATAACTAGAATTTTAACAATTAGTAAGACAACATCACCAGCAGTTGTTCCTCTTTTTTGTTTAGGTGGTTTTATATTGGCATTATTAAAATTTTTCTTTATTTCTTCGCCATTTTTTGAAACATTTATTGTTTCTTCGTTTGACACTTTATTGTTTTTTTTTGACTCCTCTGAATTATTTTCCATCTTAATCCCTCCTTCTGATTTATTACTATAGAAATATTGTTTAAACATAGCAATAACTATCATTACGAGTAAACAAATATAGAGAGCGAATAGGAAAATACTCCACACAGTAGTTAAAATAGTACTTAATGGTTCAAAAAATCCATCAAATATTGAATCACCTAATTCGTGGAAAAGTCCAAAGACACCTCTAATAACAAGTAAGCCAATTAATAGAATAAATACTTTTATAATTATTTCAAAAACTAGTTGCAGATTAATTTCCTGATTTGATGATTTGAATCCATTAATAAGATTATTCGTTCCGTCAGCAATTTTCTCTGATAAGTTTTTAATAACCTTCTCACCTTTACTAGCTATGGTTTCTTCTTTATCATCAAAATCCGGATTAATCTTATAAGCGGTTAAAATTTCTTTGACTAAGTCATCAATATCCCCAAAGTCTTTAACGGCTTCCTCCTCGGTTTGTCCGTGTTTTACTTTCTCATTAATAGTATCTGTGTATTCACTAATGATATCTTGTTTTTCTTGCTCGTTTAAAATGGATAATTTTTTGATTAATGTTTCTAAAAATTCCTTTTTATTCATTGTTTTCACACTCCTTTATAAATTCGTTGACTGATGAAGAAAATTCTTTCCAAGTTTTTTTTACTTCTTTCAGTCTTTTTTTACCAAATGTTGTTATTTTGTAATATTTTCTAGAAGGTCCCTCAGTTGATTCTACTAGATAGGTATCAAAATACTTTTCATTTGTTAATCTTTTTAATAAGGGATAAATTGTACCCTCATTAACATCGACAACTTTTGAAACTTCTAATATTAGCTCATAGCCATACATATCACGTTTACTAATCGACAATAAAACGATTAATTCTAATACGCCTTTTTTAAATTGAGAGTTCATACATCACCTCTTTAATCAATATTGTATACCTACTACTATGTATTGTCAAGTACTAAAGTTAAAAATATAGTCATATTTTGTCAAGATTTAGGTTTGCGATTGAAAAACGACAATTATTGTGGTAGAATTTATTTAGAATTAGGAGGCTTAAAATGGAACATAAAGAATATGATTATGATTTTGGGAAGTTTAAAGAAAAGAATGACAGTACCCTATCTGATGAACGATTAGCTAGTAAACAGGTTGGTACAGATATTTTTAGTGAATTTGGAGAATTATACGAAGTTGATGGTTCAGGCAATGATGTTCCAGTAGTTTCCGATGAAATTAAAGTTCATAATGACTATGAACGAAAGCAAGAAGAAGCGGCAATTATTAGTTATCAAGAATTAATTGAGGAAGCAAAGGCTAAAAAAGCAGCTAAAGCAACACCTAAAGTCACAATGGAACCTGAAATTTTAGATATGGGCATTAACTACAGAAATGTTAACCCTTCTTCTGATATAGAACTCGAGAATAATGCTTCAGCTTTAAAAGAGGCTTTGGAATCTGAAGATGAAATGAATTTAACTAAAAAGATTGATATTTTAACTGATGAGAAATTAGAAAACCTAGCAGCATTAGATGAAGCTAAAAGTGATTCTTTAACCCCTGAAGTTAAGAAAAAGGAACCAATGTCTTTAGAAGCAGCATTTGTTAATTGTTCTATTTTAGGTTTTATTACGATGTTTATGGGATTCGGAATGCTGTTTTATATTTTTAATAATATTTAAAAAAACAAATAATTATTCTATTTGTTTTTCTTTTTAATGTATTTACTAAATAATTTTGTTAATTCACTTATATCTTCATAAAAAGCATGATTTGTAGCATTTGTTAATTGGTTTACATCTATATTATTAAAATTTATAGTATAGCCTAAAGTTTCAAGCCATTTTTTTAAAAAGGTTTGAATGGTAACTGTATTGCCATCTCTAAATGGAAATATTATTAAAAGCTCACTATAAAAATACGCTAACGCTAAAGCGATATCATCACCAGCTTTTAGTTTTTCTTTTAATAAATCTGATAAACATAAATCCACTACTTGATACTGGCACATCATAACATTATTAAACACAACGTTTTCGTCGCGAAGTTTACCAGCGAAGTCATACAGATCCTCAAATAAATATTTATGAAGTTTTAATAAATCTTCTTTGTTGAAATTATCAATTTTAACTTCTTTTAGTTTGCTAGTAAGCATTTCTTCTTCAATTTTTGTTAAAAGTTTCTCTTCTTTTATTTCCAATTTATTTTTTAAGACTCCATTTTCATAAGTCCACATAGAATCAGCAGTTACTGGTCTCATCTTAATCACCTTTCAATATTATATCATCTGTTAATTTAAATTACTAGGCATGTCTATGGGCTTTGAAAAAAATAATCACATATACTTATTTAGGAGTGTGATTCATGTGATGAGATTTTTAAGAAGCTTATTTAAGGACTTTTATATTTTTACTGCTTCTTATTCAAACAACGTCTTTCCTGATCCTTTAACAAAAGAGGAAGAAGAAATGTATATTGAAAAGGCTAACATGGGAGACAGTGATGCCAGGAATAAACTAATTGAACACAATCTTCGTTTAGTGGCACATATTGTTAAAAAATATGACCACCGAAAAGAAGACATTGATGATTTAATAAGCATTGGAACAATTGGTTTAATTAAGGGCGTTGACAGCTATTCATTTAAGCATAAAACAAGGTTAACTACTTACTGCGCTAGATGCATCGAAAATGAAATCTTAATGCATTTTAGAAGTGATAAAAAAAATAATAAAAACATTAGTATTGATGAAGGTGTTGGCTTTGATAAGGAAGGAAATGTTATTACTTTTTTAGACATATTAAAAACCCCAAAACCAGATTTTGCTTTGGATATTCATAATCAAGATAGTTTAAATCTTTTGAAAGAGTACTTTACGGTTTTAACTGAACGTGAGAAAGACATAATTATTAAGAGATATGGCCTTGATGGAAATGATGAAATTACGCAAAAGGAAATTGCGAAAGAACTTGGGATTTCTAGGAGTTATGTTTCAAGAATTGAAAAAAGAGCTTTAACAAAAATTCTAAGGGAATTTATTAAAAACAATAAACAATAAAGGCAGAAATAAATCTGCCTTTTTAATTGGTTTTAATTAAAATATATGGATTGCTTTCTAGTTTTAACCAATTTAAAATATATTTAATATTTTCCTCGGTAGTAGCAATACAACCAGAGGTATAGTCCTTGGTTTTAACGTGCAAGAAAATGGCAGAGCCTTTATTATTACCTTTATTTAATTCATCATATTGATCTATTGTGTTGTACTCAATAATGAAGCCTAGTTTATATTCATCGTAGTCAATAAGGTGTTCCGCGCTGTTATAATCCTTTATATTTTCTTTATCGGCCTCAACCCATTTATTGTAATATGAAGACATGGGATCATCTACCCAATAACTATTATCGGTAATTGTTAAATATGGATAATCAGTATTTGGTTTTATAGTTCCAAAAGCAAACCCTAATTTAAAAAGTCCTAGTGGTGTTTTAAAGTCTCCTTCTCTTTTATTGGTTGTTGCTCCATTTTTTCCAATAGCAACATCGGTTAAAACCTTTTCTGTTTGCCAACCATCATTCCATATTTTAAGTTCGATTGTTGGTGTTTCTTCGATGTTTACAGTAATTAATTGTTTGATATTCATATTTACCTCCAATTAAATATATGAAGATGAAATTTAAATATCAAAGAAAAAACTGCTATAAGCAGTTTCTAATAGTTTAATATGCCATAATGTATTATCATATTAACTTTAATTAATTGTTTAAGATTTTATACTTTTAAATGCTCTAATATTTTTCATTTACTACTTCATGACATCTTGGACAGATATTATCAGTAATATCTAATTCATCAAAGTAGTTCCAACATCTTTCACATCTAACGCCATTAAATTTGCTTACTTCTACTTCACAATAGTCATATTTATTTAAATCGTTAGTACTCATAACAACATCTGAAACGATTAATAGTTGTTTTAAGTTTGGTAATATTGGTGTTAAAGTTTCTTTATCTTCTTCTCTTAAATGAAGATATACTTTAGCTTCTAATGATTTACCAATGATTTTTTCATTACGAGCTTCTTCTAAAGCTTTGTAAACATCATCTTTTATATTAAAGAATATACTCCATAATTCTAAGATATCTTCTTCATCTTTATACGTTACAATCTCTGGGAAAGTTTCAAGATGAACGCTTTCTTCTTTAGTCCCTGGAAGTAATTTATAAACTTCTTCACTAGTATATGGTAAAATCGGAGCCATTAATCTAATTAAGGCATAAAGATTTTCATATAAAACGGTTTGAACACTACGTCTTTCTATACTGTCACTTTTATTAATATAAAGAATATCTTTGGTGAAGTCCAAATAGAAGTTTGATAATGATGATACATAGTTATTAATTAATTTATAAATTTCATCAAAATCGTATTCATCATAGTTTTCTCTAATATCTTTAGTTAGCTTGTTTAAAAGAATCATCATATATTTATCAGCTTTAGGCATTTTATCATATGAAATCTTATCTTTGTTTGGATCAAAGTCAAATAAGTTTCCTAACATAAAGCGGTAAGTATTTCTAATTTTACGATAGCTTTCTTTAACTTGGGCTAATAACTCATCACTAAATCTAACATCCTCAGTAAAGTCAACACTTGCAGCCCAAAGTCTTAAGATATCAGCACCGTGTTTATCAACAACATCCATTGGAGCAACAACGTTACCAACGCTCTTACTCATTTTAAGGCCTTTTCCATCTAAAACGAAACCACTTGATAATAGTTTTTTATAAGGGCTTTTGCCTTCAGAAGCTACACTACAAATTAATGATGAATTAAACCAACCACGATATTGGTCAGAACCTTCAAGGTAAATATCAGCTGGGAAACTCATATTTCTTTCTAGTAAAACTGAAGCAAATGAAGAGCCTGAATCGAACCAAACATCCATGATATCAGTTTCTTTGGTAAAGTTGCCATTTGGGCTATGCTCATTAGTATATCCCTTTGGCAATAACTCTTTAGCGTCGTGCTCAAACCAATAATTTGAACCATGCTCTCTAAATAATTTAGAAACATGCATCATTACATCATAGTCAACGATTTCGGTTCCATCTTCATTATAGAAAATTGGAATTGGTACACCCCAAGCTCTTTGTCTTGAAATACACCAGTCTCCACGACCTTCAATCATATTGCGAATTCTTGTCTTACCCCATTCGGTATGAAACGCAATATTTTCATCGATTTCTTTCAGAAGATCTTCTCTTATTTTATCAAGGCTACAGAACCATTGTTTAGTAGCTCTAAAAATAATTGGTTTTTTAGTACGCCAATCATGTGGATATGAGTGGGTAATAAATTTTAATTTTAATAAGTAGCCATTTTCGTCTAACCATGTGGTGATTTCTTTATTTGCATCTTCAAAGAATAGGCCATTAAACATGCCAGAGTCTTCATTCAAAACTCCATGATCATCAACACCGTTAACCATTGGAAGATTATTATTGCGACCAACGATAAAGTCATCTTCACCATAGGCAGGAGCTGTATGAACAAGTCCAGTTCCAGCTTCTAAATTAACATGATGACCAATAACAACAGGGCTTACTCTATCCATGAATGGATGCTTATAAGTAAGGCCAACTAAATCAGTTCCTTTGCATGTCTTTTCTACCTTGTAACTTTCAAAGCCAAATTCCTCCATCAATGGTTTAACTAACTGGCTAGCAATTACATAGTTTGTATTGTTTACGTTTACCTTTGAATATTCAAGTTCTTCACCAACGCAAACAGCGGTATTACCAGGAAGCGTCCAAGGGGTTGTAGTCCAGATAACTAGATTGTCCCCATTTTGAACAAAATCATTTCCCTCTTCCACTTTGAAAGCAACATATACTGAAGGATCTTTACGATCTTTGTATTCTATTTCAGCTTCAGCTAAAGCAGTTTCACTACTTGGTGACCAATAAACAGGTTTTAAGCCTTTAAAGAATAAACCTTTTTTAGCCATTTTAGCAAAAACCTCAATTTGCTTAGCTTCATATTCATTGGTTAAAGTAATATATGGATTATTCCAGTCACCAATGATGTTTAACCTTATAAAGTCTGACTTTTGTTTTTCGACTTGCTTTAAAGCATACTCTTTACATAGTGCACGATAATCAGCTGCCTTCATTTCTTTACGTTTAACGCCATTATTAGCCATTGCTTGTTCGATTGGAAGACCATGGGTATCCCAACCAGGAACAAAGTCAACGTAATAGCCTTCCATCATTTTTGAACGATTGATAAAATCTTTTAGAACTTTTTGAAAAGCATGACCAATATGAATGTTACCATTCGCATATGGTGGGCCATCGTGCAGGACAAATGGCTTATTACTTTTGTGTTTATTTTTGATTTTTTCATATAAATCCATTTCTTCCCAATTTGTTCTTTGTAATTTTTCATTTTCTGGTAAATTGCCACGCATTTTAAATTCTGTTTGTGGCATTAATAGTGTGTCTTTGTAATCCATAATATCTCTCTCCTTCTAAACGTCAAAAAACTCCTCCTGATTAAGGACGAGCTTTGCCGCGGTACCACCTTACTTTATAAAATATACACCTCTATAACTATAACGCGTAACCGTTCTTTCCTACTTTTATTTCAAAAAGAAACATCAAGAGTGATCTATATATTAAATGTTTATTAGTTTTCACCAACCACTAACTCTCTTTCAAAACTATTTTAATATACCGTCTCTATCATTTGTTTTAAAGTTCTACTTTATCAATTTCATCAATAACTTCTAATTGCGATTCAATAATATCTTTTAAACGTCGTTTAAAGATATTAACATTTCTCTTCAAAGTTATTGCATCGTTTTCGATTCTTTCAGCCCTCATTAATGCTTCATTAACTATTCGGCTGGCGTTCTTTTTAGCATCTTCCATCATTATTTCACTTTCTCTATGAGCAGCTAATTTTAATTGGTCAGATGTTTTTTGGGCCATTAGAATAGCTCTATTTAAAGTATCTTCCATTCTTTCATATTGTTCAAGTTTTTCTCTCAAACGTTCAGTTTCGGCAAGTCTAGCTTTAAGTTCTTTGATTTCTTTATCCTTCTTATCGATATCAGCAACCATTTTTTCAACTCTAGCAATCACCTGGTCCAGAAAAGAATTTACTTCTTCTGGGTCATAACCTCGAAGTGTACGATTAAATTTGTCCATAATCTATACCTCACCTTTTGGTGCTACATATTGTAACACAAATTTCCATTTTTTTAAAGCTTTTTTTACCACTCAATATTTATATCATTGTTATCATGGATGCCTTTACCATCAGTATCACCTGTAATTTCGCCTTGAACGCTAACATTATTTGGTGCACATAAGAAAATGCCTCCACCTATTTTTTGGATTTTTCCGTTGATAGCATAAATAGTTCCGCCTAAAAAGTCAACTATTCTTTTTGCTTGTTCTGGCGTAACTCTTTTTAGGTTAACAACAACGGTGTTTCTCTTTTTTAAATGATCAGCAATTTGTTGTGCTTCAGAGTATGCACGTGGTTCTAAAAGTATCATTTTAGCGCCACCTTCATCATTAAGTGCCTCCTCTGATTTTATATCATAGTATTCTTCTGGTGATGAGAAAACATCTTCATCCTCACCCATTATTTTCTTCATAAAACCCATATTTATCCTCCTTGTAGTGACATTTTCGCACTTTACTATACTTCATTTTATCACAGATTGGATAAAAATAAAATATCTTTTTCCTCTATTTGACGAAATTAAACAAAAAGTTTGCAAAAAGATGTTTTTTTGACATAGGGTTTCTAATTATTCTATGATATTTTGGAAATTTTATGAACCTTTATATGTGGTTATCTTTGATTAATATTTTTAATATATGCATTAGTTTCTATCGCTTTATCACCTCATATATATCATACGGGGTTTAATGGCTATTTTCTTTTCATATGAAAAAAAGCCCATTGGACTTAAAATTTCATTTTATCTTTAATATAATCTACTACTTCATTTACAGGAAGTGTGATTTGTTCCATAGTATCTCTATCTCTGATAGTCACTGTTTCATTATTCATAGTTTCATCATCGATGGTTATACAGAAAGGTGTTCCAGCAACATCTTGTCTACGATATCTTTTACCAATGTTTCCGGTTTCATCGTAAGTGCACATAAATTCTTTAGATAAACTGTTATATATTTCTAAGGCTTTTTCGCTATGATGTTTTTTTACCAATGGTAATACGGCTACTTTATAAGGGGCTAAGAAAGGATGGAAGCTCATTACTTCTCTAGTTGTACCATCTTCTAAGGTCTCTTCATTATAAGCTTCAGTTAAAACAGCTAATAACATTCTATCTAAACCAACAGCTGGCTCAATAACATATGGAATATATTTTTCATTAGTATCTGGATCTAAATATTGTAAATCCTTTTTAGAATGTTCCATGTGTCTACCTAAATCATAATCAGTACGGTCTGCTATTCCCCAAAGTTCACCCCAACCTTGTGGATATTTATATTCGATATCTGTAGTGGCTTTACTATAGAAAGATAGCTCTTCTTTTTTATGATCACGGAATCTTAAGTTTTCATCGGTTAAGCCAATTGTTTTTAAAAAGTCCATGCAATAGGTACGCCAATAATCAAACCACTTTAAATCTTCACCAGGCTTACAGAAAAATTCCATTTCCATTTGTTCAAATTCACGTTGTCTGAAGATAAAATTTCCTGGAGTGATTTCATTTCTGAAACTTTTACCAATTTGACCAATACCAAATGGTAATTTAGCACGAGTACTTCTTTGAACATTTAAAAAGTTTACAAAAATACCTTGAGCAGTTTCTCCTCTTAAATATACTTTACTCTTAGCATCTTCAGTTACACCAATATGAGTTTCAAACAATAGATTAAATTTTCTGATAGATGTGAAATCGTTAGATCCGCATTTGGGACAAACAATTCCTTCTTTAGCAATATATGCTTCTAATTTTTCATTGCTCCAACCATCACCAGTTTCCTCTCCACTTGTATATTCTTCAACTAACTTATCAGCACGGTGACGGCTTTTACATTTCTTACAGTCAACCAAAGGATCAGAAAAGCCTGAAACGTGTCCTGAAGCAACCCAAACTTCTGGATTCATGATGATAGCTGAATCTAGTCCATAAACGTTTGACTTTTCTTTGATAAATTTTTGCCACCAAGCACTTTTTAAATTGTTTTTAAGTTCAACACCTAACGGTCCATAATCCCAAGTGTTTGAAAGTCCTCCATAAATTTCACTTCCTTGAAAAATAAATCCATATTGTTTACATACAGCAGTTAATTTTTCCATTGTAACTTTTTCCATAATCTCTTCCTTTCTAAATATAAAAAAGAATTCCCCTAGATTGTAAGGACGAGTTTTCCCGCGGTTCCACCTTACTTATTCTAGAAGAATCCCTTAAAATACATGACTCCGGGTTTCCAAGCCCATCATTGCCTCTAAATATATTTACATTTTATTCTTTTTTTTGTGAATTGTCAAGTTTAATTTTTGTTTTGTCTATAGACCATTTGTTTCCCTTGCATATTTTCAATTGGCGCTGGAAAATCTTTATCAACAGATAATTCAAAATCTAACTTTTGGCTATCATCCATTGAGGCCAATTGACTATAAAATTCAACAATTGAATCTTCTAATTCTTTTAGGCTTTCTACTGATAAACTATCAATACGGTCTTCAAGAGTTGGTTCTTCATAAATCGGAGCTTCACTGATAGTTTCTTCAATAGTTGATGCTTCAGAAATTTTAGTTTCTATATTAGTGATTGTTTTTCCTTCAAGTCTTGGACTCCATACCATCCCAATTGCTTCTAAGGCGTCTTGTCGTTCAACAGGCATTTTACTTGTCTTATAAATTGCTCTTTGACTATGAAGCCATTGCCCAATTTTTATTTCTGTTCCATCTTCTAAAACAATTACCTCTTTTGTAGGTATTAATAAATGGCCATGTTTTTCATAATAGGCCCTAGCATATTCATATTTACTAGCCCATCTTTCCTCTTGACTAATAACTTTTTGTCCGAATAGTTCTGACAGTTCTTGTTCTTTTTCTTTAATTTCTCTGGCTTTTATTCTAGGCTCCCATACCATACCAATTGCTTCTAAATCCGCAATTTGTCCTTTAGGCAGTCCTCCATTTTTGTATTTAGTCCTTTGATTAGATATCCAATGCCCAATTTTTACTTCTGTTCCATCTTCCAAAACAATTACTTCACTTCTTGGTATTAATAAATGACCATGTTTTTCATAATAGGCCCTAGCATATTCATATTTACTAGCCCACCTTGATTTGTGCGGCAATCTTTCTTTTTGAGTGTTTTGTTTTTTTGTTTCATTTATAGCTTTTGGCCCATAATATGTATTAATTTCATCTTCCAATTCTTCAACCATCGCTTCGAAATTAAATGTTTCTTTTGTTACTTGAACTGAACTTTCTTCACCAAAAATTTCTGGTAATTCCTCCTCAACAAATGGATCTATTCCGCGATACCTTTCTGGTAAGAAAAAGTGATCCTTTACTTCTAAAATGCGATTAATTTCATCTTTGTGGGTAAAATCGTAAATCATAAAATAATTATCTAATTTACTCATACGATCAGATGGAATTCGATTGATCTTATAGTTATGTCTCTGATTTAAAATCCAAGAATATAAGTTAAATGTCTTACCTTCTTCAGTAATAACTTTATATCCTGCAGGGACATCTAAATGACCATGTTCTTCATAGAAAGCTTTAGCTTGTAATAAATGTTCTATCCATTTAGCATAGTGTTCATCACCATACTTAATTTCACGCTTAGCACGGTCGCGATGATAATCCCATTTAACTGACCATTTCATTTCTAGGTCATCTAAAAGTTCAAATTGATTAGCAGTTAATTCTTTTCTGGCTTTTCTTTGACTTTCAATCCAGTGTCCTAACTGATAACCATCGATGCTATAATCTATAGGAACATCCAAGTTATTATGAAAAATATAATAACGGTAAGCAAGGTTCAATCCTTGCATCCATTCATCACGATATTGTCTTTCAAATTCTTCATATGTAAGTTCAATACCTTTATCTATTTGACTTGCATATTCATCTAATACTGCATTTGTTACTGACATATAGTAACCCCCTTTTTCGACGGGAATTATTATATCACCCCCCCCCCCCCCTGTCAAGTCCTGTTTTTTTCATAATATTTTGGCATACAAAAAGGATATTTTTCAATACCCTATTTTTTGTAAATCTCTGATAAATTTTTTGCTTTTTAAATACAAACCAGTATATCTATCATAATAATCATTTAAAAAAATATTTATTTCGTTTTTTGCTTGCTGGCTAAGTTCTAGCTTTGAGATTTTAGAAATGTCAACATAATAAAACATTCTAATTAATTTTATAGTTTTTTCACTTACCATCTTTTCATTAGTATAGCAGTCTTTACACAAATATCCACCCTTATAGCTAGATAAAGTTACAATGTTTTCTTTTTTACCACAAACTGCACAACTATCAATAACTGGCATAACACCTAAGTAATCTAAATATTTTAATTCTAAAATATCCATAATAACTAATGGATCAAATGCCTCATCAATCTTAGTTAAAGCTTCAATCAAAAGGTTTAAGATATCATCACTATTATTTTGCTTGTATACTTGTTCAGCTAATTCTAACAAATAAGAGGCATAGCTTATTTTAGTTATGTCTTTTTTTAAATTTTTAAAAGGATTTATAATATTTACTTCTGTTAAAGTAGAAAGCTTTCCTTCTTTATAGTAAATCATAAATTTACCATAAGTTAGTTTAGCGGAGGCACTTCTTAGTGGACTTTTTAGACTACGGCAACCTTTAGAGATAATACCGATTAAACCGTGTTCTTTCGTAATAACATTTAATATTTTTGATGTCTCACTATAGTTAGTTTCACTAACGACAATGCCTTCTACTTCTTCCATAAATTATCTTCCTTTTTTCTTTGATTCTTCTTTATATTTTAAATAATACTCAACTTTTCCTGTTTTTTCAAATAAGTTCCAAAATAAATTCATTTTATCACGCTCCTATTATTATAGTGGGCGGATTAAAAATACTTTATTCAATTTTCCCAAAAGTTTTTTGTGGATTTGGATTTTTAGGTATTTCAAAACACTCTGTGGCTTGCATTTTAAGTTCATCGGTAAAGCTTTGATAGTGTTCATGTCCAGGATAGATTACAGCAAAAACTAATGATTCATTTTCTTTTTGATTGCTGTTATAAAAATGATCTTTAGTAAAGTAATAAACGCCGTCTTCGATATCAGCGTGAATTTCATCATTATCTATTTTGTATACTAGCTCTAGGTTTTCACCGCGGATACCATAGTTTTGTTTATAAGTTGGTGAGACTACAGATAACCAAGTTAATAAGGTGATTTCAAGTTGTGAGCGAGTTTTTAATAACGTCTCTTCTTCCTCTTCCTTTACCGGAACAATAACTGGTCGATTTGATGGATGATTAAGACAAAAAGCTTCCATCAACTTTTCGCTGTTATGATCCAGAGCTAAATATTTTTCTAAATCCTCCACTAGAATAGAAGTTGCTAAAGTTTTGGGTTCCATAGTATTCCTCCTTAAATATATATTTATAATATCACATTTAAGGTTCTTGGTAAAGAAAAAAGACAGCTTAGAGCTATCTATATGTTTTTTGTCGACCACCTTGTTGCACGTCTTTATAGGCTTCATGAAGAAGTGTACCTTCAACCCCAACAGCAGTAGATTCAGTACCAATTTCACGTGTGGCTATAACATTATCTTGATCATCGGTAATACTTCGCTGAGTTATTCCATGATTAATAAGATCTTGATAACCATAAAAACGATTTGTTGCTAAAACTCGTTCCATAAGTGGTGTTATTTCTTCTGACTCTTTTTCAACTTCTGTTAAACAATCAACAATTATTTCTAACTCTTCACCAACTGTTGCTGGAGTGCTGGAAGCTAAAACAAAGCAGTCTGAAGTGCTTAAATTGTTTGTTCCCATTTTATTTCCCCCCTTTGTCGTTTTTATATAATATTATTTATTTTGAACTTTGTCAACCTATTCTAAAAAGTCATTATATCCTAATTCAGTTAAATACTTTTCTTTATCACGCCATTTTTTAATAGTTTTAACATAAAGTTCCAAGTAAACTTTCGTTCCTAATAACTCTTCAATATCTTTTCTAGCTAAAGTTCCAATTTTTTTTACCATGTCACCATTTTTACCGATGATGATTTTCTTTAATGAATCCCTATCAACAATGATAGCAGCATTAATAATGGTTTTATCTTTATCTTTTATTATTTGCTCAACTATGCAGGTAATTGAATGTGGGACTTCTTCGTTTGTTAAATTAAAAACTTTTTCCCTAATTAGTTCACTTATCATAAACTCTGTACTTCTGTTAGTAATTTGATTTTCATCAAAATACTTTATACTATCTGGCAAATAACCTTTTAAAACTTTTAAAAGTTCTTCGGTATTTTTACTCTTTAAAGCTGATACTGGAACAATATCTGACCAATTGTATAAATCCTTATATTCGGTTATTTTTTTGAAAATTTCTTCTTTAGAAAGACCATCAATTTTATTAATAACTAAAATTACTGGTTTATCTAAGGTTTTAAATTTTTCAATAATATATTCATCACCTTTGCCAAGTCCGGCTTGTCCATCGACTAAGAATGTTACAACATCAACATCATCGATGCTATAATAGGCACCTTTATTTAAAATTTTGCCTAATTTATGATTTGGTTTATGAATTCCAGGGGTATCAACAAAAACAATTTGAGTATCATCTTCATTATATATTCCTTGAATTATATTTCTGGTTGTCTGTGGTTTTGCCGAGGTGATAGCAACTTTTTTGCCTAAAATATTGTTAAGCAAGGTTGATTTCCCCACGTTTGGTCTTCCTACTAAACTTACGAATCCACTTTTCATATTTTCCTCCATTTTATAATTTAATTTTGTATTTTTTTTTAGCATTTTTATTATTTATATAAATATATCAATAATTTTAGGAACAAAGATTATTAAAGCTAAAGCAATAGCAATTAAAGCAAAAACCATAACAGCGGCTGCTGCTGTATCTTTAGCTACTTTAGCAATTGGATCGATTTCTTTACAAGCTAAATCAACAACGGCTTCGATACTTGTATTAATTAATTCGGTAGCGATAACTAAACCAATAATTAAAATTACAAATAGCCATTCAATTAGGCTAATATGAAATATTATGCCCATAGCAATTACCCCAATAGTCGCTAAAATATGAGCAGTCATATTTTGCTCATATTTAAAAGCATATTTTAATCCATCTAAAGCGTATTTAAAACTTTTGCCAAATCTTTTTAACCCTCTTTGTTTTAATTTAGCGCGTGATACCGTATCCATCTAAAATCAACTCCTGCTCTTTAAACATTACTTCTTCATCTTCTTTAGTCATATGATCATATCCTAGTAAATGTAATAATCCATGAATGGTTAGAAAGGCCATTTCTCGTTTTTCGCTATGACCATATTCTTTAGCTTGCTCTTTCATTTTAGGTACTGATATATATATATCACCTAAAAGTCTGCCAAATTCAAAAGTTATATCTTTATCATCTTCTAAAGCAAAGCTAATAACATCAGTTTCTCGATCGATCGCACGGTATTCTTTATTTATATTTTTTATTGTTTCATTGTCAACAAATATGACATTAAAAATAACATCGTTTAGTTTCTTATATTCTAAAGCATATTCAATTATTTTTTTTTCTTCTTCTAAATCTAAGTCTTCATCCGTTTCATTAAAAATTTCAAATTTATTCATTCTATACTCCCAATTCTATAAAGCCGATCAGATAAGCCATGCCTAAAGCTAATAAACATATCATTATTATATTATAAATAATAGGCTTTTTCAAGACGGCTGGGAGCTTTTTATTAACCTTATCTAATAAAAGATAAATATAAAATCCGAAAACACCGCCAAAAATATTAAGAATAATATCGTCAATATCAAAAACTCTACCAATCAACAATTGAGTTGTTTCAATAGTTACAGAAACTAAAAGTGATAAACCGATGATTGAATAAGGCTTTTTTAATTTTAAATAGTATGTGGCGAAAAAGCCATAAGGCATAAATAATAACATATTACCAATAACATTTTTAATAAACAGGCGGCTTCCAAATTCATATCTAAACATTTCCTTTAATGGGGTAAAATTGGAGGTACTCCAACTAACGTCCTGAAAAGTTACAACATAGAAAAGACAAAGAACATAAATGATAAACATTAAAGCTAGAAGTTCTTTATAAATTATTATAGGTTTTTTATTTTTTATCAAATATAAAACACGCATACTAATAATTATGACCATGCTGATGACAATTGTCGGCCATGTTTCACCAAAGATATCTAAAACGGTATTTCTAATCATACTATCACTCTATTTCTTTATAGCTTGTGATGTCTTCGTAAACAGCGAAAAACATTTCTACTTCTATTGTACTATCTTTCATGGTACTTTTCAAATATTTACTACGAATTATATATTCGTCTTTTTTTAGATTAGCTTCAACTTTTTTAATTGACAATTCTTTAGCCTTTAATAAAGCTTCGTCAAAAGTGAGAATATCGTTTTTAACTTTTACTTCTTTTTGGTGTTGTTTAACTAATTTAATCGGTAAAAGTGGATGAGATAATATGGTTTCCTCTTTAATTTTTTTGTGTTTATATTTGTTAGTAGTGAACTCAATATCTTTGCTTAAAAATTTAATGGCATAAACATCTTTTTTATTTCCAGTTTCTTTTTCTTCATAATAAGCAAAAGGATATTCAGTTTTTAAAACATACCATACTTCACCATAAGCTTTTCCTTTGGCTTTGACTTTACCCATAGATTTTTCATTAAGCATAACTTCACCATTAACAATGACATCACCTTTTTTTACATAATCATCATTATTTCTTATAATATCGCCTTTACTAGCTGTGACCTTTTTTAAAACTGCATCTTTTTTAGCAACAAGGTTTCTTGGTTTATTTGTTTCTTTTTGGGTAATTATCTCACGCTCTTCAACTCTTACCACATACTTAGTACCAATGGTTTCTATTTCTAACCACTCTATTTTATCAGGATGACTATTTAGAATCTTTTCTTTAATTTTTTCTAGTTCATTAAAATTTTTCTTTAGAGTGTATTTTTTAATCCCATTGGCATTTAATTCATCTTGAACCAATTTACGAATGTCTTTATTGGAATGTACTACTTCAATATCAAAAATGGTATGAGTTAAAAGCATAAAAAGAAGATAGCCAATTACGAACATAATTATAAGATGTTTATTTACTTTAATGACTTTTTTTATTTTTAAATATCCAAAAACATCTTGCTCTAAAACATCATAGATACTTTTTATTTTCATGACAGTTTCATAATCTTCTTTATATATAATTATTTCTACTTCATTTTTATTTATATATTTTAGTGATAAAATATTGATTTTTCTTGTGGTTAGTTTTTTGATGAAACGATTTATGTTTTTGCCTTTTACATTTAAGGCAATTTTACTTTTAAATTTTTCAATCATTTTAACTCTATTGTTTTAACCGTTCCAGATATTAATATTTCATCATTTAGTAATTTGGAGATGATTAAGTTTTCTCCTTTAATTACAACTGTCCCACTGCTATGTCTAATCATTACTTTCTCATCACTAAAGTGATCAATGCATTCATAGTTTACGATGTTGACTTTGCCTGCTATATAATTAATTTTGAATTCATTTTCTAATATGTAGTTTCTTAAATCTCTAAGCATTATATCACCTAAATAATTTTATGGTAAAGCTAGTCAATTTATGTAGAAAAAAATCGAAAAGAAAAAAGGCTTACTGTATAAGGCCTTCCTTTGTTTCATCATATAAATGATGTTTACAAATATTTTTTATAATCATTTTATTCACCAATTACATTATAAATTATTTGGTTTACAAAAATTGTCAGATAAAACTAATAATTGTGTTTTTCTTGTGAGTATGAGGAAATAGCAAAATATGTGTTAGTTATAAAATTGGGGTCTATTTATAGACTCCGGTAGAACAACTACAAAAAGTAATTGTTCTCATCGGAATTTATAAATTATGTAGAAAATTTCCATTGCTGTTTAACAGTATTATCACAAGTATTTACTGTAATATAAGAACTATTATGTGCTACTCCATTAGCTACTTCCATACAATATCCTGTTTTATTAACGATGTAAAAATATCCACTCCCAGCATCTTCTAAATACCAATAGAAATCAGTTTCTCCCTCAATCCAATCATAAATAGTACACTGCGATCCTGGCAATACTTCCTCTGTATTTCTAACCTGTATATATTTATTTGGAAAATAATAATTCTGAATACCGTAATATACTGTATTATTTTCTACCCTCTTAAATTCAATATAAAATCGGCCTCCTGGCGACCAAAGCTGAACCGGCTCTTGATTAAAATCGGCCACTTCGTCATTAAAAGTCAAATTATATTCCAAATCTAATGCTGTCCCAATACTAAATGGTAAATATTTCATTTTAAAAATTCCCATTATTGAATAATTAGTAGAACCCATTATTTCAGTATAATTACTATCAATATTAGTGCTATTCTTTTTCAAACTATATATTTCAAAGCCATCTTTCAGTGAAGTAGTTACTTTTATGCTGTCACCATTTATAGCTGTAATAGTTTTCTTGGTAGCATTGCTCGATGTAACACTTGTTCCTTTAGTTATATTAGCAACTGTTACACTTCCTCCTAAAGTTGAATTTACCGTTATAGTTGAAGTTATTATATTTACTGTATAGGTACTTGCGGTTACAGTGTTTGTTCCGTCACTTACCTTGGCTACTATATTTCCTGATGCTGTGAAAGCCACTGCTGCAGTCGTACTTGTTACAGTAACCGGCGTCCCTCCATCTTTTATATATGTACATGTATAAGTACTTCCGCAGCCTGATGGATATGTTATGGTTACGGTTTTACCTGTTGAGGTGTGGGTTTGGCTATAGGTTGGTGTTGGTACAGTATTAGTAGTGGTTGCTACCGTAGCTGATGAAGTTTGCCTTCCTACTCCAGATGTTACCCTTACTTTAATGTTGTAAGATGTGTTATGAGTTAATCCTGTAAAGGTATAAGTATTACTTGTTCCATTGTTTACCCAAGTAGCTCCATTATCTTTACTGAATTCATATTTGCTTATTCCGGAAGTAGCACTTGCTGTTGCTACTGCTGTTATGCTCTTTGTTGTTTTACTTGTTGATACAGAAAGAGTTGGATTGTTTAAATCATACTTTATATTAAATGGCTCCGATACCTCAGATACATTTCCTGCATTATCTATTGCTCTAATATATACTATTTCATTTCGATTAATTTTAACCCATTCCTCAACTCCTGTAGCAACTCCATCTTCAAACTTCAATCCACCGCCAGCATTAAATACCAAATCTATCCAAACGTTATTTTCATATATTGTACTATTAGTATGCATTCTTTGTATTTTAGCTATCCCGCTTCCTGCATCACTACTTGTTATCTTTGTATGTACAGTATCTAATGCCCATGTTCCACTTGTATATGGTTTTTTATTTGACGGGTAATATGCTTCATATGTTGGAATAGTTGGGGCTATATTATCAATCGCTTTTGCTACTAAACTCGTATTTGTACTTATATTGATCTTTGCATTTTGATTACCTACTTTAGTGCTTTCTTTATACCAACCATTAATATTGTATCCTGTACTTACGGTTATACTTGGTAATGTTATCTCACAGCTTTCTTCATTATTATATATTTCACATTTATCTTCGCTCTTCCCTACTGCTGTTACTCCTTCTCCTTTGCTATATGTTACTTTTAATTCTTTCTTATATATTGCATATAACACCGTATCTTCACTTGGCATGTTTAATACTGATAATCCTTCTT
>URBG01000022.1 GCA_900546055.1 uncultured Mycoplasmatota bacterium
GGGGGGGTATACTATAAATGGTGAAGTGTATGAGAAAAAGAAAAAATAGAAAGCAAGTTAGAGTAATAGTTGGATTATCAATTTGCTTATTATTACTTATGACAGCCGGTTATGCGGCTTTTAGTACTAATCTAAATATTACGGCTAAAGGAAATATTAAACCCATAAATGCGGCATTTCAGTTAAAAAAAAACATCGTAACGTCTGGTGAAGGATTGTATAAAGATGAGTATATTAATAATAGATATATTTTTAAAGGAAGTTCACCAAGTAACTATATAAAATTTAATAATGAAATTTGGAGAATAATATCTGTGGAATCTGATGATACTTTAAAAATTGTTAAAAATACTACTTTGAGTTCAGGTATTTCATTTGACGTTAGAACTTCAGAGAAAACAGGACCTAGGTTAAACGTCAATAATACTTATTGTAAATTAAATAGTGATGGGAACTATTATGGTTGTAATTTATGGGGATCAGTCAATGGGGCGATTAATAATGGAAATTATTCAGGTACTGTTTCTAGTGATTCATCAATTAAAACTTATTTAAATAATGATTATTATAATAGTTTAACTTCTGGGGCCAAAAGTCAAATTGATAATCATGAATATAAAGTTAAATTTATTTATTGGAATGTTTCTGGCAAAAGCATTGCCGAACAGCTAAAATTACCATTTTTTAGTGTTGGAAAGGCTAATGTGGGAATGATAAATGTTGATGATTATATTAAGGCTACTGCAAATACTGAATGTAATTTAAATTTATTGATTAATTATTTAGATGGAACTTATTGTACTAATGGTCAATGTAGCCAAAATTGTAATAAACAAAATTTTCTTTATTCAGCTAATACGTTTTGGACGATGGATCCACTTTATAATTATACCTCAATTGCTATGTCAGTTAGTGCTTATTCTGTTTTAGCTAATATGCATGTTTATGGAAATACTTTTTATGTTAAACCGGCACTTTATTTAAAATCAGATATTAAGTTAACTGGATCTGGAACAGAATCCGATCCTTATATAATTAAATAGATACTTATGTATCTTTTTTTGTGATAATGAACTAATAAAATTCATATACTTACATGGGTGATATTATGGAATTAAATATAGGTGACTTAGTAACCCGTAATTCTTATGGGAATGATGTGGTCTTTAAAATAGTATCAATTGAAGGGGATAGTGTTAAATTAAAAGGTGTTAATATTAGATTACTTGCTGATTCTAATTTAAGTGATTTAAGCAAACATAATGATGAGGATATTGAAGGTGAAAAAAACTTTTTGGATCGTTTAGATACTAAAGTTGATTTAGATCGAAGTGATTACTTTTATTTACCTGGTAAGATTTTACACATCGATAGTGATGCGGAGTATTTATCTAGATGCTTAGACTATTATAAAAAAATAAATATTTGGGCGATGGGTATTAATGAAAAAGAGGAAAATGTAGCTTCGCATATTAAAGAGTGGCTTGACGAGTATAAACCGAATATAGTGGTTATTACAGGGCATGATGCTTATAATAAGCGAAAAGGCAGTGTGGATGATTTAGATGCTTACAAAAGTAGTGGTTATTTTGTTGATGCAGTTAGAAAAGCGCGTGAATATGAAGGTAGCCATGAAAAACTAATTATTATTGCGGGTGCTTGTGGTTCATATTATGAAGAGTTAATTAAGGCAGGGGCTAATTTTGCCTCTAGTCCGAAAAGGGTAAATATTCATGCTTTAGATCCGGCAATTGTGGCGTCTAAAATGAGTTTGTCTGATATTAATAAGGATATTGATTTAAAAACAATATTAGAAAGAACTAGATATGGTAAAGATGGTATAGGGGGAATTATTACGAAAGGGACAATGTATGTTGGATATCCTAGATAAGGGCGTTTGTGATAACAATTCTATCCGCAAAGCCCTTGGCGGATATCTTGGTAAATCGGTAACAATTAAGTATAATTTAGGCCGTAATAAGTATGAAACTTATAAGGCAACTATTAAGAATTTATATAATTGTGTATTTTTAGTGGAATTAGATAACGAAAATCACGTTATAAAATCATTCTCTTATGCAGATATTATTACAAAAACTATCAAAATTTATGATAATTAAAGGTTTTTCCTTGCCTTTTAATGGAAATTATTGTATACTGAAATTGTAAACAAAGGTACCAGAAGGGAGAGGTTAGCTTGAAAATTACTTCAGTTAATGTTCGAAAAATTGAAAAAGAGAATTCTCGTATTCGTGGAATTGCATCAGTTGTATTAGATGATTGTTTCGCAGTTCACGGTATTAGAATTATAGAAGGTGATGGTGGATTATTTATTGCTATGCCTAGTCGCAAAACCAATAATGAGGAGTACCACGATATTGCTCACCCAATAACTCCGGAATGTCGTAAGATGTTCGAGGAAGCAATTATCGAAGAATATAATAACACAAAAGACGAATAAGTCTTTTTTTTCATGCATATAATTAGGTAGGAGGGACATTATGGACAAGATGGATACTATTTCCTCATTAACGCATGCAATTACACTTAATGAGCGAAAAAATATAATTATTACTGGAGTAAAAAAAATTGACAGTTTTGATGAAGAAGAGTTTTATTTAGAAACGACGATGGGTGATTTAATAATTAAAGGTGAAGAATTAGAGATAATTAAACTAGATACTTATCAAGGTAATGTTTCAATAAAAGGTAAAGTTGATAGTTTAACCTATACTGAAGATGGAAAAAAGAATAAAGAAAGCGGAGTATTTAACAAGTTATTTAAATAATGGATTTACAAACACAAATAATTACTTTAACTTTCTCTTTTTTCTATGGTATCTTTTTCGCAGTTTTTATAGGGATAAACTATAAAATTATTTACCATGATAAAAAATATATAAAATTAATTGGTTCTTTTTTAATAGTTTTGCTTGGTGTGCTTTTATATTTTATAATTTTAAGAAAAATAAATTATGCTGCATTTCATCCATATTGTTTACTTATGTTAACTATTGGATTTTGCTTAGAGCATTTCATTGTAAAACGCTTTAAAAAATGATATACTTACTTTAGAATAGTGGTGATATCATGGCAAAAAAGCAAATTACAAAAACAGCCAAAAGACGTTTAACGGTACTTACCCCCATTGTTATTTTAGCAGTGGGGTATCTTGCGTTTACATTGGTCACTACAGTTATTCAATTATATAAATTACATCATGAGGAAGCAGAGCTTAAGCAGGAGCTTACTGATTTAAAAGGAGATTCTAAGGAACTTAAAACGGAAATTACTAAATTACAAGATAAAGACTATGTAGCAAGATACGCTAGAGAAAATTATTTATATACTAAAGATGGAGAATATGTTATTAAAGTCGGTGAAAATGAGGAGAAAAAGAAGGAAAATAAGTTTCAAATTAAAGAAGAGTATATTTTTTATGGGGGGACTGCTTTAGGTTTTTTAATAATTTTATATGTGATTGTTAAACACCGTAAGAAGAAAAAAGAAAAACAGAAGCAAGTTAAAACTGTTAAAAAAAGAAAAAATACTAATAAAAAAGAAAAGTAAATTTTGCTTTTCTTTTTAATATGTTTTTATAGTTTAAAATCCTTAGTATCTTCATCACTCATATCTTTACCATCAAAATAAAGTTTTGATTTAAATTTAAAGATTAGGGCAATAATATTACTAGGAAAAGATTTTACCATTTTATTATAATCGGTAATTATATCATTATAATATTTTCTAAAGGCAACAATTTCAGCTTCAGATTCATTTAAGGATATATCAATTCTTGTAAATACTTCGCTTTGTTTTAATTCAGGATATTCCTCTTTATATTTATTGAATTCTTTAATTCCTTCATATAATTGTCTATCTAAATCAAAATTTGAAAGTTTACGAGAACGTAATTTTACAATAATTGATAAAACGTCTTCTTCTGTTTTGATGTTGGCTTTAATAATATCAATTGATTTATTTAGAAGATCAAATCTTTTTCTTAAAATAGAATCAATGTTAGCTTCTGCTTCGTTAATTCTAATAATATATGCTTGAAAATTATTATAAGCTGCAGCAATTGCTACACCGATAATAAAAATTATTATAATAATTGCAATTCCAATAATAAGTATTTCCATGTTTACCACCTATGGTTCATTATAGCAGACATTTTTACTTATTTCAATTATTTGGGTAAAATTCAGCACTAGAAATTATGCGTTCATTAAATTTTATATAGTTAATATAAATCATTAAAATTAAATACCATTCACCAGTTTTAGGATCGCTTAAAATAACGTGATCACGGCCTGATCTTTCGATGATTCCGCTGAAGATACGATCACGCCATTCAGTTGAGTCAGGATAAGAAGCGTAAATTTCTACTTGTTTGCCTCTATTTAATCTTAAAATGTTTTCGATGTAAGATTGTTCAAATTCCATATCACCTGCTAAATTCTGTGCAGTTTCTTGATTAGGAACAGCAGTTCCACCAGTATATATTGGTGTTCCAGGGAAGGTTCCTTGGTTTACAAAATTATTATTCATATAATCATCCTTTCTATAAAAATATATTTAATGAGATGGCGGAATATGATATAATTTATATTATAGGTCATCTTAAAACCAAAGGGATTGATATGGAATTGTTTTTTAGAAAAAGAATATAGAATATAAGGGGTGAACATAATGAAAATAATAGTTGGGGTGTCGGTAAGGCATGCACATTTAACTAAAGAAATTTATGAACGATTATTTGGTAATGATAAATTAGAAAAAATGGTTGACATTGATCAACCTGGGCAATTTTCTAGTACTAGTGTAATTACAATTAAAAATGGCGATAGAAAAATAGAAAATGTTAGAATTGTAGGGCCTTTACGTGATTATAACCAAGTTGAAATATCAAGGACGGACTGTTATAAATTAAAGGTGGATCCACCAATTAGAACATCCGGTGAAATAGAAGGAAGTTTACCAATTACAGTTGTTGGACCTAAAGGCGAAGTTAATTTAGATGAAGGTTTGATTTTAGCTAATCGCCATGTTCATATAAACCCTTCGGATGTTAAGAAATATGGACTTGAAGGGATTTCAAAAGTGGCTATTAAGATTACTGGAGAAAAAGCTGGTATTTTAGAAAATGTTTATTTAAAGGTTCAAGATACAGCGGCTCTAAGATTGCATTTGGATACTGATGACGCAAATGCTTTTAATTTAAAAACTGGTGATGAAGTAGAATTATTAAAAATAAAGAGGTGATATGATGGAGTTAAAAGATAAAGTAGCAGTTGTAACTGGTGGGGCAATGGGTAATGGTCTTGGAATAGTTAAGGTGTTTTTAAAAGAAGGCGCTAAAGTAGCAATATTAGATGTAGCGGATTCTCTTGAAAATACTTTAAAAGATTTTAACACAGAAAATGTTTGTGGATTTAAGGTCGATATTAGGGACGTTAATAAGGTTAATGAAGTTATGAAATGTATTACTGAAAAATTTGGTCAAATTGATATTGTGGTTAATAACGCTGGAGTATGCCGATTAAATACATTTTTAAAGACAACTGACGAGATGCGTGACTTTCATTTTGATATTAACATTAAGGGGACCTGGAATGTTACCAAAGCGGCAATCCCTTATATGAATGGTGGGTCAATTGTCAATCTTTCTAGCGTAACTGGTCCAATGGTTGCAGATAGTGGGGAAGTTGCTTATGCGACGACTAAAGCCGCTTTAATTGGTTTTACTAAAGGTTTGGCGGCAGAACTAGTAGATAATGGTATTAGAGTTAATGCAATTTTACCTGGTTATATTATGACACCAATGGTTGAGGGAATGGCTAAAGAGAGTAATAGTTCAGATCCGGAAAGTGTTGTTAAAGGAATTGCTGCTTTTATTCCCATGAAAAGACTTGGAACAATAGAAGAACTTGGCAATTTAGTAGCATTTTTAGCTAGTGATAGAGCTAGTTATATTACTGGTCAGGGAATTGTCATTGATGGTGGTTCTACTTTGCCAGAGACGATGACAATGGGAGTATAAGAAAAAAGCATTTTTCAGATGCTTTTTTAATATGGTTTAATTTTTAATATTTTTTTATTTTTCCTAAAGATGTTATTTCAACAGGATTAATATTATTGATGTTATATTGTTTAATTTCAGAATTTAAATAGCTATTGAAATAATAGTCGCCAGTATTTAAATTCATAAATACAGTATATTGAGTGTAATCTGGCGAGTTTTTATTAGTCATAACGATTCCCTTAGGAATGGAAACTGTTTTCATTAATTCAAAGCAAGCAAGGGGTGCTTGCTTTTTGTTGTCAGGCAACATTAAAAAGTTTTTTTGAAAAGCAATTCGAACGAATCTTGATGGGGAAGTATAATCACCAGGGATGCCAAGACCCCCAGCACCTTGCCCAAAAGGTTTTAATGGAAAATTACTCCAATTTATTTCTTCAAGTTGATACGGTGAAATGTTCATGTAATTATTTAAGTTAGTGAGATGCCATGAAAAATTGGGACTGTTTGCTAAAACACCGATTGGATTATTGATAATTTCAGTTCCATTAGCTGTTTTTTCAACGGTTATTGTTTGGCCATATTTATCGGATACAATCCAATGTAATGGGGCGATGCTATTGGTTATTTCATCTTGAATGCCAATTATTTCAAGGGTTGGCATTGTTTGAATTACTTCTTTTGTATTGGCACAATTACCTAATAAATAATTAACAACTTCAAGGCTAGCTATATTTTTTTTATTTGTTTTTATTTCTTCACTAAACACAGCATATCCTGGGAAGTATAAGACGGCAACACCTAAACCTTGTTCGTTCATTCCATCGGCAAAAATTATTTTACCAATATTTTGACCAGAACCAATAAATTTATATTTGTTTGTGAATTTGTCGTTAGAAGCAATACTTTGCCATTCATAATCTTTGGGGACGATATAGGTTTCAGGATTTAATTCATGAGAAAAATCCATGGTTCTACCAAAGAGAACCTCATTTTGTTTGGAAATTAAAGATACTGCAGTGCACATAATAACAACTCCTTTATAGAATTTATTCTTAATTTGTTTAAAGCATGTAAAAAAGATTCAGTTTTTTGAATCTTTTTATTCCACAGTTTTAACGGTTGGGACAGCATCGTCTAGAGCATATTTACTATTCGATGGTTCAGTTCCTTTTATATAATATAGAACTTTTGCTTTATTGCCATTAGTAGCAATTTTACCGCTTACAGGATCGATGGCGACGCCAACAACATTATTTGGTGTTTTATACCAGTTATCTTTTTTATCTTTTAAATAACCTTCCATAATATCAACCCAAGTGTTTTTAATGTTGGAGCTGTCTTTACTATCAACAGGACTGTTATCATCATAGCCGGTCCAAAGACCAACTAAGAGATCTTTGTTATACCCAAAGATTAGGTTATCGGTATCGGTAGTTCCACTTTTAATAGCGTATTTTTTAGTCATTTTAGGAGAAATGTTATAACAAGTTGGAACGCTATAGTCGACAAATTCTTTAGCTGAAGTAGTTGTTAGTAGCTCGTTTAAAACATAAACGGTGTTTTTATTTAAAACATTTTCAGGATCTGGCTTGTATTCATAAAGAACGTTACCTTCCATATCTGTTACTTTACTTATGAAGTATGGCTTTACTTTATATCCTTCATTGGCTAAAGCTGCATATCCTTGCATCATTTGCATCATGTTTATTTCTTCGGCCCCTAAGGCTAGTGAAGGAAGTTCACTAACTTTTTTATTGATACCGACGCGTTTTAAAATGTTGGCTAAATTATTTTCGCCGAGGAATAAGTGGGTTTTAACTGCATATATATTGTCTGAATAAGCAATGGCGGCAGCCATGCTTATTGGTTTGTCTGGATATTTATCATCATAATTTTTTGGTGCATATGTTTTATTGTTTCCAAAAGTGAAGGTGGTTTTTTCACTAGTGAAGGTTGTCGATGCAGTAAATCCGTTTTCTAAGGCTGAGTAATATAAAAATGGTTTAATGGTAGAGCCAACTTGTCTTGAAGCTTTTGTCGCTCTATTATATTGGCTTTTATTATAATCTCGTCCACCAGTGAGGGCTAGAACTTTTCCATTTTCGGGGTCCATGGCGACGCCAGCTAGTTCAATCTTGTCGTTAGTTATGTTTTTATTAGCGCTTTCTTCTAATATTTTTTGAGCCTTAGGATCTAGGTTGGTATATATCTTAAGACCACCGGTATCGAGAAATGAAGCAGGTATAGAATCAATTTTTTCTAATTCATCCATGACAGCATCTTGATAGTAACGCATCATTTTAAGAGAATCTTGTTCTTCGTTACTTTGATAAGTAAGATTGGTACTATAAGCTTCATCAGCTTCTTCCTGGGTAATATATTTATTTTTCACCATAGAATCTAAGATGACTTTTTGCCTACTTTTAGCTTTCTTTTCATTAACAAGCGGGGAGTATACACTAGGATTTTTAGGAATGCCAGCAAGGATAGTAGCCTCAGCTAGATTTAATTTTTTCGCGCTTTTGCCGAAATAGTATTGAGAAGCATTTTCAATACCAAAGATACCACCATAATTAATTGTGTTTAGGTAACCTTCAAGGATTTCATCTTTACTATAATGGGTCTCTAGTCTAATAGTTAACCAGGCTTCTTTAATTTTTCGTTCCCAAGTTTTATCAAAATCTAGAAAGAGGTTTTTTGAATATTGTTGGGTGATAGTGGAAGCGCCTTGGGATTTATTTCCAGAGGTAGTGACGATAAAAAGAGCTTTGGCAATTCTTAAATAGTCAAAACCGTGGTGTTTATAGAAGTTTTTATCTTCAACAGAGACGGTAGCATTGACGAGATTTTTGGAAATATCATCTAATTTGATCCAATCTTCACTAGCTGTACCAGTATACAAATCGCCATTGGCGTCATATAAGTAGTAACCGTTGGCTCCATCAATCGCAAGTTTCGGAGTGATTCTCGCATATAAATAAATTCCAAAGTAAACTGCGATAAAAAAGAGAATAATGCTTAGAAAAATTATAAGCTTTTTGTGCTTTTTCATGCGATCACTCCATTTCTAAACTTATTATTGGAAAAAAATTGAAAATTATGAGTAAAAAAAATACCAAATATGATATAATTTTGTCATCGGATGTGAGTTTATGAGTAAAATAAGTATAAAGTCAGAGCTTAAATCAAGCAATGAGTGTCATATTTATGAAGGTAAAGCTATTATGAAAGATAATAAAATTACTTATAATGACGAAGGAATAATGACAACTATTTTCCTTGATGATACAATTTGGCTTTTGAGAAAAAAAGATTATGAGATTAAATTGGGCTTTTTTCATAATTCAAAAATAAAAGGAACATATATTATTCCAGAAGGTGAACTTTTGGTGGAAACAGAGACAAAAGATTTTAAAATTCTGGAAAATGGTATAAAAATCAAATATAATTTAATGATAAATAATGCATTTATAGATGATTTTGAATTAAATTTAGATTATTCTATTGACAGCTAGTGAAAATACATATAAAATGTTCTAAGAATTAATAACTTAACTTGGAGGAGGACGTATATGAAATTAGATAAAATGCCTAAAGAGGAGTTAGAATTATATTCCTATATAGATTTAACTAAAATGATTTTGGAAGAAGAGGGTAGCCCTTTAAATACCCCAACTATTTTTAAGAAAATTTGTTCATTATTAGAAATGTCAGATAGTGAATATGCAGATAAAATTGGTGATTATTATACTTCTTTAACGACTGACAAAGATTTTGTATTATTAGATGATGGCAATTGGGATTTACGTGATCACCATCCAGTAACAGTTATTTTAGATGATGAAGAAATCGATGATGAGCTTGAGGAAACTTTGGAAGAAGAGGAACTTGAGGAAGAGATTATCGAAGACGATTTAGATGATATTGATGAAGACGATATTGAAGACTTAGATGACGATGAGGATGAAGAAGAGTTAACAATTATTTCAGAAGAAGAATTAGAAGACTAATTCTTTTTTAATGATATAATGATGGGAAAAGCTTTTATATTAGGAAATCTACTTAGGTTGAGTACTTTTTATTTGCATCACCACGTAAAATATAGTATAATTGAAAACGGTTAAAAGGTGATAAAATGAAAGAAAGATTACAAGCAATTGAAGAAAGATATAATGAGCTTACTTTGGAATTAAGTAAGCCAGAAGTTTTAAGTGATATTAAAAAAACAATGGAATTATCTAAGGAGCAGGCTTCACTTAAGGAAGCCTATGAGACTTATCAAGAATATAAGTATTTAAATAGTGATTTAAAAGATGCGGAAGAATTAGTTAAGGATAGTGAACTTGGTGAGTTTGCTAAGGAAGAAATTCAAAGGCTAAATAGTGAAATCGCTGATTTAGAAGCTAAAATAGAAGTTATATTGTTACCAAAAGATCCTAATGATGAAAAGAACGTTATTGTGGAAATTAGAGGAGCTGCCGGTGGTGACGAGGCTAACATATTTGCTGGTGATTTATACCGTATGTATAGTAAATATGCTGAAAAAGAAGGCTGGAAGTTAGAAGTACTGTCAGAAGAACATTCTGACATGGGTGGTTTTCCATTAGTTGAGTTTATGGTTAAAGGAACAAGCGTTTATTCTAAACTAAAATATGAAAGTGGAGCGCACCGCGTTCAAAGAGTTCCAGTTACGGAAACGCAGGGACGTGTACATACTTCAACAGCTACAGTAGTGGTAATGCCAGAAGCTGAAGAAGTAGATGTAGAAATTAAACAAGGCGATTTAAGAATCGATGTTTATCGTAGTACAGGTGCAGGTGGTCAGTGTGTAAATACAACAGATAGTGCGGTTCGTATTACACATATGCCATCAGGGATAGTGGTTACTTGTCAAAATGAACGTAGTCAAATTCAAAATAAAGAAAAGTGTATGCAAATGCTTAGAACACGTCTTTATGAAGAAGAACTTCGTAAAAAAGAAGAAGAGCTTGGAAATGAAAGGCGCAGTAAAATTGGAACTGGCGATCGTTCTGAAAAGATTAGAACATACAATTATCCGCAAAATAGAGTAACCGATCATCGTATTGGCTTTACAACTAAGAATTTAGACAGAGTTATGGAAGGTAATTTAGACGAAATTATAAATGCCTTAATTACTGAAGACCAAAACAGGAAGTTACGCGGTGAATAATGACGGATATTGAATACCTGAAAAAATATTTCCCTGGGAAATTAGAAGATGGGATTAGAATGCTTGAAGAAGGACTGCCTGTACAATATATTGTAGGCAATGTAAATTTTTATGGTAATACAATTAAGGTTAATCCTGATGTTCTAATACCGAGGTTTGAAACTGAGCTTTTGGTTTCAAAAACAATAGATTATATTAAGGAATATTTTGATAGAGATGTTAAAATATTAGATATTGGAACTGGTAGTGGTGCAATTGCGATTGCTTTGAAAAAGTCTTTGGATGCCGAAGTTGATGCGGTAGATATTTCAGCTAAAGCTTTAGAAACGGCTAAAATAAATGCTGATTTAAATTCAGTAAATATTAACTTTTTTGAAAGTGATATGCTTGATTCTGTTGTGGATAAATACGATGTAATTATTAGTAATCCACCATATATTAGATATGACGAAGAAATTGAGGATATTGTGAGAAATAATGAACCGGCTATTGCTTTATTTGCTGGTGAAAATGGATTAGAATTTTATGAGAAAATATTAAAAAATGTAGCGATGAGATTAAATGAAAAAGCAATAATCGCCTTTGAAATTGGAAAAGATCAAGGCGAAGACATTACTAGAATTGCTAAAAAGTATTTTAAGGATGCGAAGGTTAAAGTGGAAAAAGATTTACCCGGATTGGATCGTTATTTATTTATATTTATTTAAAGTTACAATTGATATGTAAAATCATCTTCAAAAACGGATGATTTTTTTGTAATTTCTTTACATTAAAAAAAATTTTATTAAATTGACAAATGGTTAAAATATGCTATAATAATCACAGACAGGAGGGGTATTTATGACCTTGGAACAACGTATCGCCTATTATGTGGGGCAAGGTATGGATTTGATGTCGGCGAGAAGAAACGCTGAAGAGGACATAAGACAAAGATTATCTGAAATTAGAGAAAATAATAATAATATTAGAACGGCAGAAGGTGAAAGACAAGAGGCATTAAGAAATGCGGGAAGTGCGTTTGGGAATGTAGAAGTTGTTGGAAACGATAATAATATTGAAGGTGTTAATACTGATGGAATTATTGTTGATGAAAGAACGGCTCTTGAGGGTGATTTATCAAGAGTTCATGAGATGATTTCAAACGCTGAACAAGGATATTTGCGTGATCAATATTTGAATGAACGTAATAACCCAGCGCAACCTTCTATTAGTGAGCAGTTAAAACAACTTCAGGAAAAAGAGGCTGAAGTTAGACAAAGATTATCTGAAATTAGAGACAACAATAATAATATTAGAACAGCGGAAGGTGAAAGACAAGAAGCATTGAGAAATGCGGGAAGTGCTTTTGGAAATATTGAAGCAATTACTGACAATATTGAAGGTATTATTGCTGACGAAAGAACAGAGTTGCAAAACGAATTAACTCAACTTTTAACTAGTCAAAGTGTTTTAGCTGCACAATTACGTCAGGAAAAAATTGAACAAGATAAACTAGCCCGTCAATCTAGACTTGATGAAGTAAATAAGAAAGCAGCGTTAAATGAAGCTTATAAATTTTTTACTTATTTAGATACGGCTACGACAAAAGGTTATGATGTTAGCGGATTAAGTAGTGATGAAGTTCTTAATTTGTATAGTAATTTTAGAAATGATGAAAATTATCGTGCAAAATATGAAGAAACTATGGCTAGAATGCAAACAGAAGATAGGGAAGTCATTATTCCTAATGATGCAATTAAGGATGAGCAAAGTCCAATTCAACAAGATTCAGAAGAAGTTAAACCTAGTGCTTTTGCTACACATCTTTATGCTGGTGGAAATAATCCGATGTTTGAAAATTTAGAGGCTGCAATGGCTTATGCTGCTGCACACCCTGAATTAGAAGAGTCTTGGACAAAAGATAACGAAGTTCAAAATAAGAGAGAAGAAGAATTTGACCCAACACATGCACTTCCACCAGATGATGAAATGCCACCTGAAACAGCGCAAGTAGGGGAAAGTAAAGATGCACCTTTATCTAAAATCGAAAAGTTTAAAACATGGATTAAAGCCCACAAAAAAGGATTAATTATTGGTGCTGTTGTTTTAGCTGGTGTGGTAGTGGCAGCAGGAATTTATTCAATGGTAACAGGAGATACTTCGGCTGTACAACAGGCAGTACAAACAGCAGGAACACAATCAGTTCCAGACGAGCAAGTTGTTCAAGCCACTCAAATGTATGATCCTAGTGTCGATATGTCACAGTTGAATAATATATATAGTGATGCATATAGTGCTTCAGCAGGGGTAGATGGCTTTCAATTTGATCAAAGTGCAGGTCAGGTATATACAGGAGATTTCTTTAATCCTGATACCGGACAATACGCTGGAGTAGATACTAGTACTCTTACGACAGATCAAGTTCAGCAATTAGGTGAACAAGGTTATACAGTTCCTTTATATACAAATGATCCAAGTATGATGGCTGCTGATGGTAATACAATTGCCAATGCTGGTGCAGCGACAGGATTTGGCGGACCTACTAGGTAGATTGGAGAATTATATGAATAATGAGGGTTATAAAGTAGTTAAACTAGCAGATGGAACAAAATGGTTTGTTACTTCTGAAGTAATATATCAAAACGGAAGATATCAATATATGATTGGTTTAAGTGAGAATGAAGAAGAATTTCTTGAAAAAGCTCAAGTTATGAGAGTTTATCATTATCAAAATCAAGAATACTTTGATTTAGTTAAAGATCAAGATTTATTAAAAGTTCTCGTGCCAATGTTAATGCCAGAGGCAAAAGAGTATATTGATAATCCAGACAAACTTAAAGAACTAATGGAAGATTAGTTCTTTTCTATTGCTTTGATAACGGGAAACTAGTATAATTTAAGCAGAGGGAGTTTGGTAGAATGAACAACTTGACAGTTTTGGAAGTTAGTTTGTTAGAGTATATAAGGGGTAATAAAAAGAAGCTTAATATTGGTGACTTAAAAACATTTTTTAAGGTTGATTACGACGAAATGGCTTCTTTTTATGATGCTTTAAAACACTTGCAGTTACAAGGCGAAATATTTTTGGACTATAAAGGTTGCTATAGAACACTTGATAAAGAAAAAATGGCTGTAGGTCAGGTGTTTTTTAAAGGCAAATATTTTTATGTTAAAGTTAATGGTCAGGATTTTTATGTAAAAAAAGCAAATTCAAATGGAGCTTTATGTGGTGATACAGTTTTACTCGATGATTTTGTTTTACGTGAGTATGAAAGTGGTAGTAGGTTATTAGCGTCTGTTAGATCGGTCTTAAAAAGAGATACTGGACTTGTTGTGATGGAAAGTAAAGATGGCAAATTAAAACCAGTTGATTCAAGAATTGCAATAGAAGTGGATTTTCCCGATGAGTTGCCTAGATGTATTTATTATGGAGTAAAGGTTGGAACTGATTTGGGTTTAGAAGGTTATGAAGTTTTAGATATAAAAGAAATAGGAAGTAAATTTGATAAAAGCACTTTTGAAAAGGCAATTATTTTTGAAGGTGGATTTGTAGCACACTTTCCAGAAGCAGTGGAAAATGAAGCTCTTTCTTATCAATTTGACCAAGAAGTTCGAAGACGTAATAGGGGTGGGCACAGGACTTTATTACTTGAAGAAGACGGTAAGCTAAATCATCAGAATGCTTTTTCAATATTTCAAAATGATAATGGTAATATTGTCTTGGAATTGCATGTTCCTGATATTGCTTATTATGCTAATCCAATTATTTTAGATGAGGCAATAAAGCGTGGAGTAAAATTTGATTTAGATGGAAAAATTCCTATATATCCAGATATTATAGAAAATAGTTTATGCTATTTTTCAACTAACCATGATTGTTTATCAAAGACTTGTCAGGTAGAATTTACACCCGCAGGAGAAATTGTAGGGCAAAAATTTTATGATGGCGTAATTAAAATTGATGATGAAGTTTCAGAAAAGGATACAACCGAAGAAGTTTTACTTTTAAAAGAAGTGGCTCGTAATTTCGAAACCCAAAAATCACTTAATCAAACCGTTAGGGAAGCTGTGGATAAGGTTATTGCTTCAACATATTCATGGTATGATGTTCCTTTAGTGTATCGTGGGAAGTTGAAAGTGTTTACTTACCCAACTAGTGGAGATCAAATAACTGACTTTTCTTCACCTTTAGATAGAAGTACTGGTGTATTAGTTCAGTTATTGTTAGAAAGGTATAGTAATGGTAATTTTGAAGTTAGTGATTTAGAAGAAAAAATTAATTATGCTTTAACAATTATGGAAGAAAGAGAAGAAAGATTTACTAGAACAAAAAGAAGATTAGGTGCCTTGAGGGCCGAACGAGAAATTTCTTTGTCGCCAAAAGAAAAGAAGAAAGCTTCTAAAAAAGAAGGGCCACTAAAAGAGCACAGGCCTTCAGATGCAGTATGGGGCGAAGAAAAGTTTGGTGATGCTTTTCTTAGTATATCAAATAAGTTTTCAGTTGATGACTGTTTGGCTGACATTAGTGTTTCAGGTGACGATGTGATTAATTTCGGTGAGCCAGATTTAAGTAACAGGCAGTCACTTATTGATTGCTGGTTAGCTGATGTAGAAGTACCTAGTGGTGAAGTTGATTTGGGTACGGTGAAAAAGCTTTAACTAAAGCTTTTTTTCTATTGTAAAGGAGGAAAATGTTGACACTTTTATTTGTGGGGAGTGGTGTCTATCTCCTTAAAATGTTACCTTTAGTTTTTTAATACAAACGATTACTTTGCGTATAAACTACATTATGTGATGTAAAATAGAAAAGCTTAAAATAAAAACAAGTGATTTAGTCTTTATCCGAACAAGAGTATGTGCTATAATGAAAATAGGTGATTGATATGCATGATAAATTAGATTTACTTTTGGAACAAATTAAACTCACGGACGATGATAAAAAATATTTTGAAGGCGGAAAATTACAGAAAATTATCTGTAATAAAAATAAAGATAATTATGTATTTTTAGTCGAGCTAGAGTCAGTTTTACCTCTAGGTGTTTTTTTGAATTTTAGTAATCTTTTAAAAGAAGGATTTAAATGTGCGAAACATGTATCTGAAAAGTTGACATGCTCTAAATTTGAACTTGAAGATATAGCAGATTATTATAGATATTATTTAAAGGATTATAGTAAAAATGCTCCTTTACTTGAAATCTTTGTTAATAGTAATTTAGTATTAGAAGAAAATAATTTAGTTATTGAAGTGGCTAACACAGCGGAAGAAATGAAGTTTAATAGTATTTTAGAGGATTTAGAAACTAAACTTAATAATGCAGGATTTGATATTAAAATAAAGATTAAAATAGATGAAGAACGTTCAGAGGAAATTCGTAAGGAAATTGAACTTTCAAAGACTAGTGAGGTACCAAAAATCCCCAAAAAAGAAAGTCCAATTATCATGGGTAGAGAAATTAAAAGTAAAGTCATGGATATTAGTAATTTAAGCTTTGAGTTAGACGATGTAACTATCGAGGCTAAAGTGTTTGGAAAAGAATTATTTGAATCATCAAAAAGTGATTTTAAGATAATAACTTTGAAAGTTTATGATGGTACTGATAGTATGTACTGTAAGATTTTTTGCCGCGATTCTGAAGATTTTCATAAATATGATAAGAGACTAAAAGAAGGCATTTATTATAAAATCAGAGGTTATACTAAAAATGATAAGTACTCTGGAGAAATTGTTTTAAATGCGAGAGAAATAAATACTTCTTCTAGAAAAGATGAAATTAGAGTAGATGAAGCGGCAGAAAAAAGAGTAGAATTACATGCACACACTAAAATGAGTCAAATGGATGGTATTACCGATGCAAAAACATTAGTTAAAACGGCATATGCTTGGGGGCATAGGGCAGTAGCAATTACCGATCACAATGGGGTTCAATCTTTTCCTGATGTTTATCATACGGTATGTGACATTAATAAGAAAAACGAAGGTGAACCATTTAAAGCTTTATATGGAACTGAACTAACTTTGATTGATGATTCAGTGGATATTGTTTTAAGGCCAACTGATGATGAATTACTTAAAACAACTTATGTTGTCTTCGACTTTGAGACTACAGGTTTTAATGCTGGTGGAGCTGATTCGATTATTGAAGTTGGAGCGGTTAAGATTTGTAATGGAGAAATCATTGATAGATTTTCCGAATTGATTGATCCAGGAAGGAAATTGCCAGCTAAAATTACAGAGATTACTAATATAACTGATGAAATGTTAGTGGGTAAGGATAATGAAGAAGCGGTAATTGGTCGTTTTAAAGAGTGGTTTGGCGATTTGCCAGTAGTTGCTCATAATGCAAAATTTGATATTTCATTTTTAAAAATGGCGTATGAGAAATATGGTTTTGGCGAATTTAACAATACAGTTATTGATACTTTAGAATTATCTAGAACATTGGATAATAATTTCGCACGTCATGGTTTATCAGCGTTAGTTAAACGTTATGAAGTGCCTTGGGAAGAAGATGCGCATCACCGTGCAGACTACGATGCTGAGGGAACGGCTTTAGTTTTTCATAAAATGCTTAAGAAATTAGAATCACGTAATTTTGAGAAAATTAGTGATTTAGATAAATTAGTATCAAAGGATGAAATCCATAAATATGGAACATCTTATCATGTTAATTTGATTGCTTTAAACCGAGTTGGATTAAAGAATTTGTTTAAAATTGTGTCTTTGGCTAATACTAAATATTTATATAAAACGCCAAGAATTTTGCGTAGTGAAATTACTAAACACCGTGAGGGATTATTGATTGGTAGTGGTTGTTATGAAAGTGAAATTTTTAGACAAGCGCGAAGTAAGTCTGACGAGGAATTATCTAATTTAATTAATTTCTATGATTATGTAGAAGTACAACCAATTGATGTTTATGATCATTTAATTCAAATGAATGACTTTGGTAATAAAGCTGAGCTTATGGAACATCTTAAGAAAATCATTAGGGTTACTAAGGAAGCAGGTAAACTTATTGTGGCAACTGGTGACGTACATCACTTGAGCCCTGACGATCGTATTTACAGAGAGATAATTGTTAACCAAAAAGTCCCAGGTGGCGGAAGACATCCACTTTCTAGAAAGAATATTACGCAAATACCTAGCCAATATTTTAGAACAACTGATGAAATGTTAGAGGCTTTTAGTTTTTTATCAGAAGAAGAAGCGCGCGAACTAGTTATTGATAATCCTAATAAAATTGCGGATATGGCTGAGGTTATTGAGGTTATTATCGAAACTGGAGGTATTCCTTTTGCGCCAAAGATTGAAAATTCTGTTGGTCAAACTTTAGACTTAGTATATGGAAAGGCTAAAGCAGTTTATGGAGATCCGCTTCCTTATTTAATTGAGGAGCGTTTGGCTAGCGAATTATATGGTGATGAGCCTTTTAAAATAATTAAGGAAGAAACTTCTCCAGATGGGTTATCAGAAGAAGAGTATAATAAGATTATTTATAATAAATTACACGAGCTAATGCTTGCTGGTTATGATGCGGTTAAAGAATTAGTGGGTAATTATATTAGAAAAAAAAGCGATAAAGAATTAACTGATGAAGAAGTGGATAAAGAAATTAACTCTAAGCTTACAGCGATTATTGGAGCTAATTTTGACGTTATTTATTTGATTGCTCAAAAACTTGTTAAAAAATCAAATGATGATGGTTATTTGGTTGGTTCCCGTGGTTCTGTTGGTTCATCTTTTGTAGCAACGATGATGGGAATAACTGAAGTAAACCCACTTCCACCTCATTATGTATGTCCTGAATGTAAACATAGTATATTTGAGTTAGATGGAGAATCTTTAGGAAGTAATTATGCTAGTGGGTATGACTTGCCTGATTATAAATGCCCAAAATGTGGTCATAAGATGAATAAAGACGGTCATGACATGCCATTCGCAACTTTCTTAGGCTTTCATGCTGATAAAGTACCTGATATTGATTTGAATTTTTCGGATTTAAATCAAGCGGCAGCTCATGAATATACTAAGGTATTATTTGGAGAAGATAATGTTTATCGAGCAGGAACGATTGGTACTGTTGCTGATAAAACAGCGTTTGGTTATGTTAAGGGATATTGCGAAGATAAAGGAATTATGATGAGAACAGCTGAAGTTGAGCGCCTGGCTAAGGGTTGTACAGGTGTGAAAAGAACCACTGGTCAGCATCCGGGTGGAATTGTTGTTATTCCGGGATATATGGATGTCTTTGATTTTAGTCCTTTCCAATATCCTGCTGATGATGTAAATTCAGCTTGGCGTACAACGCATTTTGATTATCATGCTATCGACCAAGATGTTTTAAAATTGGATATTTTGGGACATTCTGGTCCAACTAAATTACGTATGATTCAAGATTTAACGGGTATTGATGTTACAACAGTACCATTAGATGATAAAGAAACAATGGAAATATTTGTATCAACTAAACCTTTAGGGGTAACACCTGATCAAATAATGTCAGAGGTTGGGACTTTAGGTATTCCAGAGTTTGGAACACCATTTACAATTGGCATGGTTAAAGAAACTAGGCCGAAAACCTTTGCTGAACTTACTAAAATTTCAGGACTTTCTCATGGTACTGATGTTTGGAATGGTAATGCAAAGGATTTAATTGATAATAATATCGTTCCATTCAGTGAGGTAATTGGGTGTCGTGATGATATTATGGTTTATTTGATGTATCATGGGCTTCCAGCAATAAGAGCTTTTAAAATTATGGAATTTGTTCGTAAAGGTAAAGCTAGTAAGCTTCCAGAAGAATGGGCGTTATATAAGAAGGAATTACAAGACGCAGGAATTGATGATTGGTATATTAGTTCATGTGAGAAGATTAAATACATGTTTCCAAAAGCTCATGCGGTGGCTTATGTTATTAATGCTTTTAGATTAGCGTATTTTAAAGTTCATCGTCCAGGAATTTACTATGCTGCACAATTTTCAGTGGAGTATGTTGACTTTGATGTTGAGGCAATGATTAAAGGTTACGATGCGGTTAGACAAAAAATGGTTGAAATTATGGAAAAAGGGTATAGTGCGACTAATAAGGAAAGCAGTATACTTGAATGTTTAAAACTTTCATTAGAAGCGTTAGCTCGAGGTATTACTTTTGGACCAATTGATGTTAATAAGAGTGATGCTTTGAATTTTGTTTTAACGGAAGATGAAAAAACTTTAATTCCGCCATTTAGAGCTATCGATGGTCTTGGCGATGTTGTTGCTAAAAACATAGTGGCAGAACGTCAAAAAGCACCTTTTCTTAGTATTGAAGATTTACAAAAACGTGCTAAGATATCTAGTACTTTGATTGAAAAAATGCGAATGATGGGTATTTTAGATGGTATGGATGAATCTAGTCAATTAAGTTTATTTTAACAGCTGAATAATTCAGCTGTTTTTGTGTTAAAATAATTGACAATAG
>URBG01000023.1 GCA_900546055.1 uncultured Mycoplasmatota bacterium
GTTTTCATCCCAAATTCACAAAAAAACTTTAGTTATTACTTTAACTAAAGTTGGGTGGAGGTATAAATGATTATTTGTAAATACAAATAACTTTATATTTTAATTCTCTTTTTCTGTAAATAAATATTTAGCGGTTCTAACCATTTGAGCGCTATAGCTCATTTCATTATCATACCAAGCAATTACTTTTACTAATTGTTTGCCATCACTTTCTAAAACGCTAGTTAATAATCCATCAACTAAAGCGCCATAGTGAGAGCCAATAATATCGCTTGAAACTATTGGATCCTCAGTGTAACCTAAAGTTTGATTAGTTTGCTTTTTGAAGGTATTGTTTATCTCTTCTACCGTGGTGTTACGGCCTAATTCTAAAGTTAAATCAACAACTGATCCTGTCGTAACTGGTACTCTTAAAGCACTTCCATCTAATTTTCCGTCAAGCTCAGGGATTACCTTTCCTAAAGCAGTAGCAGCGCCGGTAGAAGCGGGAATTATATTAGCGGCAGCAGCTCTACCTCTTCTTGATTTTGCACCTTTTTTATGCGGAACATCTAAAACTGTTTGATCATTAGTATAAGCATGTACTGTTGTCATATAACCTTTTAAAATTTTAAATTCATTATTTAAAACATTAACAACTGGAGCCAAACAATTGGTAGTGCATGAAGCTGCACTTATTATTTGTTCTGTACCATCTAAAATATTCTCATTAACACCATAGACAATTGTCTTTAAATCACCTTTAGCGGGTGCAGAAATTATAACTTTTTTAGCGCCAGCTTTAATATGAGCTTCAGCCTTTTCTTTACTCGTAAATTTACCAGTGCATTCAAATACAGCATTAACTTCTAATTCTTGCCACGGCAAATTAACTGGGTCCATTTCAGAATAAATTTTGATTTTACGGCCACTTACAATAATACCATCTTCACCATAAGTAATTTCATCAGTTTTGTATGAACGATGGGATGTATCATATTTTAGAAGATAGGCTAATTGCTCAGGATCAGTTAAGTCATTAATAGCTACAACCTCAAAATCTTTGTCATCCTCCATTAATCTAAAAACTAATCTACCAATTCTTCCAAATCCATTAATAGCTACTTTTATCATATAATCATTCCTTTCCTATCCATTATAAATACCTTCACCAATAAACTCTCTTAAAATTGAATCCTTCGGAACCTCTTCACTAGATATTGGTAAAAATTGACGTAATAGATTGATTAATCTAATTGCTTCGGCATAAACATCACTTGTCGATTTTATACCATACAACAATGGTTCTGCATATATTCTTAAAACGCCAATTTCATAACTCAAAGCTGAATTAATAACAATATCAACATCATCTTGATATGGATAAATGTTTTCCACTGCTTCTTTATCAACGTTATGCCATATTTTAAGTGTTGCTTCGGCACCCGTTCCACGAAATCTACTATCTCTAACTATTCTTCGAAGCTTTCGAAGGTCAGTTGTTCTTACTCGGTTATGATTATCAATTTTTAGTTGAACAATTGGTGTAACAAAAATTTTAAATTTATTTTCACGTTTAATATTTTTAGTTAAAGCATCATTTAAAGTATGAATTCCTTCAACTAGTAAAATATCATCATCCCCTAGTTTTAAATAATTATCTTCATAAACTTTTTTACCTTTAACAAAGTCAAATTTTGGAATATTTACCCTTTCACCACGCATTAATTTTTTTAAATGGATATTAAACAATTCAGTGTCAGTTGCTTTAATATTAGCATAATCATATTCACCATTTTCGTCTTTTGGCGTTTTATCGCGATCAACAAAATAATCATCTAGCGAAATTTGATGAGGTTTTAACCCCTTTGCTCTTAAATATAAAGCTAATTTTTTAGTCGTTGTAGTTTTTCCACTAGATGATGGGCCTGATAATAAAACTAATTTAATATTCTTCCTTTTATGGTAGATTCTTTCAGCAACAATTGATAACTGATTTTCATAATGAGTTTCAAATAGTCTAATTGCATCTGTGTAGTTTCCCTTGGCCCCAATTTCATTTAAATCGGCAACCATATCAATATCAATTAGTTTCCCCCACTCTTCGTATTCTTTGTATTTTTCGAAGATTTTTTCATGGTGCTGGTACTTGGTAACAACTCTTGGATGATTTAAATCGGGATAGCTAATAACAAAGCTACTATTTCCTAAATAGTTAATTTTAAAGCGATTGATTTGGCCAGTATTATGAACAATAGGTCCAAAGAAATAATCATACACATCATTTAAACGATTAAGATCAACAGTTGAATTACTTGTGTAATTTAAATTTTTAACTTTATCGATTTGTCCATTTTTACGGAAATATTTTATAGCATCGAACCTTGAAACTTTACTTTTAGTAAAAAGCAATTTTTGTTTAACTAATTCTTGCATTTTAACTTCCAGCATTTCTATATGCTTTTTAGTTACTCGCTGATTTACTATTTCACAGTAAATTCCATTATCTAGTGAATAATTAATTAAAACATCAGCTTTAGGATTTAATACTTCCTTGGCAGCAACAATGACTAAAAATTCAAGGCTACGGCTATAGATACGATTTCCCACGCGACTACTACGATCCAAGAATTCAACAGTACTATTTTCAGTGATAAGACAGTTTAAGTCAACAGTAATGTGATTTAATTTAGCACCTAGAATTGGATATTCAAAATCTTTTTGGACAAGCTTACTAACTTCATATAAACTGGTCCCAGGAATAATATCATCAATATAGGTGTCTTTGTATTTTAATTTGATTTTTCGCATTGTACCCTTCCTATTCTTTTTTAATTTTATCAAAAATATATTATTTTGTCAGTATTTTTGATGAATAAAATCAGGCATTTACACTTATTATAAGATTAGGAGGCGATTTAAATGTTGATACCTAATGTGGTTGAAAAAAGTAGTGATGGTGAGAGAGTTTATGATATATATAGCAGATTATTAAAGGATAGGATTATTATTTTAAGTGGCGAGATAGATGATAACTTGGCTAATAGCATTGTTGGACAATTGTTGTATTTAGATTCAGTTAATCATGACGATATTAGTATTTATATTAATTCACCTGGTGGTAGTATAACATCGGGAATGGCGATTTACGATACAATGAATTTTGTTAAAAGCAAAGTTTCTACTATTTGTATTGGGATGGCAGCTAGTATGGCAGCGTTTTTACTTTCAAGCGGAGAAAAAGGTTCGAGATTTGGTTTACCTAATAGTGAAGTAATGATTCATCAGCCACTAGGTGGGGCTCAAGGCCAAGCCACAGAAATTAAGATTGCAGCTGAAAGAATTTTAAAACTAAAAGAAAAACTAAATAAGATTTTAAGTGAAAATACTGGTCAAGATTTGTCAAAAATTGAAGATGATACGGAAAGAGATCACTTTCTATCAGCCGAGGAAGCAGTTCAGTATGGCTTAATCGATAAAATAATTTAAAAAAGCTCAATTTGAGCTTTTTATTGTATATGGATTAATACTAGTTCCATCACCTTGCAAACTGATATTTCCATCTAAATATAAAACAGGGTATACTGAACTTTTTTCAAAGGTAGGTAGCTGTTCTAGAGAATTAGAAAAATGCCATACTTTATCTTGAACTTCGCTGACAGAATTTATAAACCAGAATTTGGTATTTTCTTTATATAAATAGTTACTTTTATGGCAAGGTAAATCTTTATCATTGAGTGATTTTACAGAGGTGCATAAAGTATCATTACTTGCGGTAATATAATCAGAAATGTTTATTAAACCTATATAGCCATTCCAGGTTTTACTAGCTTCAGCAATTTGTAATTCATCATTAGTGATTTTCATATTTTCAGTAGCTGGCTTAATGGCGCCTATATTAAATGCGTGTTCTACTACTTGTTTTTTAGAATTATCTGCCATTTGATTTAAATATGTATTATTTAAATAATCTTGGATTGTAGAGTTTTCCCAAGTGTTTAACTTATTTGAATCCCAAGGCAATTCTATATCTAAAGGACTTTCTTTAATAATTTTTACACTACCATCTTCTTCGACTGAAATTATTTTCCAGTTTTCGTTATTAAAAGTTAAATTGTTATTGGGATTTTGTCCTTTATAAATATATCTGCTTTTAGAATGTGCGCTTCTTAAATTTTTATTACTTTCGGCCACATAAAGTCCATCACCTTCGGTAACAACATTTTGTGATAAAAAATTAGCCGCGGTTAGCGTTTTTATATTTCCTTTAGCGCCTATAGTTAATTTAGTACTAAAGGCTGCATAACCTACCGTCATAATTAAAAGTAGACATATAGCTGAACCAACTAATAATTTAACTTGCCTATTATTTTTTCTTTGTTTAACTTTACTCATAGTCTCACCTAAGCTTATTATAGCTAATAAAATAAGCTTTTTCAACAAGGAAAACAAGGGTTTGACACTATATCGCGACTCTCGTTAATTGTTTTACTCTATTAAAAAAATCGCTAACGAATTAGCAATCTTTTTGTTATTGGTTAAAATCTATTCTCAATTATTTAGAATATTTAGTACCACTTAATTGTTGTTGACCCATTTGTACAAGTCTTTTAGTAATTTCTCCACCTACAGAACCGTTAGCTCTGCTAGTAGCTTCTGGACCCATTTGAACTCCTAATTCGTTAGCTATTTCATATTTCATTTGTTCGATAGCTTGTTTAGCTCCTGGAACTACTAATTTACTATTATTACTATTCATACGTTTCACCTCCTGTACATTAATATAGTGTGTACATTTGGCGATAAAATACGTTTTTTTAAGTGGTAATTTTTGTTAAAGAATATCTTCGAATTTGTTAGTTTCAAAATTGGTAATTGTCTCAATATTATCAATACATTTATCAATTAAAGTTTCATAATCAAATTCTTTTTCATAAGCTAAGCATTTGCTTAACTTTGGATTTATGACTGGATGTTTTGGGACAAAAATAGTACAACAATCTTCAAAAGGAAGAATACTAGTTTCATAAGTTCCTATTTTTTGTGATAAATTAATTATTTCTAATTTATCAAAACAAGCTACCGGTCGAATAACTGGCATGTTAGTAACGTTATTAATACATGTCATACTGCTAAGTGTTTGACTAGCAACTTGGCCAATACTTTCACCATTTACAATTATTTTGGCACCAATTTTTTCTGAGTACTTTTCAGCGATGCGATACATCATTCTTCGCATAATGGTTATCATATAAGTATCAGGGCATTTTTTAAAAATTGTTTCTTGGATTTCAGTAAATGGAACGATATGAACTTTTATATGTCCTGAATATTCATTTAAAATACTAGCTAATTTTAAAACTTTGTTTTTAGCTTCATCGCTAGTATGTGGTGGTGATTCGAAATATAAACATTCGACATTCACGCCTCTTTTTAAAGTTAGATATCCAGCAACCGGACTATCAATTCCTCCACTTAACATAAGAAGTCCAGTCCCTTGAATCCCAACTGGATAACCTCCACTGCCCTTTATTTCGTCAGTATAAACAAATGTCCCATTGTTTCTAATTTCAACCGTTAAGGTTATGTCTGGTTGATGGACGTCAACTTTAAAATCTGTATTTTTTAAAATTAATCCACCTAATTTTCTACTATATTCCATTGAAGGAATAGGATAATTTTTGTCGGCGCGATTAGTAACTACTTTGAAAGTCTTTTTACTTTTATCCATAATTTCTAATGCCTTATTTAATACGTCTTCAATATTATTATTAACTTTATGGCAAATTACTATACTATATATACCAAAAACTTTTTGTAATTTGCTGGCAATTTTTTCAGCATCATTACATTTTACATACATTCTTACTCGGTCTTTAGTAATTTCTATTTCTTCACCCTTTAATAAGTTACGGATATTTTTTTCTAAAACATTAATGAAAAATTTACGGTTATCTTTTTTAGTAGTAAGTTCTCCATATTTTATTAGTATTAACTGATTCATAATATTCCTCGTTTCCTACGTTATTATACTATAATTTTATTTTTATTTAAAGTCTCCAAGGATTAATTATAATCCTTTTTATTTACTTTGTTTTAATTTTTTAAGTAAATATGATATAATAAGCGAAATTGAAGGAGGCGCATTATGAGGAAAAGCGTTTTAGCAGTTTTTGATATTGAAGGAACACTACCAGAAAGCAAAGACGGTCAAAATAAAGAATTATATCAATCACTTTTTAGTGTTTTAAATGAGATTGGTGAAAAAAGGGCGGCTGATGAAGTTTTATTTACTTTATCATCAACGGCTGACAAAGAAAAAGTTTTAGAAAAACTTAATGACCTTATACCATACATGGGGGGAACTATTATCACACCAAGTATTCAATATAGTGGGACTGAAAGTTTTGATGCCTTTGGTAATCCTGTTTCTGAATATCCAAAGAATACACCTAAAACTGATCTATTAAAACAACAAGTAGGTTTTTTAGAAGCTGAAGACCATCAAGTCTCTGATGTGATATTTACAGATGATTTGGGTGAAATGTATCCTTTTAATAATTTCCATGATGCTTATAAAGGCATCGAAACTACGGTAATTTGCCCAGAATATCCTAATCCATTACCTTTTGGAGATATTATTCAAGGACTTCAAGAGAAAGTATCAAGTCTTGAAAAAGCAGACATGCCTAAAATATAAAAAAACAATACATTAACAGTATTGTTTTTTTATGAATTATTTAGCTTCTTCACTATAGAAATCTAATAGCTTATCATAAATACCTGGTTCAATTTTATTTAATGAGTTAATAGTCAACTCTAACGATTTTTTATATTCACCTTTATTGAATAGTACTTCTGAATAAGTTAGATTTTTATCTAGTTCTTGCTCATTAGAACGATAACGATTACCATAAACGATTGCCATTTCAGCAAACATTGCTGTTTTCATCATTTCCTTTGTTTTACCAAATAATTTTAAGGCAAGATCTCTTGCAGTATCTACTCTAGTATTTAGAGTTTCAATGGTTAATGGTTTTTTATCTAACTCTTTAACTATTTCTTTGATAGCTTCACTAGCCTCTTTTAATTCAATGTAATAGCTATTTGGAATAACTGGCAAATTATAATTTCTAATTTGACCTTTAGCGTCTTTAAGTAATACATTAACTTCATCTAGTTGTTGTCTTGCGCGTACTTCATCATCATGCATACTACCAATAATATTTAATGATCTATCTAGTTTATCTTCAATAGCAGCTAATTTAACAACAAGTCTTTCAACTTCTTCTGTTAATTTTGAATAAGCAAAAGTATGATTACTTGTATGACCCATTAATGTATTATAATCATCATTTAAACTAGTTAATTCAGCTTTAACTTCTTCTAGAGACTTAATATCTTCTGGTTCTAAACTATACATATTTTTAAGTTCTTCCATCTGATCAAAAATATCGTCAACTAAACTATTAGTTTTGTCTAATTTAGTTTTTAAGGTTTTATTAGCTTCTTCATATTCTGTTTTAATTATCTTTTCTTTTTCGAAATCAGTAAATAATGATTCAAAATATTCAGTTAAAACTTTTAATTCGAAGAGGCTATCTTCTAAATCAAGTACTTTGGCTCTATCTAAAATATCTTTAATTTTTTTAGTAGCTTCATCAATATTGAATTCAACATTTAAATAATCTAGTGGATAACCTTCTTCGACCATTTTATTATATATGGCAATTATTTCTTCCATTTTTTTAGGTAAAATACCTTCTGCAATTAAAACTATCGATGGCATTTCTTCAACTACAACTTCAATATGTCTAAGCATTTCTTCGATAGCATTTACGATGGTATTAACTTCGTCGTATTCGTTTTTATCCATAATGTTTTCAAAGTCTTCAAAACGTTTTGCAATATTTTCAAACTGAAGTTCAACTGAAGGCCCAATATCACCAAATTCTGATCTTGTTTCGTTAAACTTTTCAAAAAGTTCACGATATTTGGCTTTTAATTTAGTTATAACTGCACGGCTACGTTCTTCACTAGTCGTAAGTTCTTTTATTTCATCTAATAGAAATTCTGATTTAGTACGAACTTTATAAATTTCCATCTCCAATTTGGCTATTTTGTACATAGTACTTTTATAATCCATTTTAGATAATGAATATTCGGCTTCAATCAGCATATCAGTTATCTTTGGTATTCTAGTTTCCTTAATGTCCTCAAGTCGCTCCTGCCAATCATTATACATAACTTCAAGTTTCTCATTTTTTAAATATGATTCAACTTTGGCAAGCTCAGGAGCTACGGGAGCTGTATCTATTTGATTTTTTTGATATTCTAAATCTTCAAGCAACTGTTTAAACTTTTTCTTTTTATGACGTTTCATAACCTTTAAAATTATGAAAAGAACAATAATTGTTAGGGCGAAAGCTAAACCTGCGAATAAAAGTGTATTGTCCATTTTATCACCTAGCACTATTTTAGCACATTTTTGTCGACTTTTGTATGTTTTTGGGATATTTTATAAATTTTGCATTATGAGCAACTAGTATAATTAAAAACCTAAGATTTTATAAACCTTAAGTTTTTACTAAATATTATATTTCATTTCAACATCCATTTAATGGAGCTAAGCTTAAGAAAAATCAGATAAAAAGGTATTGACTTAAAAGGAAAAACATAATATAATTAAAGAGCGCGTACTTAAGCAGCGTTATCTTGAAAATTATAATGTGTTTATTTCCTAAAGGGGTTACCACGTAACTTTAGCTGCAAAGCGAAGGTATTAATATAATACACCCTATAATTTGGCAAGATAACCTCTCACGCGATAGAGGGAGGAAAAAATATGGCTAGATATACAGGACCTATGTATAAAAAATCTAGAAGACTTAGTTTTTCAGTTTTAGAAAACGGTAAGGAGCTTGCTAAAAGACCTTACATTCCTGGAGAACACGGTCAAGACAGAAGAAAAAAATTATCTAACTATGGTGTACAACTTCAAGAAAAACAAAAAGTTAGATTTATGTATGGCCTTAACGAAAAGCAATTTAGAAAAACTTTCGAAAGAGCTGGCAAAATGAAAGGCGTACATGGTGAAAACTTACTTAAGTTATTAGAAAGCCGTTTAGATAATTTAGTTTATCGTATTGGTTTTGCAACTACAAGAAGAGGCGCAAGACAATTAGTTAACCATGGTCACGTTACTGTTAATGGTAAACGTGTTGATGTTCCATCTTACCAAGTTAAACCTGGTGATGTTATTGGACTTATGGAAAACGATAAAGAATTAGCTGTGGTTAAAGCTTCTTTAGAAGCCTTACAAAAAAGAGTTGATTTCATTACTTATGATGATAAGAAAATGGAAGCTACTTATGTTAGAATGCCAGAGCGTACTGAATTAAATGCTGATATTGATGAAGCATTAATTATCGAATACTACAACAGATAGAAACAAGAGAAATCTTGTTTTTTTCTTTGGAATATGTTAATATATATAACCACAGAGGTGTTAACTATGGAAAGCTATAAAGAAAAAAGAGCTTCTTTAATTAAACAATATGAGTATGCTAAAAGGCATAATGATTATTCTAAAATGGCAATAATTGCCGCAGTTCTTTCTGACAGAACGCCTGAGCAAGAGATTCTATTTGGACAGTATTTAATGGCTAATGGAAAAATAGAAGAAGCAAGAGCTACTTTTGAAAGTATAAATGGAAGGGAAAATGATTATTTTAGATTATCTGGACTTTCGCAGATTGCCTTTGAGCAAAAAAATTGGGCATTAGCTAGTAAACAATTTTATGAACTTAAAACTAAATTCTCATATATCACACCATTTTTAACGGCATATATTATATATATTTCTAAAGCTCTTCAAAAAGACTTACCAGGATTAATAATACCTCCAGCGAAATCCGATTCTGAAAAATACTTAATTGGACAGCTTGATGATTTTTCTTTAGATCGTTCAATAAAATTTATGATTAACAAAGTTTCAGCTTTTCCTCAGATTTTTGATTTTAAAGGGGCCGATTTAGAAGAACTTTTATGGAGTGCAAATACGAGTTTACTTGAGATTAATGATCGTGGTAATCAAATGAACTGTTTTACAGAACTACCAATGTTTTTTGATAAGTATTTTTTAGCTAATGACGAGCTAGGGATTGAAGTGGCGACAGTACCATTTACAACGGATATTTATGCGATTAAACCAATGATTAAATGGCCTTTAAATAAAACAGTTTATCCACTAATAAAACACAGTAATTAAAAAAATGCAGGTTATTCTGCATTTTTCTTATCTAACGCCTCCGCCTCCGCCAGAGAAGCCACCAGAACTCATTCCACCACCGGAAAAGCTTCCACCGTTATAAGCAGCACTTTGGGCAGCGTCAGTCCATGAATGAGTAATAAGATTTAAAGCGATAATATGGTTGAAATACATTTCATTATCACGATATAAATCTGGATAGAAATCTTTTAATTGTTTTGCAACTTTATCTGCAATACCAAACATTTCAGCGAAGATTAAATATTCATCCCAAAGGTGAATTTCGATTGCTTGTTTATCTTCTATTTTGGTCATTTCATTAAGAAATTTCTTTAAACCTTTTAGTCTTGTTACTTCTTCAGCAAGTTTTGAAGTAAATTTTAATATATTTCTTTTTTTATTTGGTTTATATTCTTCTTCTGTTTTAATAATATAGCCTTTTTCTATTAAAATATCCTTTGAAACGTTTTCGGCACTTTCTAACCATTTATCAAGCTTTTGATAGTTGGTAGTACACCACTTTTTGAAATCTTTAGGATTAACCCTATTATCTTTAGCGCTTTGTTTTATTAGTCGCGCTAATTCAGCTTCGATTTCATTTGGAAAGTCATTAAGATTATTAACATCAATAAGGAAGTTATCATTTTTATTGAAATCAAATCTACCACCATCGTATGGGATCATGTCAATTTTCTTTTCTTTTAACCACTTTAATAAATAAGCATTTAAAAGATTTTCTTTTAAAATGATACCGCTATATTTTCCTATATAATAAGCTTCTAAAATATCCTTATCAAATGGAATGTCACGGAAGTAATTGATATCTTTTGGGATAATATATTCTGTTTTATCAATGCGGTCTTGAGCTTGTTTTGAAATTAATGAAATTGTAATAATTAAAACAATGATTAAAAAGATGAAACCGAAAACTGAAAACACAAATAAGGTTGAAAATGAGTCGTTTTCATTTAATTTTGCACCTTCTAACGCTTCATTGGCGACATCTTTATATGTTCCACTTTTATTAATACTTAAAGTAAACATATCTTTTGGGAAACCTACTAAAGCAACCACATATTCATCGGATGACATTTTACTCTTACTCTTAAAAATAATTTGATTATCTTTAATGCTATTTTTACTATCAAAGCCATATGAACTATATTTGATATTCCCTAATTTACTAGGTGCATTAATAGTCAAGCTAAATTTATCTGGAGCTTGTTTCATGTTTTGAGGTAAAAAGGTAAAATATAATATTTGGCTATCATCATACTGCCACACTAAGTTATTTACAGTATAAGTAACAGTGTAAGTATGGGTTCCATATTCAATTCCCCAGCAAAGTTCTAAACCATCAGAAGTTTTATTAATACCATTTTTATTGGCTTTTTCAGCCTTACTATTATTAACATTCCAACTATTTACGTGAGTATATTTTTTGCCGTCTCTAGAAACTTCAAAATTAGTAATTGATCTATCTGCCATTTTACCAAAGGCGTGATAACTTTCGGTCCCCTCATCAGCGTCAATTTTCCACACTTCAGTTACATGGCCATTACCATTTTGATCAATATCAACAGTTGTTTCTAAACTATCTAAATTATTTGCTTTAACCCCGCCTATAAAAGTAAAACAAACAAAGAACATAGCCATCATTAGTAATTTCTTTTTCATTTTTCCACTCTCCTATAACTTTATTGTAACATAATAGTAATCTAAAATGAAGAAAAATCTAGAAGGTTATCTAGATTTTTGAGTTGGTACGACATCGATATTAATATATTTTATTTTTATGGTTTTATTTTTCTTCAGTTCTATAGTTAATTTATTTTCTAAGTCACTAATTTCTCTTAAGGTTATATTAGGATCTAGTTCTAAAGTCAAATGTGTTTTATAATATGAGCCATATTTAATTAACTGGGTACGATGTTTATTAATAACTTCATAATTATTTAAAATATTTTCAATTGATTCTAAATGTGTTTTTTCAATATCTACTTCCCCAATTAAATTCATGACATTTTGTTTAATAATTGGAATTCCTGTTTTTATAACTAATAAAGAAATAATAATGCTGCCTAGAATATCAGCATATTCAAGAATGGGAAGGTAATTAGAAAACTGCATAACTATAACTACTAACACTACACCTACGCTTGAGTAAACATCAGTCATTGATTCTTTAGCCGCAGTTAAAAGGAGTCCACTATTTAACTTTTCACCATTTCTTAATAATGTATTAACACTATACAATTTCATTAGAGTAACACCAATTAAAAGTCCAATAACGGCAAGCGATGGAACAATTGGTTCTTTAAAAAAGCTAGTTACTAAGATGAATATCCCTAACAATATAATAATAACACCGATTAATAAATTAGTAATATACTCGGCTCTACCAAAACCAAATGGATGGATTTTTGTTGGTCTTTTTCTTGAAATTTTAGAGCCAATTAAAGCAAATATATCAGTAATGAAATCTGAAAAGGTATGCATTCCATCAGCAAATAAAGAGGAAACGTGGAAGATAATCCCCCCACTTACTTTAATAATAGATATTAAAAGATTATTAACCATACTAATAATCAGGCACTTACGTTCGAGTTTCATTATAATCACCTAACCAATTATAACATGTTTTTTGAAGAGATAATAGCAGGTAATGTTTTTATTCTAATAATTTTACAGATAGGAAGTTTTGATATAATGGTTCTTATTGATAGAAAAACATCTGAAAAATTTCAGATGCTTTAATTACTTATGTGATCGATTTTTTCTGATAAGTCTTCATTAACAAAGTCTTTATCATCTTCCATTAATAATTCATGTATTTCCTCTTCTTTGGTGTCAAGGAATACTTCTTCAATACGGTCTACGCGGCATTTTTCTGCTTGAATAATTGCCTCAACTTTATTAACGGCATCTTTTAAATCATCGTTAACAACAACGTAGTTGTATTTTGTAATTTCATTGACTTCACGGTAAGCGGTGTGAAAACGCTCAATAATCTTTTCGTGACTATCAGTTTTCCTATTTTTTAGTCTTTTAACTAAAGTTTTTAATGAAGGTGGCATTATGAAAATGAAAATGGCTTCAGGAATTAACTTTTTAATATTAGCCGCTCCTTCAATTTCAATTTCGAGAAAAACATCGATTCCTTGATCTAATTTTTCACTGATTAAAGCTTTGGGAGTACCATAGTAATTACCAGCGTATTTAGCGTATTCTAAGAAGTAACCTTCTTTTATTTTTTGTTCGAAAACTTCGTCAGTAACAAAATTATAAGTTACCCCTTTTATATCATTTGGTCTAATTGGTCTTGATGTTGTCGATACAGATAGCCATCTGTTTTGAGGATTTGTTTCTAATAATTCGCTCATTACGCTACCTTTACCACTGCCACTTGGACCGGAAATAACAATCAATTGTCCCTTTTCTTTCTGTCTAATCATTAACGTTCTCCTTTTTAGAATTTTCCAATAAAGTATTTTTTCTTACCACGTTTAATAACTAAAATTTCTCCTTCAATTGCGATATCTTTATCGACGAAGAATCCTTCGTCAGTGATTTTTTCTTCATTAATAGTAATACTGCCGGCACTTACAAATTCTCTAGCTTCTCTTTTACTTGAAGCAATTCCACCATCAACTAAGAAGTCAATTATATTGACATTTTCTTTTGCTTTAAAAGTTGGAACACCTTTGAACCCTTCAATTATTTCGTCTTTGCTTAAATCTTTTATTTGCCCACTAAATAAAGCTTCACTTATTCTAAGGGCTTTTTCATATTCTTCTTTTCCATGAACTAAGGTGACAACTTCTTTAGCTAAGGCTTTTTGAGCAATTCTTTGTTCTGGATTTTCATTTTGTTGTTTTTCAATTTCTGTGATTTCTTCTGGTGTTAAAAATGTAAAGATTTTTAAATAGCTAATTACCATTTCATCTTCAGCATTGATGAAGACTTGATACATTTCATAAGGTGATGTTAAATTTTTATCAAGCCAAATGGCATTGCCTTCACTTTTTCCAAGTTTTTTACCATCTTTAGTTGTAACTAATGGCATTGTAAATCCATAAGCTTCTTTGCCAGTTTTCTTTCTAATTAAATCAATACCAGCAGTAATATTTCCCCATTGGTCAGATCCTTCAACTTGCAGTGTACAATTTTTATTTTCGAAAAGCCAAAGGAAATCTAATGCTTGCATTATCATATATGAAAATTCTGTATAAGTAATACCACTATCTAATCTTCTTCTAATAATATCTTTATCTAGCATGTAGTTAACATTAAAATATTTACCATAGTCTCTTAAAAAATCGATAAAATTGATTTCTTTTGACCAATCATAATTGTTAACCATCTCATAGCCAAATAAACTCGTAATTTGTTTTTTGATAGCTTCATAATTTTCTTGAACAGCTTGTTTTGAAATCATAGCTCTTTCAGTAGTTGGTCTAGGATCGCCTATCATTCCAGTAGCTCCACCAACTAGTAAAATTGGATGATGTCCACCTTGTTCTAATCTTTTAGCGGTTAAAAGTGATGAAAGATGTCCAATGTGAAGACTATTTGCAGAAGGGTCAGTTCCCCAATAGAAGGTTAGTCCTCCATTATTAATTTTTTCTTCTAGATCATCACCGGCTTCATCTTTTATAAGCCCGCGCCATTTTAATTCATCATATAGTTTCATTATTCTTCTCCTTTCTCACATGTACAATTATCACAGTGACAATTATTACAAGTACACTCGTGAATATTGTTAACGATTTTTACACTATTACTTGTGCCTATTCTTGTAGCCCCAGCCTCAATTAATTCATTCATTTTGTCATAGGTATCGATACCGCCAGAGGCTTTTATCTCTAAGACTTCGTTCTTATGCTTATTTATTAATTTAACATCATCTACTGAAGCACCTCTTTTACCAAAGCCAGTTGAAGTTTTAATGAAATTAACAAAGGTGTCATTACAAATCTCGGTCATTTTGATAATTTCATCTTCGGTTAATAATGATGTTTCAATAATTACTTTTAAAACTTTGCCGTCGATAGAATCTCTAATTTCTTCAATTTCAGCTTGAATATATTTATAGTCTTTGTCTTTTAGTGCGCCAACGTTTATAACCATATCTATTTCATCAGCGCCCATTTCAACAGCTTCGATAGCTTCGAAAGCTTTGGTTTTAGGGGTATTCATTCCTAGCGGAAAACCAATTACTGTACAAACGTGAACGTTAGACTCTTCTAACAATTCTTTAGCCAAACCGACATAACATGGATGAACACAAACTGTTTCAAAATCATATTCCATTGCCTCTTTACAAAGTTTAGCAATATCTTTACTAGTGGCATCCATTTTCAAATTAGTATGATCAATATATTTTCCTATTTCCATAATTTTTCCTCCTTAAAATAAAAAAAGCCCTATAATATAAGGACGGAATTATCCGCGGTACCACCTTATTTCATAGTGCCTATGCGCTTACAGTTTATAACGGTAACTTACCGATTTGACTCCAAATATGTAATTCATTATTTAACCTTGGTTAGTTTTCATTTCCCACTAACTTTCTAATTTACTAGTTAAACAACTACTTGGTATTTTTCCTCATCAATTAATAAGACTATATCATATGATTTTTATTTAGTCAACTTTTTCTTTTTTAAAAACCATTATTTTACTTAAAATATAATTCATGATTGTTACAACTACTTGAACTATTAATTTAGCGATTGTATCATTAATGTGCATTAAACTAAACATAATATACATAAGGGCCATGTCAGCAATCAATGATGTTACTCTGGCTAAAACAAAGTTAGTAGCCTCTTTGGTTTTTTCTTTGCCTATGGTCTTACTTTTAAATACATATTTCCTATTAGTAATATATGCGAAAGCTACAGCACATATCCAAGATAAGACATTAGCAATTTGAATATCTAAATCTGTTTTAGCAGAAAGAAATGTATTAGCAAATAAAAGATAAGTAAGAACACTAACAATGGTTGTTAAAACACCAAAGAAAAGATAACTAATTATCTCTTCATATTTATTATATAGATTTTTTATTTTTTTTATCATGTGTCTGCTCCTTATTGTCAATTATTTCTCTAGCAATATAAATTGGTCTTTTTTTAGTTTCAACGTATGTCCTGGCTAAATACTCACCAATAATTCCGATACAAAGGAGTTGAAGCCCACCTAATAATAGTATCAAGGTAACGATTGTTGCATATCCTGGTATTTCAATAAAGAAAAATAACTTTTGAACAACTACTATAATTAAGTATACTAATGATAGTAGTGAAACTATGATACCAGTTATGGTGGCTAGACGAAGAGGAACTGTGGTAAATGAAACAATTCCTTCAATGGCATATTTAAATAATTTCCAAAATGACCATTTTGTAGTTCCGGCATTTCTATCCTCAACATCGTATGGCATATAGTAATTGTTAAAGCCAACCCATGAGAAAATACCTTTAGAAAAACGATAATATTCTTGCATTTCTAATATAGCATCAACCATGCCTCTTCTTAGAGTTCTGAAGTCACTAGCCCCTCTAACAAATTCAATTTCTGACATTTTATTTATTAATCTATAAAATGTATCTTTACAGAAGGTAAGAAATCCGCCTTCTTTTCTTTGATCTTGATAAGCTACAACCGAATCATATTCAGGATGATTATCTAAAATTTCCACCATCTTTTTCACATACTCTGGTCTTTGTTGTAAGTCGGCATCAATAATACAAACGTAGTCACCTTTTGAATTTTTTAAACCTGCATATATTCCTGATTCTTTACCAAAATTTCGAGAAAAATTGATTATTTTAATATTTTGGGTGTTTTCCTTAGCTATTTGTCTAAGCTTATCCATGGTATTATCTTTACTACCATCATTGATAAATATTATTTCATAATCATAGATACTATCTTTAAAAGTCTTTTCAATAGTATCTGTAAATAGTTTTATGTTCCCTTCTTCATTATAACAAGGAACGACTAATGATAACTTCATAATATACCTCTTTTCACTAATCATTAATGATTATACCATAAATAATGGTGTGTGTGCACTTTTCCAAAGAAAAAAGGATTATAATCCTTTAACATGTACATGATGTGACATAATCGTATTTGTATTGTTTATGCGTAGCATCATAAGTTATTTTTACAGAACCACTCATAATTTGGTTATCTCGTGGGTCTTTTATTTCTTTTGTACTGGTAAGATAACCATCGGTTTGTAAATCGCTAATTGATTTACAAACACATTTATTATTTTCAGTTGGAAGGCTTTTTAAATTATCTGTTCCCCATCTTTCAGCTGCATTTTTTAAAGTGTCAACTTGTTCTTGATAAGCTTTTTCCTTTGAAGTTTTCAAGGCATCTTGAATGATTGGGAAAGTAATGCCTGCAATAACAGCAAGCAACGCAATAACGGTTAATAATTCGATTAGTGTAAAACCTTTTTGTTTCATGTTTATCCCACCTTATTATAAATAAATTATAGCGTTCATTTGCACTAATTGTCAAGGAGAAAAGGTATTATTCTTCAAAGACTTCCATTTTTCGCAGAAAATGTAAATAAGGGGAATACTAACTATTATTTTTTATCGAAATACCATTTGATGTTTCTATTTCACTCATATTGTTTCTTAAGATTCTATATGTTCCACTGCTTCCAGCAACTGAAGTTGTGTTGTTTTTATAGGTTCTAACATCAGAGAAGAAATGCCAAACTCCGATTTCTTCAAGGTTATATTCTTGTCCTAAGTCTATAGTTAAACATTGATTCCTAGTTCCACCCATATAGGCATAGCCCGAATTTTCAGTAGAGTTATCAATTTTACCATCAACTGCATTAGCAAATCATAATCTATTTCATTAACTTGCGGGGATGTCCAAGTTACTACTTATTTTACTTGTTCCTTGGATATTAAGTACCGCTTGAAAAGCAACATAACCTACTATTATTGTTTTGTTGTTTTTCTCTCTTTTTTATTATGTTACACCAACTCTACCACTATTTATATTCGATATCGAAAACAATGTCTTTTGTAAATTTTTGATCAGCACTGGCTAATATCTTCCTCGTTTCATTTGCTTTCATTGGCTCTCCAAGGTATCATAGTAAGGTTTCAACTATATTGCCTTTATCATCTTTTAAAATGATGTCAAATTTTTCTATGCTAAGAGTGTCTGATGTGGTATTTGTAACATCAGCGCGAAAGATTGATTGCTCTTTTTCTATAGTCAAACTAGCATTTTTAATTTCTAAGCCTTTATAATTGGCAGTTTTAATTGCTTGCTTATTTAAATTGCTTTTATCATTTACGGTGTTGTCTTTGATAGTTTCGTCTTTTTTACTAGAAAAGGTCATAATTAGGATGATAGATATTCCTATAATTACAACTAAGGAAATTACAATAATTATAGTTTTCTTCATTACTTTACCTCCATTTTATTCAGTAACATTGACTCTGATAGTTTGGGTTCGTGAATGTCCAAGATTATCACGAGCTGTAAAGGTTAAGACTCGATTACCTGCACTAGAAAATGCAGAATGATGATCAGTTCTTCTAGAACCATAGTAATTACTCTTACTAGAACTTCTGTCATAATAAGATTCAGATATATTCTCAATTCCACTACCATAATCCATGGTAACTGTTCCGGTATATCCACTACCATATCCGCCTCTACTTTCGGCTTCACTTGGGCCATCAGCATAAGGGTCTATATAATCTACAACAACAATACGATAACCAATTTCCCCTTTTTTATATGTACCACCTGCTAAGTTTGAATTTACTGCTTTCAAATACTGAGAATTATCGAGGCCGTGAGTTGGAAGCGACTGCGGATTATAAATAGATAAGTACATTTTAGGCGCTTGGGTGTCTCGGTAAACGCTTTTACTACATGTTGATGTATGACCAGTTGATGACTTCACAGTCGCATAATATGATCCATTTTCAACATCGTAAGTTAAAGATGTGCTTTTACTTAATATTGAACTACCCTTTGGATCTCTAAATGTATACGATGAGGCATTAGTAGTGGTTAATGTAACTTTTGGATATTGTCCACTTACGTAATACCAACTTCTTCCATTAACTGTCTTAGTGGTTCCAGAAATACTGATACTACAACTTGGATACACAGCAGGTTGATACCATGTAGCGTAATATGTTGTATTGTCATATAGCCTTACTAAAGTATCGGGATTACTTCCGCTACTAGCATTTCGATCAATACTCCATCCATTAAAACTATAGCCACTTCTACTAAAACCGTTTTGTGGTAAAAAGGCATTACAATAATTTAGTTGTTGCTCATTATTGTATACAGCGCCTATTGTACAAGTTGAATTATAACCTGTTCCGATTCCACCATTTCCATTTGTGGTTAATACATACGAAATGCTGTTTTTTCTAAAAATTGCATACAAGGTCACATCCTTTGTTGGCATTGATAATTTACTTAATCCTGTGTGAGCATTTTTATCTGTGTTCCATCCAACAAATACCCATCCGGGCTTGGTTGCTGTTTTACTCATATCGATTTTTTGACCCGATAATACTTTAGAAAGATTTACGGCGTTACTACTAGTACCACCATTAGTTTTATAGTCATACGTTAACTTTGAATAAATTGGCCTATTAATGCATGTTTCATCATATTTATAATAATATACATCATCTTTATTGGTAATTATTACACACGCTTTATCGATTATCTCGCCAGTGCTTGGCTTTTTTATAGGTTTTTCAATATAACCACCAGCTTGTAGGGTTGTTAAATCAACACTTGCTTTTAAATTAGTTTCAGGTAATTGTTTTTTATTATCAATTGCCCAGCTTCTAGCAGCTAAAACAACGTGCTCTGCAATTTTATTATCTGCATTGTCTTTTCCTTATTTTTAGGGCTACTTCGATATTCGGAAAGATAATTAAAGAAAATAAGCCAAGTAATATAATAAAACCTAGAACTTCAATTAATGTTATCCCTTTTTCTTGCATATTAACTACCACTCTCCATTTTTGTCACATTAAGCTTTTCGCTATAATTCAATCATATTATTTTTTTTATTATTTTACTTTCTTATCCATCCTTTTTTGTCGATTCTTAGCTATTTATAGTA
>URBG01000024.1 GCA_900546055.1 uncultured Mycoplasmatota bacterium
CTATGTCAATAATTTCAACTCCATTTCAGCAAAAAAAAGCTTAGTTAATATTTTAACTAAAGCTTAACTAAAAATTCAAAACTACTAATTATAGTGAGTTGAATATATTATTTGTTTACCTTCTCTATTAGCTCTTGGCGTCTTATCGATAATCGCAGGCTTATTTCCAGCCTCCCTATTTCTTTTTTGTCTTTCTAATTCACCATTCACATAAAAAGTAAGAGATCTATTATCTACTTCTTCTAGTATATCTATTGGAAACGTTTCATTATGACGTAACTCCACATCATCTTCTATTGTCATCCCATTATCGTTTAAATAATCAATAACTAAATTATGGTGATTTATTACTTGGCGACAATTATCAGTCATATTATAGTCGCTTTTAACATGTAAGCCATATAAATAAGAACCAATTAACAAAGTTCCACCAGAAAAGACTAAAGTATCAGCACCACTTGTATACGCAGCAAAAGCGGCTCCACTAACTAAAGCTATTGCAGCTCCTACTCTTACCAAATTTCTTGGTTTACTATATTTTTTTTCATGTTTTCTAACATAGTCATAAAAATCTTTATATATTACCTTATGAGCCTCAATTCCCACTAAGGGTGCGGGTTCACTTTCTTTATCTTCCTTAGCCATTTTACTAGCAGATAAGTTACCAGAATAATTTTGTTTATTGCTCATATATACTACCTCCAAGCACCATTAGTATACTCAAAATGAATACCTATGTCAATTTAAGTATATGAAAAAATAAGAAATTATTTGTCATTTCTTATTTATGTTCTTTATATTCAATTTTTCCAATTTCGTTTTTATCAAGTTCTGTCATTGTCGAAGCCTGAATACGCCTAGTTTCATTAGCTTTCATATCAGCGCCAATATATCCGAGTAATGTTACTATTTCTTTTCCATCCTTATCTTTAACAATAATATCTATTGATTCAATTTTATTTACCTCATCACTAGAATTAGTAATATCAGCCTCATAAACATAATTCTTTTCTTGTTTAGCAATATCTATATGATCAATTTTTAAATTATCCACTTTAGCTGGCGCTAAAGCATCATTAGTTTTACTAACACTATCATCTTTATTTAAATTCATAACACCTAAAATAATTGCCCCAATAATTAAAATAGCTACTACTGCAACCAATGCCCATTGTTTTGGTGAAATATTTTTAATGATTTTTTTCATTGCTAGTCCTCCGTCCCTTTATTATGTTTTCATTATAGCAAATTTTTATACCATATTCAAGATGAATTTAAAATAGAAAAATAAAATTAATTATCCTCTCTTTAACAATAGCTAAACTTTCTAACTTGCCAAAATCTAAAAAACAGTATATAATGTTATAAGTCAGTTTTTTAATCTTAAGAAAGGAGTTTTTATGAATTTTATAAAACCAGACGAAACTGCAGTATTCGCTTTAGGCGGACTCGGTGAAGTCGGAAAAAATATGTATTGTGTAATGCATAATGATGAAATAATTATTACTGATGCGGGTACTATTTTCCCTGAGGGAGAATTAATGGGAATCGACTATGTCATTCCAGACTATACGTTTTTAAAACAAAACGAAAGCAAAATAAAGGGGCTTTTCATTACTCACGGACATGAGGATCATATAGGAGGTATACCATTTTTATTACAAATGGTAGATATTCCAAATATCTATGCCCCAAATCAAGCGGTTGGTCTTATTAGAAGAAAACTAGAAGATCGTGGAATAAAATACAATAATTTACATGTATATACGGAAAAAGACATTTATAAATATAAATATTTAAGTATTGAGTTCTTTAGAACAACTCACTCTATTCCAGATTCTCACGGTATGTGTATTCACACTCCAAATGGTAACATTGTTACAACTGGTGACTTTAAATTTGACTTAACACCAATTGGCCCAATGGCTAATCTTCACAAAATTGCAAAAATTGGTGAAGAAGGTGTTGCTCTTTTAATGAGTGATAGTACAAATGCTTTAAGCGAAGGTATGAGTAAAAGTGAGTCAAAAGTTGACGAAGCTCTAGAAGAGTTATTTAATAAACACAATAGTCGTATTATTATTGCGACATTTGCTTCTAATATCTATCGTTTAAAACATATCGTTGATACTTGTAAAAGACACAATCGTAAAATTTGTGTATTTGGCCGCAGCATGGTTAATAATCTTGAAATTTCAACAGAAGGTGGCTATATCAAACATAAAGATATTTTCATAACTCAAGAAGAAGCAAGTAAATATCCATCAGATAAAATTTGCTTACTATGTACTGGAAGCCAAGGTGAACCATTAGCCGCATTAAGCCGCATAGCAAATGGAACATTCAGACAAATTAAACTAAGGCCTGATGATGTAGTTGTATTCTCTTCATCAGCTATTCCAGGAAACGCATTAAGTATTTCACGTACAATTAACAAACTATATTTAAAGGGAGTTACCGTTTATACAAACACATCATTAAGTGATATCCACACTAGTGGACACGGTAACCAAGATGAATTAAAACTTATGATCAGACTAGCTAAACCTAAATACTTCATGCCATTTCACGGTGAATATCGTATGCTTAAAACCCATGCTGATTTAGCTATCGAATGTGGTGTGCCAAAAGAAAATACTTTTATTTTAGGCAACGGTGATGTTTTAATTCTTAAAGACGGTGTTATTCACCAAGGCGGGAAAATCCAAGCTGGTGATATCTACGTTGATGGTAATCGTATCGGAGACGTTAGTAACGCTGTAATGAAAGACCGTAAAGTAATGGCCAATGACGGCATTGTTGTTGTCATTGCCAACATTGATACCAAAAATCATAAATTATTAAGTAATCCAAATATTATTACACGTGGTTTTGTTCTAGTAAATGATAACATTGAACTATTAAAAAAACTAGAAAGAATAAGCAAAGATGCAATAAATAATACAATAAAAACTGGCGTTAATTACTCTGAAGTTAAATCAGAAATAATCAATAATGTATCTAGCTATATCAATAACCAAACTGGAAGAAAACCAATTATTTTACCAGTAATAATGGATATCAAAAAAGATGTTACCGTAGGGTAACACCTTTTTTATTTAGTCTTTGGACGCTAATATTAAATATAATTAGTTCTTATTACTACCTTTTAAAATAGATTTAGTTTCAGTTATTTTATATTCAATATTAGTTACATCATTTGATTTTAAATTAGTATTTAGTCTTAAAGGTTCAGGCATATTAGCAGGTATATAAGCTTCTTGGACTGTAGAATTACCCTCTTTTTGATGAATCGTAAAATCTATTCGATATGCCTGATCTTTTTTCACCTTATCATTTTGAATAACAATAATAGCATTATCTTCGTTTTTTTCTAAATCTATTTTAAATCCTTTACTGTTAATGGTTTCCATATTTCCATCATTTATAATTACCGACTTCTCTTTATTTTCTTGAGTTTTAGTTTCATTTTGTTTGGGTTCAGATATTCCACATCCCGTTAATACAATGATGACTAAAAATACTGCTATTTTTTTTAAATTCATATACCCTCCTTTAGATTTTATCTTAGTAAATTATATTTTACCAATAGCTTATATGAAATCTAACCGTTGTTGTGTACCCAACATTTCCAGCATTATCGACGCTTCTCAATCCCCAGGTAATCCATGTTGCCGAATTATAACCACCACTATCCGCTTCCCAGTTCCCACAGCAACTGGTAGACCAATTTGGATAATAGTCTGAACTACTACCATTGTGTGTCCAATAATTCTGATTATAATTTATTCCACTACCTCCAGCATCAGAGTGAGAATATGAACTATCAAACCACCATGTACTATAACGACCTGTAGAAATATACACATCACAAGAGGCATTTCCTTGACCGCCACCAACATTACTACAACTATTACCGTTGACATTTAAACTTCCACCAAGCCAAAGTGAGCCAACATAAGGCGCGTTTGGTGGCGTCTTATCAATTTTTACAGCACCAGCATTATAAATACTTTGATTTCCAGCATTATCAGTCGCTACAAGATAAACTGTATTATTTCGATTTGCAGACCATGTTCCTTTGACATATGTAGCTGAAGATCCTGAATCCCAATCGTTAGCAGTACCGGAACCATTTGACGAATAACTATATTTTATATTATTCATGCCTGAAGTTCCATCACTTGCATTAGCTGAAATTGTAACATTTTGATTTGTCCAACTACCTCCACTACTATTAACTATGTTACTCATTGAAGGTTTAGTCGCATCCCTCTTAAATGTTGTTGAACAACTATTTCCACCAGCTGCATTAGCTACATAACCATAATAAGTAATACTTTTTCCATCGGAACTATGTACAACTGATGTCTTCCCATTTGTTGAGCCAGCTGATGTTGCAAGCCCCTTTGTTGTAGCTGTTCCTGAAGTTGTCATTGATACAGTCACATTCCCAACATACCAACTATTGTTTCCAACTGTTCCACTTAAACTAAGTGTACACGTTGGTGGTTTCAAAGCCTGAACATAAATACTTTTATAAGTTGTATTACCAGCTAAATCTTTAGCGTGAACATAATATGTTCCAGTAGTTTTAGTCACTGTTGTTGAATAATTTGTTCCACTTATACTTGTCCAACTACTTGGTGTTGCTGTAGAAGTCGTTACATTATATCCAGATAGTCCGCTAGTACTATCAGCTAAAGTTATTGTTAAGTTATTACTTGTAGATACTTTAGTAACTGCTGATATCGTTGGAATTGTTTTATCCATTTTAAATGATTTAGAACAACTATTACTTCCAGCCACATTTGATACATATCCATAATATGTAATCCCCGCTGTATCTGAACTGTGTGTTAATGAAGAAGTACCATTTGTTGAATTCTGTGTAGTTGCAAGTCCTTTAGTACTTACTGTTCCAACTCCATTTAATGTTACTCCGACATTTGTCTTATACCAACTATTTGTTCCTACTGTTCCACTTAAACTAATTGTACATGTCGGTGGATCCATTGATATTATATCTACTTTTTTAGACGCTGTATTTCCTACCGCATCTTTTACATGAATATAATATGTCCCGGTTGCTTTACTAAACGTATTTGAATAACTAGTTCCACTTATCGCTGTCCATGTACTTGGAACCGCTGCCGTATTTGTTATCGCATATCCTTTTAATCCACTTCCACTACTACTTTCAGATAACGTAATTGTTAAATTATCTTTCGTCGCTATCTTTGTTGTTATTGATATTGCTGGGGCTTTCTTATCAATTGCCGCTACATATGTCGCTTCCGGATTTCTCTTTTCTGATTTCATCTTTACTTTATATGTTACTTTTCCTTCACTGTTCGCACCCTTTGTTGCTACATAACTTTTTTTAGTAGCCCCATTTATCGCTGTACTTCCGCTATACCATTGATACGTTCCTGTATAACTACTCGTTGCCGTTAATGTTATATCCTTATTCGTCCAAGTTCCACTTGTTATTGGTGTTTTTCCGTCTATTTTACCAATTATTACTAAATCCAGATTGATTGTACAATTATCATTATATACATAATCATACACATCTTTTTTAGCTACACTTGATGATTTATTTGTTACCTCAATACATGCTTCATCAATACTAGCTCCTGTAGATGGTAATTTAATATCTCTTTCAATATAACCATCTTTCTGTAAATCACTTAACCATATATTGATTTTTACGCCAGGTTCTTGTGGCATTTTCCCTTTATTATCAACTGCCCAACTTTTTGCTGCTAATATCATATTATCTTTAAGTTGTTTATCGGCATTCTCTTCACCTTTTTTTACCGCTTTTTCGACTGTTGGAATAATTATTAATATCATTAAACTTACTAAAACTATTACTCCTATCAATTCTATTAACGTAAACCCTTTTTCTCTCATTTATTTCACCTATTCCGTTTCAAATCTATAAACAGTATCAGATAACTCGCCTTCATAACTAACCATATCTTGTGATGATATTTGAATTCCTTCGCGTGATTCTAAATCAGTATTGATTGCTATTGTTAAATCAGAAACAATATTCTTATCTTTATCCTTAATAATAACATTAACGTTTTTAAGCTTAACCTTCTTTTCACTATTGTTAATAACCGTAACATCTAAATTAAGTACTCCATTTTGAATTGTGATCTTTTCATTTTCCATTGAAAAGCCTTTAGGTATTTTCGATTTTACTTCTTTCTTTGGATTTTCTTTCTTTGTTTCTGTAGTATCATTATCTTTCTTACTAGTATCTTTCGTGTCTCCTAGCGCAAAATACACTATCCCACAAACTACTACAACTACTGCAAAAATTACTAATACTACTTTAAAACCTTTACTCATTTTCTTATTCCAACTCCTCTTCTATTCTAATTAATCGATTGTATTTACAAACACGATCAGTCCTTGATAAAGACCCTGTTTTAATTTGACCTAAATTAAGGCCGACCGCCAAATCAGCAATTGTCGTATCTTCAGTTTCTCCGCTTCGATGAGAAATAATTGTTTTATATCCATTAATTTTAGCAAGTTCAATAGTTTCTAACGTTTCAGTAATTGTTCCGATTTGATTAACCTTAATCAAAATAGCATTCCCTGCCTTTAAATCAATTCCTTTTTGTAAATACTTTTTATTCGTAACAAATAAATCGTCACCTACCAATTGAATTTTATTTCCAAATTTTTCAGTAATTTTTCTAAAACCATACCAATCATTTTCATCAACTGGATCTTCAATTGATACAATTGGATATTTATTAATTAATTCTTCATAATACAAAATTAATTCTTCAATTGATAATGTTTTATTTTCACCTTTTAGTTCATAATAACCATCTTTATAAAATTCTGAAGCCGCAACATCAAGCGCTAAATTAACATCTTTTCCAGGTGTATATCCTGCAAGTTTAATTGCTTTAATAATTGCATCTAAAGCTTCAGTATTAGACTTAAAATTAGGAGCAAATCCACCTTCATCGCCAACATTTGTATTATAACCTTCTTCTTTAAGAACTTTTTTTAAATTATGAAAAACCTCACTACCAATTCTAACTCTAGTTTTAATATCTCTTGCTTCTGGAATAATCATAAATTCTTGAAAATCTAATGCATTATCAGCATGAACTCCGCCATTTAGAATGTTCATCATTGGGTTAGGCAATAAAGCCCCCTCACCAATATATCTATAAAGTGGCAAACCACTATCCAAAGCGGCCGCTTTCAAAATAGCTATTGACACTCCTAAAATTGCATTAGCCCCCAATTTACTTTTAGTTTCAGTACCATCAAGAGCAATCATTAATTGATCTAATTCTCTTTGATTATTTACCTCTTTTCCAAGCAGCGCTGGAGCGATAATAGTATTAACATTATTAACAGCTTTTAAAACGCCTTTGCCCATATATCTATTATCGCCGTCGCGTAACTCTAAAGCTTCACGCTGACCAGTTGAAGCCCCACTTGGTACACTAGCTGTCGCTTTAATTCCATTTTCCAAAAGAACGTCAACTTCAACCGTTGGATTTCCTCTTGAATCCAATATTTCCCTAGCTCTTATTTTTTTTATTTTCGTCATTATACCCTCCTTGATTTTTTAAAACTAACAATTTGGTAACCAACTATAATTATACGTCTGCTGATGACTACCACAAGTGGCTGTATTTCCAGCTTTATCAGTAATCTTAAATTGATATACTGCCTGAGCATAAGTTGCATTCAGTCCGTGATGTAACCATAGTTGCCATGGGGCAGTTGATGTAGAATAAGTTGTTACCCCTGAAGTCCAATCAAAGTTTGGTAAATCATTACGCGTACCACATACTCTGCCCCAGCTTGAACTAGCCGGTTTGCCATCAACCTTTATATAACAATGCCTACTTTGTGATGAACCATAACCACTTAAATTATCTCTAAAGTAAATCCAATAATAAGAACCACATTTACCACCTTTATTCATTGCTCCGGCCTCTATACCACATTGACCAGTTTCACTACATGTTCCACCACCGCAAACAGGAGCCGTCTTATCAATTCTGACCTGTCCAGCACTTTTAACTGTTGTATTACCGGCATTATCTGTTGAAGTTATATAAACCGTATTGTCGCGTTCTGCAGACCAAATACCAGTTGCACTAGTTGTTGCCGTTCCAGTTGTCCAATCGTTATATATAGCTCCAGAGCCATTCGATGAATAACTATATCCTGTTTTTGCTACACCCGAAGTTGGATCACTAACATTAGCCGTAATTGTCACATTTTTATTAGTCCAACTACTACCACCAGTATTACTAGTACTAATTGAAGGGGCCGTAGCATCACGTTTAAATGTTGCTGTACAGCTTCCACTTCCAGCCTCGTTTGATACATATCCATAATAAGTAACACCTTTAGTATCTGAACTGTATGTTGCTGATGTTGCCCCATTAGTTGAATTAGCTGATGTAGCTAAACCTTTAGCGCTTACTGTTCCTGATGTCGACATACTTACTGTTACATTAGACCTATACCAACCATTGTTTCCAACTGTTCCACTTAACCCAATACTACAAGTCGGCGGATTCATTGTTTTAACACTCACAGATTTATAAGTCGCATTCCCGGCTAAATCTTTAACATGAATATAATATGTTCCAGTAGTTTTAGTCACTGTTGTTGAATAATTTGTTCCACTTATACTTGTCCAACTACTTGGTGTTGCTGTAGAAGTCGTTACATTATATCCAGATAGTCCGCTAGTACTATCAGCTAAAGTTATTGTTAAGTTATTACTTGTAGATACTTTAGTAACTGCTGATATCGTTGGAATTGTTTTATCCATTTTAAATGATTTAGAACAACTATTACTTCCAGCCACATTTGATACATATCCATAATATGTAATCCCCGCTGTATCTGAACTGTGTGTTAATGAAGAAGTACCATTTGTTGAATTCTGTGTAGTTGCAAGTCCTTTAGTACTTACTGTTCCAACTCCATTTAATGTTACTCCGACATTTGTCTTATACCAACTATTTGTTCCTACTGTTCCACTTAAACTAATTGTACATGTCGGTGGATCCATTGATATTATATCTACTTTTTTAGACGCTGTATTTCCTACCGCATCTTTTACATGAATATAATATGTCCCGGTTGCTTTACTAAACGTATTTGAATAACTAGTTCCACTTATCGCTGTCCATGTACTTGGAACCGCTGCCGTATTTGTTATCGCATATCCTTTTAATCCACTTCCACTACTACTTTCAGATAACGTAATTGTTAAATTATCTTTCGTCGCTATCTTTGTTGTTATTGATATTGCTGGGGCTTTCTTATCAATTGCCGCTACATATGTCGCTTCCGGATTTCTCTTTTCTGATTTCATCTTTACTTTATATGTTACTTTTCCTTCACTGTTCGCACCCTTTGTTGCTACATAACTTTTTTTAGTAGCCCCATTTATCGCTGTACTTCCGCTATACCATTGATACGTTCCTGTATAACTACTCGTTGCCGTTAATGTTATATCCTTATTCGTCCAAGTTCCACTTGTTATTGGTGTTTTTCCGTCTATTTTACCAATTATTACTAAATCCAGATTGATTGTACAATTATCATTATATACATAATCATACACATCTTTTTTAGCTACACTTGATGATTTATTTGTTACCTCAATACATGCTTCATCAATACTAGCTCCTGTAGATGGTAATTTAATATCTCTTTCAATATAACCATCTTTCTGTAAATCACTTAACCATATATTGATTTTTACGCCAGGTTCTTGTGGCATTTTCCCTTTATTATCAACTGCCCAACTTTTTGCTGCTAATATCATATTATCTTTAAGTTGTTTATCGGCATTCTCTTCACCTTTTTTTACCGCTTTTTCGACTGTTGGAATAATTATTAATATCATTAAACTTACTAAAACTATTACTCCTATCAATTCTATTAACGTAAACCCTTTTTCTCTCATTTATTTCACCTATATTCTTAACGCTATTATCTACTATTACAAACATTATAGCATGTTTTTATCAATTTTCAATTATTTTATTTGCCCTATTTCATAAAATGTATTATAATATGTGTGCTTACTAAAAAAACGAGGTGATATTATGCTTATTAAAGAAATACTAGAATTAAGCAAATCAAAATTAATAAATGGTGAAAGTACAAATATCGACCACTTCACTATAAATACAAACGATATCAAAGGAAAAACTATGTTCTTTCCATTAAAAGGTAAAACCGATGGTCATAACTATATTTTAAATGGTGTTGATGAAGGATTAGCTGGTTTTTTTGTTGAACCTGGACATGAAGATATTATTGAAGAAGCTTTGGCCAAAAATAAAAAATTAGTTATTGTTGAAGTAAAAGACTGCTTAAAAGCCCTTCAAGAATTAGCTACTAAAACTAGAGAACGTTTAACCGTACCTGTTATTGCCTTAACTGGAAGTTTTGGAAAAACTAGTCAAAGAGAAATGATTTATAGCGTTTTAAAAACTGAATTCAACGTTTTAACAACCGTTGGTAATTTAAATAATCATATAGGGATGCCCTTAACTCTAATTAATTATAACGGTGAAGATGTTGTCTTATTAGAATTAGGATCAAACCATATGGGTGAAATAGCCTTTTTAAGAAATATTTGTAAACCGACAATTACTTTAGTAACTAATATCGGAACTGCCCATATTGGCAATTTTAAAAAACTAAAAAATACCCTAAAAGAAAAAACAAGTATTGCCAAAGACAGTCGCTATTTCTTACGTAACATGGATGATTCCATGATTAAACATGCTAAAATAGATGCCGAAAATATTATTGAATATGGTGTTCATGAAAGCGACATTTCAAATATAATTTTAGGTAAGAAAAATCGTTACACCATTACTGTAAATAACAAACGTCATAAAATTACTATTAATAATGATATTGAATACCTTATTAACTATTCAATTTGTGCCTTAAAAATTGGCTTGTTATTAGAAATGGATATTAAAAACATCATTAAAGGAATCGACAATTTTAAATGTGCGCCAAGTCGTATGGAAAAAATGAATATTGGCCGTAACATTTTAATCAATGACTGCTATAATGCCTCATACGAAACCATGATTAGCGGTTTAGAATATTTTTATAAACAAACTAATAAAAACAAAATTGTTATCCTAGGTGATATTTTAGAACAAGGACGTATGAGTAATAAAATTCATATGAACATTGCTAAATACATGTTTAAAAATAATCTTAGCTTTAATGAAATCCATCTAGTTGGTAAAGAAATGAAAAAAGTATATAATTACTTAAGAAAAAAAGACTTTAATGTCTTCTATTATCCCAAAGTTGACGACGTAGATCCTGAAATTTTAAAAAACAAATCAGTTTACTTAAAAGCCTCAAATGGTGTTGGATTAAGTAAACTTATACCAAAAAAAGAAGCCTAATGTCCTGGCTTCTTTTCTTGTGTCTCCTGTACCTCATAAACCGCTAAATCCTGATTTAATTTATACCCTTCAGCATATTCTCTATAATTTGCTAAACACTTCTTGAAACTAGCTATTCCTAAGATACTATCATACTCGTTATATTCAGAATCTAAAATTGCACTACCTAAAACTGACCTTAATTCTTTATCCGTAGCAATATAGTCTTGACGAAGCGCAATTGAATATTGTCGCCAGTAACTACTATCATAATTAAAGATAGGCTCTGGATGACTACCTCCAGGAAACTTATCAGTAAAATTAAACATATCCTTGCCTCTATCTAAAACCAAGGATAATAGACTATCCTGCCCTAAAAGGTGCTTCTCACCAGTTAATCCATTAATGAGTTCATATCCTTCATCAGTCATAGTTACATCCATCAAATAATATCTAAAGACTTCTGCTACTAATTGTCTATTATTTGTCACTATATTATTACGTAATTTAAATAAACGTTGATCAGCTTTTAAAGAACTAGGGCTAGACGCATTATCTACCAATCTTTCAACATCAGGTGCTATAGTCTTAAGATATTTAATAGTATAATCGCGTAAGATTAATCTATCAATTATTTCCTCGCCGTCATTCAGCACAACTTTGCCTTCATCTAAAATTGAAGTTTTTTCTGTTGAAAAAGCGGACTTTAATTCCTCATATTCTAAAAAAGCAATTTGAAACATATACATTTCAAGATCACTATCACTTAAATCGTCAAAATAATATTTAGATTTTGTAATTTCAAATTTATCTCTTGCCTCATTGACAGCTACTTCATCTTCAACATCTATATCCTTAAAAAATTTTTTTCTATCTTCCCATGAAGTTATACCATTCATTCCGCTTCACCTCTACATTTAATATTATAACATAACCAATTTATCCCAGCAACTGCAAAATAAACAGTCTTAGAAATTAAATAATCCTAAATATAATTGTAATAAAAACAAGATACCTTAATATAATTAATTAGGAATGTACTAGGAGGGATAATAATGATAAATAAAAGAAGTTTGTGGTTTTTGACGCTGTTTAGTTTGATATTAGTGCTTAGTGTGTATTACATAACTATGCCTAGCGAATTACTGATGACAACAAATAACAATACAAAAGAAGAAAAACAAACCAAAACTGTCTCAGCCGAAAGTAGTGATAATGAAAGCGCTGAACTAGTTGCTTTAAGGGTAGAATCTGAAGAACAAATGTTAGATGAGATAAATGAATTAAAAACAGTTCTTACAAACTCAAAATCATCTACTGATGAAAAAAACCAAGCTTTTGAAAAAATGCAAAAATTAAACCAAAATCGCAGTCAAGAAGAATCAGTAGAAAAGAAAATTCAAAGTGAACATAAACTTAAAGCATTTGTTAAGATAAATGGTAGTGACATTTCCGTTGTCGTTGACAGTAAAAAGCATGACAAAGCGCTTGCTAATAAAATAATGCGTACTGTTCAATCAGAATTTGATACCGCAGTTGCCGTATCTGTTAAATTTCAAAAATAACTCTTAACTAGAGTTTTTTTGTATTTTTAGGCTTTTCTTCTCACTAATATCAAGGGTGTGCATAAAATAATATGAGTAAATATAAACCACCCAACTTAGGAAGTGAGGGAATTATGAAAAAGGGTATTTTAACAAAAAGAGAACGTGAAGTGTTTGAACTATTAATTGACAACAAAACAACCAGTGAAATTGCTGCCATTCTTGAAATAAGTGAAAAGACAGTTCGCAATCATATTTCTAACGCGATGCAAAAGCTTGGAGTAAAGGGTCGTGCTGGGGCTGTGGTTGAGCTTTTAAAACTTGGAGAACTTTCATTATAAAAGGGTTAATAAAAAACCTTTTTTTTCATATTATTTAAATAGGTGATTGTAATGTTAAAAAAACTAAGTTTACGTAAAATCGGTTTAACCTCGGCGGCCTTGTTTGCCATTCTACTGATATATCTTCTCCCCGGAAATGAACCTAAATTGGACGTTGATTCTGAATTAGAATATGTGGATTCAAACGTTAATACCAATCCTATCTTTTTGATGGATAAAAATAGCTATGTTGCTCTAACCGAAGTTGTTTTAACAAGCGGTCAAATCGAAGAAAAAGCTAAAGAACTTTTAAATATTTTGACAGTTGGTGGTTCGGATAGTAAAATACCTAGTGGTTTTAGTGCAATTATTCCACCAGATACTCAAGTTTTATCACTAAAATATAACAAGGGCCTTATTAAAGTTGATTTTTCAAGTGACCTATTAGACGTCGATGAAGAACACGAAGAAAAAATGATTGAAGCTATTGTGTATACCTTAACTTCGATTGACGATGTTAATAAAGTTATTATATATGTCGATGGTGAAATACTAACTAAATTGCCAAAAACTAAGGCCAATTTACCAAGTACGCTAGATAGATCATTTGGCATAAATAAAGAGTACGATTTTACTAAAACTACCAGTATTAATGAAGTAACTGTCTATTATGTTAATGAAATTAACGACAAAAAGTATTATGTTCCAGTTACAAAATATCTAAATGATGATCGAGATAAAATAACCATCATCATCGATGAATTAACAACTAATTTTAACCATAATGAACGGCTTATGAGTTTTCTAAATGATGAAACTAAACTAGTTTCTAGTAACATTGACAACGATACTATGAATTTAGAATTTAACTCATATATATTTGATGATGTTACAACCAAAGAAGTTTTAGAAGAAGTCATCTATACTATTTGTTTATCAATTGAAGATAATTATGATGTAAATCAAGTTGTTTTTAAAGTTGACAACCAGGAAATTTACAAAACTACATTAAAAAGTCTTGAAAGTAAGAAAAAAATATAGTATAATTAATTTGCACTCGTTAAAAGTGCAAGCTGTCTCCGTAGCTCAGCTGGATAGAGCAACGCCCTTCTAAGGCGTGGGTCATAGGTTCGAATCCTATCGGAGACGCCACTTTGTAATTAAAGTCCTTCATTTGAAGGGCTTTTTATTTTGTAAATCATCTTTACCTTTGATATATCAAATGATATAATTACCATAGAGGTGAATAAATGGAAGTTAAAATCAAAGGAATTTATAAACATCATAAAGGCGATTACTATCTTGTTGAAGACATCGCCACTCATAGTGAAACTTTAGAAAAATATGTTGTCTACCGTGCATTATATGATGACACTAGATTATGGATAAGATCATATAAATCATTCATCGAAGAAGTAAATAAAAATCAGAAATATCGTTTTGAACTACAAAATATTGAAAGCGTAAAAAAATAACTCATTTGAGTTATTTTTCAGTTACTTTAACTTTTCCTCCATCTAAACTTGCCTTATATAAATCATTAGAAATAGTAATTGATGATACTTTCCCATCCGTTAGAATAATGTCCCCACTTCCCTTGTTTATTTCACCTTGATAATCTAAAGCCGTGCATCCTGGACAAGCAAAAGTGTTACTTGTTGTTAATGAATAAATAACAGTTCCTGATCTCCCATTTTCTGTATAATCTACTTCTGCGGCATTTACTAATTCCTCAACACTCGCTTTAAAACTTTTCTCTCTTGATCCCGTAATAACATCATCAATTATCGGATAAGTTATTACCGCCAAAATCGCTAAAATTCCAATTACTGCTAATACCTCAACTAATGTAAATCCTTTTTGTTTCATACGCTTCACCTATTTTAATTTTACCTTAATCATATTATTTTTACAAGTTAAATAAGAAAAAAAGTTTTAGAAAATCTAAAACTAATTTTTATTTTTCATATGTGGGAATAAAATTACTTCTCTAATTGTTTCAGAGTCAGTCATAAGCATAACTAATCTATCAATTCCCATACCCATTCCACCAGCTGGTGGCATACCATATTCTAACGCTTCAACAAAATCCATATCCATTTCATTAGCTTCTTCGTTACCTAAGTCTCTTTCTTTTAATTGATTTTCAAATCTTTCATATTGATCGATTGGATCATTTAATTCTGTAAAGGCATTAGCGTATTCCATGCCATCAATAAATAATTCAAATCTTTCAGTATATCTTGGATCTTCACTTTTTCTTGCAAGTGGACTAATTTCTACTGGATGTCCATAAACAAAGGTTGGATTAACAATTGTTTTTTCAACAAATTCTTCATAAAAAGCATTTACAATATGCCCGAAAGCAAAATGTCCCTCAACTTCAACATGATGTTCTTTGGCAATTTCTTTAGCTTCTTCTAAAGTCATTTCCTTCCAGAAATCAACCCCAGTTTGTTCTTTAATTAAATCAACCATATGAGCTCTTCTAAATGGTGGTTTTAAAGAAAGTTCTTTTCCTTTATAAACGATATCATAAGTCCCATTTATTTCCATACATACAGATGCAATAATACCTTCCGCAATGTCCATCATTCCATACATATCAGTATAAGCTTTATAAAGTTCGATTGTTGTAAATTCAGGATTATGAGTGCGGTCTACACCTTCATTTCTAAAAATTCTCCCGATTTCATAAACAGCGTCCATTCCTCCAACCAATAATCTCTTAAGTGGAAGTTCTGTTGCAATTCTCAAATAAAATGGCATATCCAAAGCATTATGATGAGTTGTAAATGGACGAGCTGCTGCCCCACCTAAAATTGGACTTAAAATTGGAGTTTCAACTTCAACATATCCTAAATCATCTAAATATTTCTGAATAGTTCTAATAATCTTTGGACGAGCAAATGCTACTTTTCTAGCATCTTCATTCATAATTAAATCAACATATCTTCTTCTATATCTTTCTTCAACATCCGTAAGACCATGGAATTTTTCTGGAAGTGGTCTCAAAGCTTTAGTTAAATGAATATAGTTAGTTGCATGAATTGATAATTCACCAGTATTAGTTTTAAATACATATCCTTCAATTCCCACAATGTCACCAATGTCTGAAGACTTAAATAAATCATAAGCTTCCTCGCCAACATTATCTAAACGAATATATATTTGAATTTGACCAAATTTGTCTTGAATATGGAAAAAACCAGCTTTCCCATTACGTCTCTTAGTCATAATTCTACCAGCAACAACTACTTCGTCCTTTATCTCTTCTAATTCTTCCTTACTCTGCATTTCATGATTATCCTTAATAATCATTGAATTTGATGTTACATCAAATTTTTCTCCAAAAGGTTTAATCCCCTTCTCTATTAATTCATTGACTTTTTCTCTTCTTACTAATTCTTGTTCTGTAAATTCGCGCATTTCTATCCCTCCTAATGCATTACTTAAGTAATTATACCAAAAAAATGGTAAAAATAAAAGGATAAATTGACATTACCCTTTTATTAATTACATTTTAACTATTGATATAATTACTTTAATATATTTTATATTCGACAGCCTTTATTTTTTTATTTGTATTAACCTTAGTTTGCGCTGAAACAGATATGGACTCAGATACATCTAAATTCTTACCAATCTCATTAGTTATAGTCACTATCTTTTTTCCTTCTTTATCTTTAAAAGTAATATCTATTTTATTAATCTTTAACACTGTCTTTTTATTATTGATAATTTCGGCATCATAATAGATTGTATTATCTTCCAACTTGTACTTTTCATTATTAATCTTAAAATCTTCACTCGGCTCATTTATTCTTGGTTTCTTTGTGAAAAACATAATACCAACTAATACTATAATAATTATCAGTATAAGAATAATGATTATATTCCTTTTTTCCCTCATATTGTCATCTCCTAAAAACCAAATCTTGATTTATCTATTACATAATGTTTCTGCATTTGATCATTACTTAAAACTGATGAATACATTCTTACAGCATATACATTCCCTTTAAAGAAAAAGTCATCATCATTAACCCTATCACTATATGGATTACCACAAATAAGAATTGGCTCATTATACATTGGATATTTGATAGTTCCAGATTTACTAACTTGTTTAAAAGATCCATTAACATAAGATTTTACTAACGATGAATCTGCCGCACCACCAATATAATTTATTTGACCATTTTTAATAGTCGTTGCCCCCGGATTAACATAGGCTCCTCCTTTATGAGCTTCCATTAATGCTGTTGAGGAAGAAGTAATATATAGTCCATATCCACCGGCTTCAAAATTATCCAATATATCTTGTTCAGCTTTACTCAAAACAGTTGGCTTTGTAACGCTCTCCAAAGTCAAAGAACCGTAATTTAATGTAGCTATTTTTGCATAATCATTTACACCATCACAATACATTGAATTAGTAGATTTTGTCGCACCAACAAATGTTGCATTTCTTTTATTTCCACTTTGGTCAGTCCATGATGTAGTCCCAAGCCCAGTTTTACCATCAAGCATAAATAATGCTCCTGATTGATAATCACTTAAGGTATTTCCTGTTACCCTTACTCTAACAGTAGGACAAGTTGCACTATTGCCAGCATTGTCTGTTACTGTGCCCGGAGAATAAGAAGAATCATACTTTCCGGAAGTGCCTGAGGCAATTGTATATGCTTTACTAATTTGACTGTTTGAACATCCACTATGACTATCACTACATGATCCTTTTATAGTCTGTGATAAAGCTATCCATGCTGTTGAAGCCCCACTTGAAGTACATGTTGGAGGCGTATTATCAAATTTAAACAAAGCACTCACTACTTGATTTGAAGTATTTCCACTTACATCTGATAAGGTTCCTGCTTTTATCCATAAATAATATGTCCCAGTTAAACTTGAACTTGATGTTGCAGGAACTGTTACTGTCGCACTCTTTGCGCCTACTGTATTTGTTGAAGTTATACTTGACCATGTTGTTGGAGCTGTTGCATTTGAAGTTGACCATGCATAGTATATTGGCTGACTAGCTTTTAATCCACTTCCGGCATCTGCTAATGTTACTGTTACCGTCTGAGATTTCACATATGTTGTTTGAGTATTTGGATTTAAGCTTACTGTTGGTTTTGTTGTATCTGTCCATTTAGCATATAGTGTTTGGTTACTTGTTGGTGTATAACTTTCTCCTGCTTCTCCTACTTTATTGGTTAATGATGAATCACTATACCACCCTCCAAATGTATATCCTGTTTTACTTGGACTTGGTAAGATTACTGAAGTACTTGTCCATTTGGCATATATAGTTGAATTACCTACTGTATTATATACGGTTGTACTTGTTACTTGGTTAGCAAATGTGTTTTCTTTATACCAACCATTAAAAGTATAATTTGAAGTTGCATTAGCTGTCGTATTTCCTCCAGACGCTCCATTATAGTTATATGTTACTACATAACTTCTTGTTGGTGAAGGTAAGGTCCCATATGTTGAGTTATATGTTACTGCTTTACTTGTTGTACTGTTTCCTCCGTTAGCTCCATTGTAATTGTAAATTAAGGTATATATATTTCCCACACCTTTAGCAACTAACATTGTCCCTGGTGATACATTTACCTTTGTGCCTTCTGTTCCAACTTTTGTATTTCCGTTATACCAGCCATCTACTCCATATCCACTACTTGCTGTTATGCTTGGTAAGGTTATTTGACATGTTGATGAAAGATTATACATAACGCAACTGTCTGTTGTTTTTCCTATTGATGTTATTTCACTTGATTTACTATAACTTACATTTATTGTCTTCTTATAGATAGCATATAACGTTACATCAGCATTCTTCATCTCTAATGTTGTTAATCCTACTGTGGCATCTTTATTTGTATTCCATCCAGCAAAGGTCCATCCACTCTTGGTTGCTGTATAACTTAAATCTATCTTACTTCCTTCTGATAAGTATTCATTTTGACCTGTTGATGAGGTCCCGCCATTTGTTTTGTAATCATATGTTACTAAATAATCATTAGTTGGCTTTATTGTTCCTCCTTCAGCTTGCCCATAATCTAATGTTATTTCTACTTCACTACTTGTACTTGGTGGGGTTCCTTCAAAGTCTTTATTATATTCGATCTTTACATTTACTACTTTACTAGTATTCTTATATAGTTTCTCTCCTTTGGTATATCCACTAAAACTTATCTTTATAGCTTCATTATTACTTTTTATATTGGTTAAGATGTTTTCTAGTTTAGCATCAAACGTTCCTTTATTTTCTACTGTGACTTGATATTCCATCGCATCACCTTTTTCATAGAGGTTTGCTTCCATACTGGCTGTTAGATTGGTCCATGTTGGGATTTTTGCATTCTCTCCATTACCGG